>JBKBPE010000037.1:0-10852 GCA_046293375.1 Aquificaceae bacterium
AGCAAACAGGACCTATCAGCTTATGAGTTTGCAACCCAGTCTATCATAAAGCACATGAGGGGCATATTTGGCCTCTTTGAGGACTTGCGCCCAAGACATAGGGTGATGTATGCCCCAGTCAAGGAAATTGATGAAAACCTAATAAACCTCTTAGTGGAAGTAAGAAATATGACAAGGATGGAGAAAATTTTCAAGATAGCTGACTACATAAGGGATAAATTGACTGACCTTGGCATAGTCCTTGAAGACACGCCAGCTGGAACTAGGTGGAGGAAGTTATGAGGGTACTAAGCGGGATGAGACCAACTGGGAAGCTTCATTTAGGCCATTACTTTGGTGTTATAAAAAAATGGATAAAGCTTCAGGAGGAGCATGAGACCTTTTTCTTCATTGCAGATTGGCATGCTCTCACAACAGCTTATAAGAGAACGCAGGAACTAAGGCAGAATATTGAGGAGGTTATGCTAGATTGGATAGCCCTTGGGCTTGACCCAAAAAAAAGCATCCTTTTTATACAGTCAAAGGTGAAAGAGCATGCAGAACTTTTCTTGCTCTTTAGCATGATAACACCAAAAAGCTGGCTCGAGTGGAACCCTACATACAAAGACATGAAGTATAACCTTCTTAAAATAACGGACATGGGGCTTCAGTTTAGGGGGGGCATAAGGGATCTTGTAAAGGAGTTTGTGTCAAAGCTTCCCTATAAAGTGGAGGACATGGAGGCTCTTGAAGAGCTTACTCTTGATGAGCTTTCCGAATCCCTAGTGCGTGCTGTTTTTGAAGGTTACATGGAGAGCTACATACTCAAAGAGCTGAACGTATCCAAGAGGGACTTTTACGAGACAGACACCTACGGATTTTTAGGGTATCCTGTGCTTCAAGCCGTCGATATACTCATATACAAAGCGAATGCTGTGCCGGTGGGTGAAGACCAACTGCCTCATGTGGAGCTAACCAGGGAGATAGCAAGACGATTCAACTATCTCTACGGAGAAACCTTCCCGGAGCCGGATGCCCTTCTTACAGAAACCCCTAAGCTTGTGGGGACAGATGGAAGGAAGATGAGCAAATCTTACAGTAATGCCATATACTTTGCGGATACGAAAGACCAAGTAGAACAAAAGGTAATGAGGTTTTTTACAGACCCACAGAAGTTAAGAAAGGGTGACCCTGGAAGGCCAGAGATATGCCCTGTCTTTATGTACCACAAGCTTTTTACAGAAGACAAGAAAGTTGAAGAGATAGAAAAGGACTGTAGGAGTGGAAAGCTGGGATGCGTTGAGTGTAAAAGGATCATGTTTGAGGGATTAGAGAGAGAACTCAGACCTATAAGAGAAAGAAGGCAGGAACTCAAAGGTCGTATAAAGGACCTCATATATACATTTGAAGAAGGTTCAAAGACTGCAAGAGATATAGCAACCCAGACGCTTGAGGAAGTCAGAGAGAAGATGAATCTCAGATGATAACTTTGGCAGTAGCCATAGCTCTTATTATCTTCTTTGTTTTTATAAACCTCTACCCTTTCAGATTTGTAAGGTCTCAAGAAAGAAAACTATCTGAAGATGTTCCGGATGTGTACGTATACTCTTATCAGGTCCATCTCCATACTCAGTTCTCTTACGATTCATTGGGCAAGCCAGAAGATGTGGTCGAAAGCATGGAGAGAGAAGACATAGACTATGTTTTGGTTACAGACCATGAGAACGATGCCATAAGGCATTTTTGTAATGATAGGACAATAGCTGGAATAGAGAGGAAGATAACCGACGGCAAAGGGTCTATCATGGGAGACCTTTTAGAGTTTGGCAGTGTAAAGGTTATAGCGCATGCTTTTAAAGAAAAGTACAGATGGAAACTAAGCAGAGACAAGGAATATCTCCTCGAGCTTATAAATTTAAAGGACGCTCTTATGGATAGCAAACCAAAACTTTTCCTTTTTCTTCTTTACATGGCCATGCTCTATCCTTTTTTGAAGAGAAGCTCTCTTGGCCTTCTAAAAAAAGTCATAGACATAGAGAAGTACGCTTTGGCTTACCTTAAAGATGATTGGAAAAACAAAGCTGTTGGTGGACTTGACCATCATGTAAAGGTTTACATAAGGGAAGTGGGCATAAGGTTCCTATTCCCCAGTTATAGGCTATCCTTCAGCATTATGAGGAATTTTCTCATAAGTGGCAGAAGGGTAAAGTCCTGTGATGATTTTTTAAATACCTTGAAGACTGAGTTATCCATCATATCCTTCCAAAATAAACCCTCCTTAGTTTGGGAGAATAATGGAAAAGTCTGCGTACAGACACCATTTGAAAACTCCTTAATATTTCTATCATCCGGCAAGGGAGCTCTTTGCTTTAGAGGAAGCAGCGCTTGGGCAGATTTGGAAGAGGGCATTTACATAGTATACGCTTATACATACTCTTTTAAGATTGGGAACTTATATTTAGGACTTAGCCCCCTCTTTATAACTAGCCTGGAGGTATGCTATGGTAGAAAAACCCCTACCCCAGTGGATAAGACAGAAGATAATAGAGAGGTTTAACAACAAAGAGCTTGCTCTAAAAGCCTTTGAGTATGTAAAGATAGTTGAAGCAGAAAATGGGAATCTTTATGTGAAGGAAAGCTTGGACAATACAGAGGATCACGCTTTACTATTTGCCGTCTTAAGCGTGGTAAACTATACACATAGACTGTTAAGAGGTGAGAACATGGATGAGCTATGACCAATACTTGGCTTTAGGCTTTGCTGTTTTGTTTGCAAGCTTTACTCTTGGATTCAAGGATAGGCTTATAAAGCAGATCTCTGGACTTTTCAGTAGCTTTTTTATGCTCCAGTTCGTTTCAGACCATTTAAATCAGAGGTCAGCTAAGTTTATCCTGCTTTCTTTTTCTTACGCTTTAGTGCTTGTAGCTTTTTTTTACAGCGTACTTCTTTTGAAGTTTGAAAAAGCTATGC
The DNA here is from genome assembly GCA_046293375.1 of Aquificaceae bacterium. Classification (GTDB taxonomy): domain Bacteria; phylum Aquificota; class Aquificia; order Aquificales; family Aquificaceae; genus Hydrogenobacter. The sequence goes on from JBKBPE010000037.1 coordinate 2,951, forward strand.
ATAAGAAAGCTTATATAGATTCATTGACTGGAGTAAACAACAGAAACTTCTTTGAAGATGTGTTGAAAAATGAGCTTAGGCTTTACCAAGATGCTGGCACTCATTATTGCATATTGTTCCTTGACATGGATAATTTTAAGAATATCAACGATACTTATGGACACACTGTTGGCGATAATGTGTTGAGTGAAATCGGGAAAAGACTTAAAACTTCTTTAGCGTCCAATGGTTTTATTGTTAGGTATGGAGGTGATGAATTTCTTGTTGTGTTAAAAGAAGTAAAGAGGGGCTTCTTAGATACCGTTATAGAAAGTGTCAGGAACAGCTTGAGCTTTAAAGTCAATGACCTGACAATTAGAGTTAGCGTAGGTTACGCTCTCTATCCCGAGGACGGTTCCAAAGTAGAAGACCTTATAAAAGTTGCAAGCGAAAGGATGTACGAAGATAAGAGGCGCTGTAATGACATGGATAATAAGGGTAAGGAAAAAGTTTAACGCTGCACACTTTCTGACAGATTATCATGGTAAGCCAGAACCTCTTCATGGCCACACTTGGATGGCTGAAGTTTACATAAGAGTAGAAAGTTTAGATAAAGGAGGGATGGGGATAGATTTCTTAGATGTGGATAAATTTTTAAAGGAGACACTACCAGACTATAGACTTCTTAACGACCTCTTTGACTTTTCCCCAAGTGCTGAGAACGTTGCAAGATGGCTATACAAAAAGGTAAAGGGGAAATATCCCAAGGTAGAAAAGGTTGTAATTTGGGAAACTGAAAACTGTGGTGCAGAATACTACGAATAGCTATGCTTCCGTTATATCTTCTCTCTGGATCTCTATCTCCTCTGGCAGTGTGGCTTCAAAGGTGGGCGTTGGATACGTGGGAACTATACCTTCCTCCTCGACCTTTTCCGCGCAATGAGCGTGGTACCTTGTCCAAGGAATGGCCAAGAGCCTTTCATAGGGTATCTCCTCTCCACAGTACTCGCATATACCATAGGAACCAGTGCTCATCTTTTGCAAGGCATAGTCTATCTCCCTTAAAAGCAACATCTCCCGTGTTGTAAGAGTATCAAGCAGTTCCTGAGTATACGTCATCTGACTAAGGTCTTCTAAGTCTCCGGGCTCTTTTACTTCTTCACCTATTCTGGCCTGAGTATCTTCCTTCTTACGATACCTGTAAAGCAGTTTTCCCTTTTCCTCCAAAAGTTTAGACCTTAGTTTTTCAAGTTCTTTCTTCTTTAGCATTTTTAACCTCCTATTATGAATGTTGTAAAGAGAATAATATAATCCATAAAAGACCCTTTGCTACACATCCTTTTATGCTAAAATTTTCTATCATGTATGTTTTGCTTCAAAAGCATAAAACCTTGGTTGCTGCTATTGTTGCTTTAGCATCGGGTGCCTTTTTCTTATGGCTCTTCTTTGCTGGAAGTGCAAGGGATATACTCTCTGTAGGTAAAAAATGCGTAGCGGAGGTGAACGGATCATGCGTAACCTTAAGGGACTACAGAAGGGAGATGCTCAGATTCTCCAACATACAGAATAAAGAGATGGAAGAAGCTGTGAAAAGGCAAGTGCTTGAAAACCTTATAGTGCAAGAGCTTCTTTATCAAAAAGCTAAGTCTATAGGCTTTTTAGCCTCTGACGATGAAGTTGTAAAAGTGATAAAGTCAGACCCAACCTTTCAAGAAAATGGCCTTTTTAGCTCTTCTAAGTATAAGGAGCTTTTAAGCAGGATAGGCCTAACGCCAGAAGAGTACGAGGAATACATCAGGAAGATGTTGACAGTACAAAAACTTTTGACGCTGATCTCAAACGGCGTTTACCTGTCAGATAAGGAGGAGAGGATCAATATGCTGATACAGTCCACTCTCCTCTCTGGAAAGCTTTACATCTTAACGATTGAAGATGTCGCAGCAAATTACAAACCTACCAGAGAGGAGATGCTGAGCTTCTATGAGAAAAATAAAGATATGTTCAGGAGCCATCAAAAGAGGATAATAAGAGTTTGGACAGAAAAGGATAAATTGAAAGTTGAAAGGCTATACACAGATATAAAAAGTGGCAGGGAGGTTAGCGGTTACACAGAGTATACCCTTCCAGATGAGGAAGAGAAAATTTCAAAGACATTACTATCCGAAGCGAGCCGTCTAACAGAAAAAAGCAGAATACTTCTAACAAAGGAGGGTGAGGACTATGTTCTTATCTATCTTTACAAAGTTGAGCCTGCTGGCGTAAAGAGCTTTGAAGAAGTGAGCAGGCAGGTAGAAGATATACTCCTAAAGGGGAAAAGAGCGGAGATGTTAAAAGAGGAGGCCAAAAGAATTTACACAGAGCTTAAAAAAGGGGAAGAAATCAAAAATGTTAGAATTCTGAACTTTAGCGATACACCAGCGGAGCAGATCGTAAACGTGGCAGGAGTAAGGCAAGATCAACTTGTCTGGTTCCTGCTATCAAAGGAGAAAGTGTTTGGCCCGTATGAGCTACGACAAGGCTATGGAGTTTTTCTGATAACAGATAGGAAGCAAAAGCGAATGGAAAGGGAACAGATGGAAAAGCTATCTAAGGACATACTGAACGTAAAATCCAATGCTGTAGTTAACTACTTTATAGAAGGTCTTCTGAGAAAAGCCAAGGTTAAGGTCAATGAGGAAATCATAAAAGGAGGTTGAAGATGGAAAAAAAGTGGAAAACTGGAATAACCCAACACGTAGGTCATGAAACTTATATAAGAGGTTATAGGCTTTTAGACCTTGTAGGCAACCTTACCTTTGCTCAGGCTATCTATCTAATACTCAAAGGAGAGCTTCCCACCGAGAAGGAATCTAAGATGATGGAAGCCATGTTTGTTTCTGTTATAGACCACGGCATAGCCCCACCCTCGGTGATCGCAGCAAGGGCTGTGGCCTCCGGTGGAAACTCTTTAAACGTAGGAGTTGCCGCAGGTGTTCTTGCCTTTGGGTCTGCCCACGGCGGCGCTTTGGAAGACGCTATGAGGTTTATACAAGAAGGTGTGGCAAGCCAAAGACCTGTGGAGGACATAGTTAGGGAATATTTGGATGCTAAAAAACCCATACCCGGTTATGGACATAGATACTACAAGGATTTTGACCCAAGGACTAAAAGGCTAATGGACATAGCCAAAGAGCTTGGCTTTTATGGAAAACACTGCCAGTTTGCGGAAGAAGTCCAAGAGGAGATAGGAAGACAAAAGGGCAAAAAGCTTGTCCTTAACGTGGACGGTGGCATAGCGGCCGTTGCCTCTGAAATGGGCTTTGATTGGAGGCTTGGAAAGGGCTTCTTTATCATAGGAAGGGTGCCCGGGCTTGTTGCCCACGTTTATGAGGAACTTACCATGGAAAAGCCCTTCTCCAAGAGATTGGACGAAGAAAAAGAAACCGAGTACATAGGAGTGCCACCAAGGGAACTGCCAGAGGAGTTTAAAAAGGTTTAGCCCTTGGGAGCTTTCTCCCTTTAGTTATTTATAATTCTTGGTAGCTTAGATTTCCAGCCTGTTTTTTAATAAATCGTATGTAAGGATTGGAAGTTCATGAAGCGCCCCTACAGAGGATTTTTTTCACTCGGTGCATTATAGAAACGTTATAAAACCGTTATAAATACGTCCCACCTGCCGCTGCTAAAGAATTACACCCCGTATATCATATCCAAAAGCTCCTTGGCTTTTTCCTTATCTATCTCCCTCAACTCTTTATAAACTCCCCTCGCCTCTTGGATTTTACCAGCTCTATTGTAGGCAATACCAAGCTTAAAAAGAAGGTTTGGGTTTTTGGGCTTTTCTTGCAATTGCTTTTTTAGGTCTTCTATGAACTTTTCTAAAAGCCCTTCACCCATTTTACTGAAAACTCCCTTGGGACATCTTCAGAGTTGGATGTGATCCTTAATCTTCATTGATCTATAATATCACACCCCTCCATCAAGTGGTTTGGTATGAGCGCAACCTTCTCTATTTGTATTAAAAGCCAAAAGTCATAGGTATGTCCATGTTTATATCTTTGACCTCTTTAATATCTGGAAATTTGCTCTTCAGTGCTCTTTCTATACCGGCCTTTAGAGTTAAAACAGACATACCACAGCCAGAACAAGCTCCTACCATCCTTACTAAAACAGTTCCATCATCTTGTACATCTATAAGCTCTACATCACCACCATCAAACCTGAGCGCTGGCCTTATCTCATCCAAAATAGCTTCTATCTCTTCTCTTGTAGGTATAGCCATAAACTTAACCTCCTTTTAAGCTTTTATTAGAATAATAATAGGTTATTGGAAAACAACATGCATGAGGAAAATCATTTTATAGTCATAGGAAGGATAAAGGGCCCTTATGGGCTAAAAGGAGAAGTAAGGATAGAGCCTTTTTTAAAGAGGAGTCATTGGAAAAGTTTAAAGAGATTATTCTTAAAAAGGAAAGGTGGTGACTACATAGCCTTCGATGTTGAAAGCATAAAGTATCATGGAAAAGATAAGCTAATTCTGAGGTTTAAGGGTTTTACAAGTGTGGAGCAGGCTGAAAAGTTAAAAGGTGCTAAGGTGTTTCTTCCAGTTTATGAACTTCCAAAATGTAAAGAAGATGAGTATTACTATTTTGAACTTGAAGGGATCGAGGTCTATACGGAGAGAGGTAAATACCTTGGAAGGATAACGGCTGTGATTGAAAAAAAGCCTTATGGCTTTTTGGAGCTTGATGGTGGAAGGGGGTACATACCATTCGTAGAAAAGTTTGTGAAGAAAGTGGACAAAGAAAAAAGAATTATCATAGTCTCAGAGAGCTTAGCTGATATTTACTGACTTACCTCTTTGTCCAAGATATAAAACCAAAATGAGCTTCCATAGCAGATTGGCCTATGGCCTCAGATAGAGATGGATGAGAGTACATGGCCTTTGAAAGAAAGTCCACCTTTAGCCCTGCCTTCATCACATGGAGAACTTGATGTATGAGCTCACCAGCATGAGGCCCCAGGATATGACAGCCCAGTATCTCATTGGTAATCTTATCCACAATAAGCCTTACAAAACCTTCGTTTTCTCCGTCATCCATAGCTTTGGGGTTGGAAATAAAGGAAACAACGCCGACTTTTGGATTGTACCCCATCTCCTCTGCCTCATCCTCTGTAAGGCCTACGGATGCTATCTCATAAGCTGAGTATATTATCTTTGGAATTATCCTCTCATCCCTTTTCCATTCCAGATCTCCAAGCATATGGCTCACCGATACCTTACCTTCGTACATAGCCTTATGGGCAAGCATGAGCGGAGAAGTTATATCCCCACAAGCGTATATGTTAGAAATTGTGGTTTGGCAATGGGAGTTCACTTTAACAAAGCCCTTTGGGTCTAATTCTACACCAACTTCCTCAAGACCTATCCCATTGGTATTTGGTTTTCTCCCAACTCCTAAAAGTATCAAATCTACCAGAGTTTGAGTGCCATCGCTCAATCTTACAGATAGTTTGCCATCTTTTCTCTCCCAGCTCTCCACAGAGACCTTGAGCTTTATGTCTACACCCAGCTTTTTTAGCTTTCTTGCCAAGTATCTGGAAGATTCCTCCGGAATGTCTGGGGTGGGCAAAAGTCTGTCCTTTATTTCCACAAGCAGAACATCTACACCATACATACTGAATATATAAGCAAACTCTACACCCACAGCTCCACCTCCTACTATGAGGATCTTTCTCGGAAAATATTCCAACTTCCATATTTGGTCTGTGTCGTATATGTACCTTCCATCGGGGAAAAGGTTTCCAAGGCTCGCTGTTGATGAACCTGTTGCAAGCAGTATTAAACTACTTTTTATGTCTAAATTTTGTTCTTCAATATGAACAGTATTCCTATCCTTTAAAAGGCCCCTGCCGTAGAATATGGGTATTCCAAGCTGCTTAGCAAACTTTTTAAAATTCTCCCTTATAGTTCCCACAACCCCATCCCTCCCATGTTTTAACCCTTTTATATCCAACTGAAAACCAGATGTGATTATGCCGTAAGAGGGCATAATGCTAAACTTCTCTATAATGTAGGCTCCGTGCCTCATGTACTTGGATGGTATACACCCTTTGTTTAAACAGTTTCCTCCCACGTCCTCTGGAGAGAGCTCTACCAAGGCTACCCTCATACCCCTTCTATGAGCGTAAAGGCTGGCTTCATATCCACCGCTACCAGCTCCAACTATTACAAGGTCAAACTTCATCTCCTTTTCCTCCTTTCTTTATAAACCGCCTTTCTGCATTCTTTTATAACTATCTTGTATTTGTAATAAACAGATGGTATGTTTACTGGAAGTTTGTAGTAGCGCTGAAGAAAGAGCATTATATCCTCAGTAGTCATATACTTATGATTCCTTATGAGAGACATTATATACTTGTTTATACGGGTTTCCTTCATATTCTCTATTATCCCACTAAGTTATAATAATAGCTCATGAAAGGCAGCATAGCTATAGTGCATAAACTGTTTCCAATTGATGTTGATGGTGTTTTGGGTGGTGCCGAAACTGTTACAGTAGAAACAGCCATAGGGTTAAAGAAAGCGGGATGGGAAGTTTACGTCTTTGGATGGATAGTTGATGGTGATAAGGTCAGAGATGACATCCACTTCATAGATTATGGTGAAGATTATCGCCTTTATGATGTTTTTCAAAGGTATAAGAATATCAATTTTGAGGCATGCTTTTCCGTTCAAGCATACTCTGTTAAAACTCTTATTGGTTTTGAAAACATCAAAAGACATTTCCTAATACCTCAAGATATGAGCTTTGTAGACCATCAGGTAGGTACATACTTTATAAACAAGTATGTTGACGGTGTGATCTGTCTATCTGAATTCCAAAAAAGAGCGTACCTTGAGTGGGGAGTGAAAGAAGAAAAGCTTATTAAAATACCTTACGGCATAGATATAAGTAAATACAGGCCCATTTCCGAAAAAAAGATAGACAGGATCATATTTGCGGGTGCTACTATTAAAGAAAAAGGTATAGATATACTAATAGATGCTTTCAAGAAGGTGAAGTCACAACTTCCTCACCTTGAACTCCACATATATGGGGATTCCTCCCTTTGGGGAAGAAAAGAGAGCATAGAAGTCAAAGATATAGGCATCTTTCTACATGGAAAAGTAGGCAAGGAGGAAATAATAAAAGCTTACAGTGAATCTATCCTTTGTGTTATTCCCACAGTACCAGAGCTTTACAGGGAATCTCTTCCAAGGTCTTCCTTAGAGGCCCAGGCTTGTGGTTGTCCCGTTATAGGAACAAAAAGCGGTGGTTTGCCAGAGACATTCATAGATGGAGAAACTGGCTTTCTGTTGGACCCTCTGTCATCCCAAAGCCTTGCGAACACCATACTCAAAGCCCTTTCCCATAGAGAAAGACTGAGGCTTATGTCAGAAAGATGTATAGAACATATAAAGGAAAGCTTTTTGTGGGAGAAGCAGATAGAAAAGCTTGAAGATTATATACTTTCCGTGAAACCAAGAGGTTTTAAGATAGATGGTTTAGCTTATAAAGGCTTAAAGATACTATACTACACAGAAGTCCCTTTGATGCCATCCAAAACTTCCTCTTGCAACAGAAACTATCAAACAATAAAGATCTTGCTTGAAAAAGGAGCAGACATTACATACACTCACGGCTTTTTCATTAACAAGGCAGAGAAGGAAGTGGAAAGGTTAAGCAAACTTTATAAGAACTTTAGACTCAGGTTTCCCATATATAAGAACCTAAATCTTATGGATGAGGTTGATGTTTTTTGGATAACGGAAGTTTGGGATTTAGACAGGCTTAGAAAGGCTCTAAACCTGGCTAGAAGGGCCAAGCTGATCTATGGAGTACCAGTAGTTTTTGATGCAATGGACAGCTTATACAAGCATATGCTTAGCGGAAAAAGTGC
>JBKBPE010000038.1:0-1648 GCA_046293375.1 Aquificaceae bacterium
GTTTGGAGACCCAGAGGCAGACATCGTTCTTATAGCATGTGGTACGGCATCAGCCCAGTCAAAAGAAGCAGTAAGGCTACTTGAGGACGAAGGAATAATGACAAAGGTTATAAAGCTAAAGACCATAAGACCCTTCCCTGTAGAGGAGTTAAGAAGCTCTGTGAAAAACGCTAGGTACATATTCGTTCCGGAGTTTAACGTTGTAGGTTGGCTTGAAAGGGAGGTAAGAAGGTACCTTTATGGACATTCAAAAGCTGATATCATTGGATCTCCAAGAGTTGCTGGCGGTATGACCATGCCTCCAGAAGTGATAGCTAAGGAGATTTTAAAGCTAACAGGAAAGGAGGTCAAGCATGTCATATAAGATATACGAGATAAACGAAGCCCTGATAGACTTTGTACCTCAGGAGATAAAGGACCTTCAATCAAAAACCACGTGGGGCAACCCAAAAAGAGGAGTTATGGACCTCCCCTATGCCAAAGAACTTTTAGAGGAGCATTCCCTATGTGCAGGATGCCCAGAATCTATGGCTTTTAGGTACATTTTGGCATCCTTACCTAATCCAGAAGATACAATAGTGATCAACTCTACTGGTTGTACCTCTTTGGTCTTTCCCCACATAGCCCTTCATACGGTGCACTCTCTCTTTGGAAACCAAAATGCGGTGGCTTCCGGCATAAAAAGAGTCCTTGAGTGGAGGTTCCCTGACAAGGTAAAGGATGTAGTTGTATTGGCGGGTGATGGTGCTACGGTGGATATAGGATTGGACTGCACCCTACAGTCCTTTTTCCGTCAGGAGAAGATAAGCACCATATGCTTTGACAACGAAGTTTATGCCAACACAGGAGGTCAAGAGAGCGGTCTGACGGTCAAGGGTCATGTATTTAAGATGGCTCCTAAGGGCAAGCAGTGGGATAAAGTACCCATGTGGCAGCTTGCTATAGATTCTGGTTGCCACTATGTGGCAAGGCTAACAGTTTCCTCTCCCAAAAGGGTAGAGAGTGTCATAAAGAAGGCCATTTACGTAGCAAGAGAGGTTGGACCCACCTATGTACATCTCTATACACCTTGTATACTTGAGATAGGACTAAACTCCGATGATGCCCTTGATGAAATGAGACAGAGAGATAAGGAAAGGTTTAGCTTCTTTGAGTACGCTACTCCTCAAGCAGAAGAGGTCATAAACAGGAAGAAGGAGGAAGGACTGCTATGAAGAGAAGGAGAGTAAATATAAGAATGCCAGCATTGGGCGGTCAGGGTGCAGTTACCGCTGCCCACATAATAGCCACAGCTGCAGACTATGAAGGCTACTATGCCGTATCAAACCCCTTCTTTGGAGCGGAGAAGAGAATGGCTCCGGCGGAAAGCTATGCGAGGATAGGCATAGAGCCTATATTTGACAGAGGTGAAGTGGTATATCCAGATGTAATCATGGTCTTCCACCCTCAGGTTATAACCATGGGTAAATCTTATACTATGCCCTTTTACTCCGGTATAAAGAACCATGGACTAATAATAATAAACACAGAGGAAGACCTGCTAACGGAGGAGGACAAAGAATACCTTCATTCTGTGAACGTCAAAGTATTTAACATTTCTGCTACCAAGTTAGCAGTGGATACAGCTGGTACAGAGCTTTCTACCAAC
>JBKBPE010000038.1:1658-10828 GCA_046293375.1 Aquificaceae bacterium
CCATGATAGGCATACTATTTGGTACAATTGGGGTTGTAAGTATAAAAGCCATAGAGGAAGGTATAAGGTCAAGGTTCTTAAAGAAGTTTGTGGCCTCTGGAGGTACTGCATCCCTTGATTCTGCCCTTGAAAGAAAGTTTAAAAAGAAGTTAGAGTTAATAGAGAAAAACTTAAATACAGCAAAGTCTGGTTATGAGCTTGGAAGAAAGTGGGCTAAGGAGCAGGGTATAGAACCTTTCTTGCCAAAACCGCTTAACGTCGCAGCACTATGATTCAATACAAGGGGTGCGATTGTTGCCCCCTTTTAAAACCGTTGTATTTTACTTAGTATGTGTTTTATAATGTTTACCAATGAAGAGAATAATAACAACCGCTGCATTTGTTATATCTACCATTGGTTTCTTATCCTGTGAAGAGAGGACCAATTATAAAATCGAAGAAAGTGGCAGTTGGTGTCCAAAAGGAGCCAGTATAAGTGGAGCTACTACTATAACTGTTGAAGGCATAGTAGATTACGAAGATATGAACTGGTGTAAGGTGGTATTGAATAGCGATGGCTTTAAGTCCGAGATATATTTTACGCAAGATGGATTAAGGCAAAGGTGGATACAGTACAAAAATGGAATGCTACGTTCAGATATGGAGGTCAGAAAAGCAAAGGCGGTTATGAGACTGTACGATGAAAAGGGGAACCTTGTGGAAGAGGTGAAAAGTAAAGAGGCTTTTTGAGCTTATATACCCATCTTTTTCCGTTAAAATTTTTCTATGCCTGCCTATAGGGTGATAGTGAGTGGTAAGGTTCAAGGTGTTGGCTTTAGGGCTTACACAAAAAGGGTTGCAGAGAGCTACGGGCTGGATGGATGGGTAAAGAACACACCAGGTGGTACAGTAGAAATATTCGTCCAGGGAGAAAAAGATGTAGTGTGGAGCTTTCTAAGAGAACTTTCCGATGGACCATCCCTTGCCACAGTAAAAGCTATAGAGATAAAAAAGGAGGCAGAAAGTCATGAAGAGAGAGGTTTTTTTATTAGGTATTAGCATTATCTTTTATGTAGCTCATGCGGCAGAGTGTGAATACTATAAAGTTCAGAAGGGAGATACCCTTTCGGACATAGCAGAGAAGAAAGGACTAAGCGTGGAGGATATCCTATCTGTTAACAGAGGGCTTGAAAAGGGTAAGCTCATTACAGGTAAAAGGATATGTATACCGCAGAAAAACAGTGCTCAGTTAAAAGGAAAGAAGGAGGAAACGGTAAAACACAAGGTGAGAAAAGGAGAGACTCTGAGTTCCATAGCTAAAAAGTACAACGTGTCCGTAGATGATATAGCAAAGGCCAACAAACTCAAAAAAAGGGAGATTATGGTTGGAGAGACACTTTTTATTCCTACAAAGGGAAAGCATGAAATTGGCGTCTCAAAACGTGAAGATAAACCTATAAAGGTTGTTGAGGAAAAAAATGAAGAGAAGAACGCCGTCAACCGTGAAGAGGTCAACATTGGTAGGCACAGTATACAGATGCCTGTCGATGGAAAAATTGTAAAAGCCGCAAGAGGCGTTGACATAATAACCAAATGCGAAAGTACCATAAAGAGTGTGGAAGATGGAAAGGTCGTCTACAGCGGTGGAGACTTGCAAGCTTATGGAAACATGGTGATCATAGAACACGATGACTTTATATCCCTTTATGCATACAACTCCAAGAATTTAGTAAAAAGAGGGGATTCTGTAAGCAAGGGGCAAGATATAGCCATGGTTGGTAACAAGAATGGCTCAGATGAGTGTGTGCTGCATTTTGAGATTAGAGCAAAGGATGGTGCACCACTTGACCCAACAGAGTACTTAAAGAATACTCAGTAATAAAGCCTATTTCCTATATCCCCAACGCCTGGGATTATGTACCCGTTAGGTGTTAGAGCCTCATCTACTGATATGACATTCACGAGGACGTCTGGATACTCTTTTTCAACATGTTTTACACCCTCTGGAGAGGAAACGATGTGAAGGGTTAGCAACTCTTTTGGGCTTTCCTTTTTTACTTTCTGTATGGCTATGCTCACTGTCCCACCAGTAGCAAGCATAGGGTCCAGGATGAGAGCAGTTTTACCCTTTAGCTCTGGAAGCCTTGAATAGTATAATGTAGGTTGGAGAGTTTCCTCATCTCTCTTTATGGCTAAAAAGCCTGCCTTAGCTTTTGGAAATAGCTTCAAAGAGCCGTTCAGCATTGGGAGTCCAGCCCTCAGTATAGGAACAAAAACAAGCCTTTCTTCGTCAATAAACTCCGCGATGGCTTCCTCCATGGGAGTTTTTATGCTCCTTTTCTCTGTATTCAGTTTTTCAAACATAAGAACCAAAGCCATAAAGGTTATGTCTTCTAAAAGTCTTCTTAGGTCTTCTGAGCTTGTGCTCTTCTCTCTTATTTGGCCAAGCTTATGTAGAATAATTGGATGGTTTATTTGTCTAACCATCTTCTATGTACTCCTCTATCTTTATTATTGTCCTCTTCTCTCCTTTTATGACTTTCTTTATGGTCCTCACTTCGTATATCTGATTGTCGTTCTTTATGACCTTGGCTTTTTCCAGCACGTCCCACAGACTCTTTAGCATGTTGTCTATGTCCCTCTTTCTGTTGTTGGGTAAGATCAGGAGTATGTCCATAGAAAGCTTACAGTCCAATGGTTCATTCTTGTACTGTTCTTTTATCTCCCAAAGAGCTCTCACTTCCCAATTTTTCACTCTCGGTGGTTTGAAAACCTTACCCCCTTTTCTTCTTATGTATCTGTTGCTCTTTGGCACCGGAATCCCAGAGAGTATTATTTCTATCACTTCTTTATCAGAAGTATGCATGATATAAAGATCATAAGTAAGCTAATGAGGTTCAAGACCATAGACACACCATGCCATCTCATAAAGGCTTGATAGTCTACCATCTTTAACTGATGAGAGATGGGTAGGACATAAAACTCCTGAAAGGCGAGTATGAGAAGGTTTAAAAGAGAAAGAAGGGCAAGAAGTTTATCAAATCTCAGAGTCATAAGAAGGGAAGAGAAAACCACCAATAAGCCAATGCCAAAGTATACTGGAAACACCCTTTCTACAACTTTTCCAGCCTGTTCCTTTTCGAGAACTTTAAAAAGCGTGGGTGCTACGTAAAGGCTAAAAAAGGAGCCAAGTCCAAGATAGAAGGTGTTTAAAAAAAGCAGAAGTTTTACCATTCTACTCCCTTACCACTGGAAGATTGTACCTTTTGAGCATCTCTATAAGTTTTCTTTCGTTCTCTGGTCTCATCTCACACAGTGGTAGCCTAAACTCCTTCTCGCATATACCCAAAGCCCAGCATGCCGTTTTTACCGGTATCGGATTGGTTTCTATAAAGAGTATTTTAAAAAGGTCAAAGAGGTATAGATGAAGCTCCATAGCTCTTTTTATGTCTCCGTTTAGAACATGGTCTACTAAACTCTTTACCTCTCTTGGTACTATGTTGCTTGCAACAGATATAACACCCTTCGCACCTATAGACATCATGGGCAGTGTCAAAGAGTCATCACCAGAAAGTACAGCAAAGTCATCACCCATAAGCTTGACAAGCTCAGATATTCTGTCCATGTTGGGAGTTGATTCCTTAGAAGCTACTATGTTGGGACAGTCCTTTGCTAATCTGTATATGGTCTCAACGGATATTTCTATGCCTGTCCTTGATGGTATGTTGTAGAGGATTATTGGTATATCTATTTCCTCTGCTATTGTTTTAAAGTGCCTGTAAATGCCCTCTTGAGTTGGCTTGTTGTAATATGGCGCTACCAAAAGACATGCGTCTGCTCCCACATGCTTCGCGTGGTATGTAAGCTCTACTGCCTCATGGGTGGCGTTTGCTCCAGTACCAGCTATTATTTTTATCCTACCTTTGGCATGCTTTACTGTATGCTCTACAGCTTTTTCATGTTCCTCAAAGGTTAGGGTGGCAGATTCACCCGTAGTTCCACATATAACTATTGCATCTGTTTGATTTCTTATATGAAACTCTATGAGCTCTTCAAGCTTAGGATAATCAACTTCTCCATCCTTGAAAGGTGTAATGAGTGCTACCATTGAACCTTGAAACATGTACAAATTATAGCATAAGTTCCAAAGCTTTTTTTATTCTTCCGATACCTTCTTCTATGATGCTTTCTGAAATGCAGTAGGATATTCTTAGAAACCCTTCCTTTCCAAAAGCTGAACCTGGCACAGCTGCTACCTTACCTTCCTCAAGTAGAAAGTCGGCAAGCTTCAAGTCAGACCCAATTTTCTGCCTATAGTAGTTAAGGTTAGGAAATATGTAGAAAGCTCCTTTGGGTTTTACTACGCTCATCTTTGGAATGCTAAGGAGAAGCTTGTAGGCAAAGTTTCTCCTCCTTTCAAAGGTATCTTTCATAGTCTTTACGAAAGCTTTCGCTTGTGGGTTTTTCAGAGCTTCGAGAGCTCCATACTGGGCAAAGGATGTAGCATTGGAGATGGTTTGACTGTTTACATCGGCCATCAGCTTGGCATACCTTTCTGGAGCTGCCACGTAACCCACCCTCCAACCTGTCATGGAGAAGGTCTTTGAAAAAGCATTGACTGTAAAGGTCATACCTTTCACATCTTCCGAGAAACTTGCAGGGCTAACAAACTTTGTGCTGTCATAGAGGAAGGCCTCGTAGCACTCATCAGACACCATAAAGATGTTATGCTCCATACAAAAATCGCATATCTTTCTTAGTTCCTCTTCTGGGATAACAGCACCAGTTGGATTGGATGGTGAGTTTATTATGATCATCTTGGTTCTCTTACTAACGTACGGTTTTATATCCTCTACGGTAAGCACAAACCCTTTCTCTTCCTTCAATGGAACAAGGATTGGAACCCCTCCACACATTCTTATCTGTTCAGGATATGTGACCCAATAGGGAGAAGGAAGTAAGACTTCATCCCCTTCTTCCAGCATGACAACAAAGATGAGGTAAAGGGCCATTTTGGCGCCAGATGTTACCACCACTTCTGATGACTTGTATTCTACTGAGTTTTCCTTTAAAAGCTTCTCCGATATAGCTTCTCTCAGGGGAGCTATACCGGCTGACGGTGTGTACTTGGTTTTTCCGTCCTTTAGAGCTTTTATACAGGCTTCCTTTACAAAGTCTGGGGTGTCAAAGTCTGGCTCTCCAGCTCCAAAACCTATAACATCTACTCCTTTTGACCTTAGCTCGTTTATCTTTGCCGTAAGCGCAAGTGTTGGCGTTGGCTTTATATGAGAAACCCTTTTAGCAAACATGCAGAATTATTATAGTGTAAAACATGTTTTTTGTTTAAAACATGTTCCTGAACCATTCTATAGTACAGAGAAGCCCTTCCTTTAGATTCACTCTCGGGCTCCAAGCCAAAACTTCTTTTGCTTTTGTTATATCTGGGCATCTTCTTTCTGGGTCATCTGGTGGTAAGGGCTTGAAGAGGATCTGCGATTTACTACCCGTGAGTTCAATGACCATATTAGCAAAGTCTAGGATCTTTATCTCTTTTGGATTACCTAAGTTTATAACCTCGCCTGCTATCCCATCTTTTACAGATGCCCTGAACACACCCTCTACTAAGTCATCTATGAAACAAAAACTTCTTGTTTGATCCCCTCTTCCGTATACGGTAATGGGTTCGTTTTTTATGGCCTGTGTTATAAAGTTGGGGACAACTCTTCCATCTCCAATTCTCATACGGGGTCCATAGGTATTGAATATCCTCAGCACCCTAACATCAACGTCATGCTCTCTGTAATAGGCCATGCACATAGCCTCAGAAAACCTTTTGGCCTCGTCGTACACACTTCTTGGCCCTATGGGATTAACATATCCCCAGTAGGTCTCTGGCTGAGGATGCACATGGGGATTGCCGTAGACCTCAGAGGTGGAAGCAAAGATGTACCTTGCCCTCTTAAGCCTGGCAAAGCCTAACGTGTTCATTGTTCCAAGAGAGTCCACCTTCATGGTGTGTATAGGATAAGTTAGATAATCTACTGGAGATGCAGGACATGCAAAGTGCAATACCATATCAAAGGGGCCTTCCAGAAAAATGTAATTTACCACATTGTAATGGATGAACTTAAACCTCTTTTGCTCAAGGAGATGTTGTATATTGTTTGGTGAACCCGTCAAGAAGTTATCTATACCGACGACATCAAAACCTTCTTTGAGAAACCTATCGCAAAGATGGGAACCTATAAATCCAGCAGCTCCAGTTATTAGAACACGCATGCGTTAAAATTATATTGAGGCCGTGTTAAAAATCGATGGGTTTATTCCCAATTTTCCGTAGCTTGTGGAGAGACCTCCATGGGTATCCGTAAGGGGTCTGTGAAGTGTCATAGGCTATTTTTGAGAAAGTCTGAGTTTATATTTCACCTTAAGTATTTTATGCTATTCGCATGAGCTTTTCAGACTTCTTATCCCTTACAAGAATACCAGTTGCTGTCTTTTTTGCTTACGGCTTGATGAAGGGTGAGATTCTCATCTCCCTCTTCCTATTCCTCCTTGGGTCCTTCAGCGACCTTCTTGATGGTCTTCTATCAAGGAGATTCAAGAAAAGTAAATACGGATACATTTTAGACCCTGTAGCAGATAGAACATTTATAGGCATATCCCTTATAAGCTTATACTATGTACCATTGGAGAATGATATAAACCTTTTCTTACTCTTAATGGTCGTGGGTCAGGATTTGCTTCTCTCCCCTATTGGTTTGTACTTATCTCTATCGTCCATAAAAAAGGAAAAGGTCATAAGGTCATCACCCGTTGGAAAGATAGCCCCTTTGTTCAGTACATCTTTGTAATCTACATTCTTACAATGAATGCTTTGAAGCATAAAACTTGCTTGTTTCCTCTATAGCCTCTGGAGTACATCACTTATATGTCTGGCTACATGTTTTGCTGCATAAGGCTGAGCGATTTTCTTAGCCCTTTCCCTGACAGTTTCGTACAGACCTTTGTCCATCAAGAGTGCATTGAGTATGTTTTTAAGTTCGCGCCCCCTTTTAACAACAACTCCGGCTCCATGTCTCGATACATAGTCCGCATTATGCCATTCTTGACCTTGAACTGGTTTATAAAAAACCATAGGTACTCCTTTAGCGAGTCCTTCCGATGTTGTTATGCCTCCTGACTTAGTTATGAGGATCCGAGATATGCTCATGAGTTCTGCTATGTTAGAACTGCCACCTAAAGGCATTTATCCTGTTACCAAAGGATGAGGCTATTTTGTAAAGTCTTTCATCCCTTCCGCATAGAACAAGGGACTGAAAGGCTATATTTAGACTACTCAGAGTTTTACATACCTCCTTAAGGACGTTGGGGTTTCCGAAGGATACATTCATTACCAATATTAGGGGAATGCCAGGTTCAAGTCTATACTTTTCCCTTAGATACCCCACATTATACTCTTCACTGAAGGACTTTTTTATAGGAATGCCCGAGACGTATATTCTTTCATTGGCTATACCTTTCTTTATAAGAGTTAGAGCTACCTCATAGGAAGCTACAAAGTAAGCATCTATGTACCCATGTATCCACTGGCTGTGGGCTGCAAAGTCCGTTATTACCGTTACCAAGTACGATTGGACTATTCCTCTCTCTTTTAGATTGGATAACATACCAGTGTATGTAGGATACGTAGACACAACCACCTTTGGTTTGTATGAACTTATAAGCTCTAAGAGCTTGCCCCTACCTATACAGGAACCTATCCTGTTTATAATGTTATTCATTCCCAGGTCGTAGGTCAGGTTGTAAAACAGGCCGTAAAGAGCCGAGGCCTTCCTCATTAATTTTATATAAAGCCTTGCATTTAACCTATTTAACTTTTCGCTTAATAGCTCATAAGGGTCTACGATGAAAACTTTTAAACCATAGGCTTCTTCCATCGCCTCCTTCAAAGCCTCAGAGACAGACTTATGCCCACCACCAAAGGAGGAAGAAAGGATAAGTACATCTATGTTTGTCATGCCCTTTCATTATACTTGTTCTTCCAAAGAAATATAAAAGAGCCAATTATGGAATGAAGAAAGACTAGACTGAAACCAGTTGGTAGGTCTAACTTGAAAGACAAGTAAACACCTATGGTGTTCACCAAAGCTCCGTATATCCATGCAAAAAAAAGCCCTTTGTCAAACAAGTTTGCTATAAGCGCAGGAGACACAAGTATGGAAAAAACTACAAAAACACCAACAAGCTTTACAGAGCTAGTCACAGTTAACGAGAAGAGAGCAAAGAAGACCATATCTTTGAGCGTTCCACTGAGAAACCTGTCATTTAGGTATACAAGGGAGCCAAAAAGAGCGTAAAGAATGCCGATTTTCGCTATCTCTTGCTTTGGAATGAATAGAATATCTGAAGCTGTAAGTTGCATAAAGTCCTCCATACCATGGGGTGATTTGGAAAGTATTAAAACCACAGAGGATAGGCCCAAAGCATACAAAAGTCCTATGAAAGCCTCCGAATACTTACCTTTCCTTTGGGAAAAGGCAATTAGCAGACTACAAAGTACGGAAAAAAGGAGGGAGAGAAGATAAGAGGGGGTGTTATAGAGCAAAAGGGAAAGGGCAAGACCTACTGCAGAAAACTGAGCTATAGCTATATCTGTGAATATGATCCCCCTTTTTACTATCTCAAGCCCAAAGTAGGCATGTATTCCAAGAAGTATAGAAGAAAGGATGAGAGAGTGGACGAGAATGTCTGTCATTGGCTTAACCCCCTTAATATCTCATCAAACATGTCAAACAGATTCTTTACTTTTGGAAGGGATTCAACATCATGGGGAAGAACTACCATCTTTGCTCCCAGTCTAGAAGCCACATAGTTGGCAGTTCTTCTCTCATGGTAGACATCCTGGAGTACAAACTTTACTCCTTGAGAGGTTCTTATAAGCTCCTCTATATGCTTGGCAGTTGGTGGAATTCCAGGTAGGGGCTCAAGGGTTCCAACTATCATAAGGTCGTATCTCCTGAGAAGGTAATCGTAAAGCCTGTGATACTCTATAACTTTTAGACCTTTAAGCTTGGAAAAACCCTCATCCCACTCCTTTAGCTTTTGATCCCACTTCTTTAGAAAGTCTTCAAGCCTTGAGGTGTAATATCCACAGTTTGTCTGGTCTAATTCGCACATCCTTTCCTTTA
>JBKBPE010000039.1:0-10740 GCA_046293375.1 Aquificaceae bacterium
TCGCCATAAGGGAAGGAGGAAGGACAGTTGGTGCTGGTGTAGTAACTAAGATAATAGACTGAGAGGTGAGAGAATGGCTACTGTCAGAGAGGTAATAGTTTTGGCTTGTACAGAATGCAAAAGAAGAAATTACTCAACCACAAAGAATAAGACAAAGCATCCTCAGAGGATGGAAGTTCGTAAGTACTGCAAATGGTGTAGAAAGCACACATTACATAGAGAAGTAAAGTAAGGGGCACTAGCTCAATTGGTAGAGCGCGGGACTCCAAATCTCGCGGTTGGGGGTTCGAGTCCTCCGTGCCCCGCATGGAGAAAGGCAGATGGAAAAGATAAAGAGGTTCTTAAAGGAAGTAAAGCAAGAAACAAACCGTGTTGCTTGGCCAGATAGAAAACTGGTGACAAAAGCGACAATAAGTGTTATAATATTTTCTTTATTTATTGGTTTTTACTTGTGGTTACTTGACCTGGTTTTTACTAGGATAATACATTTTTTGCTTTCTTTGAGAGGTAGTTGATGGGAGAATTTAAGTGGTATGCCCTTCAAGTTGAGGCTGGCAAAGAGGCAACAGCAAGAGAGAATCTTTTGAAGGTTCTTGAGCTTGAAGGTTTACAGGACCATGTTGAAGAGGTAGTTGTGCCAGCTGAAGAAAAAGTGGTTATAAGGACACAAGGAAAAGAAAAGTACAGGCTTTCTCTGAGGGGTAACAACAGAGACCTTAGTGTGTTAGGGAAGAAAGGTGTAACGACTTTTAGGATAGAGAACGGGGAATTGAGAGTGGTCGAGAGCGTCGAAGGAGATGTATGTGTTGAAGCACCTCCCATATCAAAACCCGGTCAGAAGATAAGCTGTAAAGAGAACAAGGTAGAGGCAAAGATCATACTTGAGTCAAAGATGTTTCCAGGGTACCTTATCATAAAAGCTTGTATGGATGATTCCCTTCTCAGAGCCATAGAGAAAACACCCCATGTATACAAACCTGTGCTTGTTGGTGGGAGGGTAGCCTCCCTTGATGAAAGAGAGGTTGAAAGGATCATAAGCTTTGTAAAGAAGGGAGTAAAACCAGTCAGAGTGCTCTTTGAAAAGGGTGACCAGGTGAGAGTTATAGAGGGCCCATTTATGAACTTTACTGGCACTGTGGAGGATGTGTACCCGGAAAGGGAAAAGGTTGTAGTCTTTATAAGTATATTTGGAAGGCTCACTCCTGTTGAATTAGATTTTTCGCAGGTAGAGAAGCTTTAGGAGGAAATATATGGCTAAAAAAGTAAGTGCAACTGTTGAGCTCATGTTGCCAGCGCAACAGGCAACGCCTGCACCACCAGTGGGTCCAGCTTTAGGACAGCATGGAGTGAACATAATGGAGTTTGTAAAACAGTTTAATGCAGCTAGTAAGGACTTTGAACCTGGTACTATTGTACCGGTTGTTATTACCATATACCAGGATAGAAGCTTTACCTTTATAATGAAAACGCCCCCTGCATCGTATCTTCTGAAGAAATTCGCTAAGTTACAAAAAGGCTCTGGAGACCCAAAGAAGCAGAAGGCTGGTAAGGTTTCCATTGAGCAGGTTAAACAGATAGCCAGCATGAAGCTAAAAGATATGAACACATCGGATATAAATGCAGCTATAAAAAGCATAGTAGGAACAGCAAAAAGCATGGGAATAGAAGTAGAAGGATGGAAGGAGTAGAGTCATGAAGGAAGGTAAAAGATACAGAAAGGCGTTGGAGCTTTTTAATAGGAGCAATTACCACAACCTTGAGGAAGCCATTGGTTTACTCAAGAAAATATGTAAGGAAGCTGGGACGAGGTTTGACGAAACCGTGGAACTGTCTATGAAGCTTGGTGTCGACCCCAAGTATGCAGACCAGATGGTCAGGGGCTCTGTTATACTTCCCCATGGGCTTGGAAAAGAGATAAAGGTTTTGGTTCTTGCTGAGGGAGAGATGCAGAAATTAGCACAAGAAGCTGGAGCAGACTTTGTAGGTGGAGAAGACATCATAAACAAAATACTCAAGGAGGAGTGGGTGGATTATCACATAGTTATAGCTACACCCGAGATAATGCCAAAGGTTGCCAAGCTCGGTAAAATACTTGGCCCAAGGGGTCTAATGCCCAATCCTAAGGTGGGGACTGTTACATCCAATATAAGACAAGCGGTGGAAGAAGCCAAAAGGGGTAGAGTAGAGTTTAGAGTTGATAAGACAGGAAACATACATATGCCAGTTGGTAAGATATCCTTTGATGAAAAAAAACTCATAGAGAACACATATACAGCCATAGATGCTGTGGTCAAATCAAAACCTTCCGGCGCAAAGGGGCAGTATGTGAAGGGTATTACACTCTCAGCCACCATGAGCCCAGGTATTAAGGTGGATATCTCGCAGACGTTAAAAAGGCTACAGGAACTGGCGGCATAAGGAGGTTAAATATGGAGAAAAAGAGTTGGGGACAGAAGTCTGGAACTGTCAGAAATTACGTGGATAAGATTGGGAAGTCCAGAGCCATACTCTTTTTAAACTTTGATGGTATGGATGCAAATTTTATGTCAAAGTTGAGGAGTGATATAAAAGCTCTAGATGGTGAAATACTTGTAGGGAAGAACACACTATTTTATAGAGCCTTTATGAACACAGCCATATCTGACCATAGGGACGTTCTTATCGGTCCCACAGCTCTTGTTTTTGCTTACAAAGACCCCGTTCTCATAGCCAAAAAGGTCTATGAGTATACGAAAGAGCTAAACAAAGACAATCCCATTGAAAAAATAAAAGGGGGTTTAATACAAGGAAGGTTCCTAAAACCGGTGGACGTACAAACTCTTGCAGAACTGCCACCAGCAGAAGTTCTAATATCAAAGCTTATGGGAACCATCCAGGCACCTCTCATGAACTTTATGATGGTTCTAAAGGGCATACCACAGAAGCTCGTTCTTACTTTGAAAGCAATAGAGGAAAAAAAATCTTAGAAAGGAGGTATATACATGGCTACCATTACCATTGACGAGATGGTCGAAGCTATAGGCAACATGACACTTTTAGAAGTTGCCGAGCTTGTAAAAAAACTTGAGGAGAAGTTTGGCGTATCTGCAACCATGGTAGCAGCTGCTCCTGCGGCTGTAACTGCACCTACCACTCAAGCGGTGGAAGAAAAAACAGAGTTTGACGTAGTACTAAAGAGTGCAGGGGCTAACAAGATAAACGTTATAAAGGTCGTCAGGGAGATAACAGGGCTTGGTCTAAAGGAAGCTAAGGACCTTGTGGAATCCGCTCCTAAACCTGTTAAGGAAGGTGTATCAAAGGAAGATGCTGAGAGTATAAAGAAAAAGCTTGAAGAGGCTGGTGCAGAAGTAGAAGTAAAGTGAGGACCTTTTCTCCGTACAGAGGGTAGGGAGGAGGTTTGCTTACTTGACATATTGCATGGAAGAGATTATATTTACTTGTTTCAACAAGCAAATACTTGAGGGTTAAAGTATGAGAGAGAATATATCCCTGCCAAGGAAGTTCTTTGGAAGAAGGTCTGAGATGGTTTCTCCTCCTCACTTACTTTCCTTGCCCAAGGAATCTTTTGAGAACTTTCTGCAGTTTAGTAAAGCTCCAGATACACGAGAAGCGAAAGGTTTAGAATACATATTTAGAACATCCTTTCCCTTCAGAGATCCAGACGAGAAGATAACCATTGAATACTTAGGTTACGAGGTAGGTGAATGGGAGTGCAATAGATGTGGATATAAGGCTTACAACGACACCAGCTTTTTGGGTGGGTACGGTGTTAACTGCCCAAAGTGTGGAACAAGGCTCACTCACAAAGAGAGGTATACGGTTGACGAATGTAAAACAAAGGGATTCACTTACTCTGTCCCCCTTCGTGTTATGGTAAGGCTCAAAACGAAGACAAAAAAGGGAGAAAAGGCCTTTGAACCAAAGAAGGTGTACTTTGGCGAAGTTCCCATGATGACTCAGATGGGCTCCTTTGTAGTGAATGGGAGTGAAAGGATAGTTGTTAGCCAGCTAATAAGGTCTCCGGGTGTTTTCTTTGAAGAGAAAGAAGAAAGGCAAAAGGACAGTACAATAGTTAGGATACTCTACAGAGCAAGCATAATACCTGACAAGGGTTCAAGGGTTGAGCTTGAGCTTTCAAGCACCACAGATGTTCTAACTGCAAAAGTTGATAAAAAGAGAGTAGGTGGATCATATATATTCAGAGCCTTTGGACTTGAAACAGCTTACGACATACTAAGGCACTTTTATCCAGAAACAAAGGCTCTCTTTTCCCAAAACAGAAGGCTCTTTGATAAAGTTACAGGAGAAGAGTATGCTCCAGAAGACCTCAGCAACTGCTATTTATTTGCACTTTTGAAGTATAAAGCAAGGCTTGAGGGCAAAGGGAAAGAAGAAGAGATCGTAGAAGAAAGGTATTTAGAAGATGTAGAGCTGCTGGATAGGCTTCTCAAAGATGACAGAATAGAGATGGAGCTTTTAACAGTAGTGCCAAAGGAGAGCGCTGTCAAAAGCCCTTACAGAAAGATCCTTATAGAAACGCTGATAGCAGAAACAACCCCAAAGGAACAAGATAGGACAAGTCCTATCAAGATACCCTCCAGATTTACACTCAGGGACATTGCTCTTGTGGACATATACAAAAAGCTCCGGGCAGTTGAGCCTATGGTTATGGAGCTTGAACACTTGGTAAGCAGGGCAAGGGCTCACTTTTCATTGTACTTTGAGGATATAACCAGATACGACCTTTCAAAGGTTGGAAGGGTAAAGATAAATGCAAAGATACATAGGATACCTAAGGTGTTAAAACCAGCGGATGTGGAACTGCTTTCAAGCTTCCCCCCTCTTGTCCTTGCTGAGTCTGTTGATGGTTATAAAGAAGGTGAGCTGTTGACAGAAGGTATTCTTAAAGAAATCTTCAAAAAAAGGGAGAGTGTGGCCGTAAAGAGCTGTACAGAAGACATGGCAAGGTTCATACTTCCCATAGACCTTATAAATACAGTCAAGTACCTCATAGACCTTCGTTACGCTAGAGAAAAGAAGGATGATATAGCCTATTTAGGGAATAGAAGGGTAAGAGCTATAGGTGAAATTCTTGAAAACCAGGCACGTATAGGCATAGCTCGTATGGAAAAGTTCTTTAGGGATAGATGTACTGTAGCAAACCCTGAAGACCCCAATATAAAACCTCAAGACCTTTTAAACCCTAGGTATTTAACAAGTACTGTGTACGAATTCCTAAAGAGTGGACTTCTCTCTCAATACCTTGATAACACAAACCCTCTTTCTTCCTTAACCCACAAAAGGAGGCTTTCAGCCCTTGGTCCTGGCGGTCTTACAAGAGAGAGTGCTAAGTTTGAAATAAGGGACGTACATCCATCTCACTACGGAAGAATATGTCCCATAGAAACACCAGAAGGACAGAATATAGGACTTGTTACATCTCTAACCGTATATGCACAAACCAACGAGTTTGGTTTTGTCATAACCCCCTACAGAAAGGTTTTGGATGGAAAAGCTACAGATGATATAGAGCATTTGGCTGCTTACGAAGAAGAGAATTACGTTATAGCCCAGTACACACCAGTAGACGAAGATGGGAAAATGCTTACAGACAGAGTTTTTGCAAGGTATAAAAACGATATACAGATAGTCAAACCTCAGCAGGTAAATTACATGGATGTGTCGTCAAGGCAAGTGGTCTCTGTCTCTGCATCCTTGATCCCATTCCTTGAGCACGATGATGCCAACAGGGCTCTTATGGGTTCTAACATGCAAAGGCAGGCAGTTCCACTTATATTTCCATCTTCGCCTCTCGTGGGCACTGGTATGGAAAGAAAAGTGGCTAACGATAGTGGAGCTACGCTTATAGCGAAGAGAGGAGGCATAGTAGAAAGTGTAGACAGCAAAAGGATAATAATAAGAGCGAATCCTGAAGAAGTGGACATAAAGGACCCAAGCGATATAGGCATAGACATCTACGAGCTTAAAAAGATGGGTAGAACTAATCAGAACACATGCATAAACGAGAGGCCCCTTGTTGTCAAAGGACAAGAAGTGAAGAAGGGAGATGTTATAGCTGATGGTCAGTCTACAGAAGGGGGAGAGCTCGCCTTGGGCAAAGATGTGCTAATAGCCTTTATGCCTTGGAGAGGTTACAACTTTGAAGACGCCATAGTTATATCTGAGAGGTTGGTCAAGGATGATGTGTTCACTTCCATACATATTGAGGAGCTTACAGTAGAGGCAAGGGAAACAAAGATAGGTTACGAGGAGATAACCAGGTCTATTCCTGGTGTTCCGGAGAGGGTTTTAGTCCACCTGGATGAGTTTGGTATAGTGAGGATAGGTACCTATGTAAAACCTGGGGATATACTCGTAGGTAAAGTTACGCCCAAAGGAGAGCAGCAGCTAACACCCGAAGAGAAGCTTCTGCAGGCTATATTTGGAGAAAAGTCAAGGGACGTCAAGGATACATCTCTTAGATGCCCGCCTGGTATTGAAGGTGTGGTTGTCAATGTACAGGTATTTGCCAGAAAGATTGGGGAAAGGAGGAACTATCTGGTAGAGCATGTGGAAAGGCAAGAGAAGGAAGAACTTCGTTCAGAGCTTGAAAAGAGAAAGAAGCTTCTGGTAGATGGTAGGAACAGGATCATAAAAGATATAGTTGTTGGGAGAACCACAGATAAGGATATAACTGTTAAAAAGAAGACATACAAGACAGGTACTCTTGTAGACGAGAAGGTTTTCGACACACTTTTAAATTACATAGTAGCAAGACCTGAGAATCTCTTTGAGGACAAACAGTTATGTCAAAGGATAAATGAAGTAAGGGAAAGGACCAGGTCACAGGTAGAACTTATAGAGACCGTTTACAGGGAGAAGGAAGAGGCCATAGGAAAAAAGAGTGAACTTCCACCAGGCGTTGTCGCTTTAGTAAAGATTTACATAGCTCAGAAGAGGAAGGTAGGTATCGGTGATAAGATGGCTGGAAGGCATGGTAATAAAGGTGTTGTTTCCGTAGTTCTTCCAGTCGAAGATATGCCCTTCCTTCCAGATGGTACGCCTGTTGATGTAGTCCTCAACCCATTGGGTGTTCCATCTCGTATGAACGTAGGACAAGTTCTTGAGACCCACTTGGGATGGGCTGCCAGGGAGCTTGGAAGAAAAATAGGCAAGCTATACTCGGAGACTGCAGACAGACAAGCCTTGGTTGATTTACTTAAAAAGATATATGCAATCGGAGACGCAAAGGACAGAGAGAATGTCAGGTACATAGAAAAATTTATAAAGGAACTGGGAGATAAAGATTTTGAGGACATCATAGCCAAGTACAAGGAAAAGGGCATTCCCATGGCCACACCCGTGTTTGAAGGTGCAAGTGAGGAAAATATAAAAGAGCTTCTCAGGTTGGCTTCCCTTCCCGAGGATGGAAAAACAATTCTTTATGATGGTAAGACTGGTGAACCTTTTGACATGCGAGTCACAGTGGGCTATATGCATATGCTCAAACTGATACACATGGTTGATGACAAGATACACGCAAGGAGTACAGGCCCTTACTCTCTGGTAACTCAGCAGCCTTTGGGAGGAAGAGCTCAGTTTGGTGGACAAAGACTCGGAGAGATGGAGGTTTGGGCTTTAGAAGCTCATGGCGCTGCTTATACATTGCAGGAGATGCTCACGGTTAAATCAGATGACATTGAAGGAAGGACAAAGGTTTATGAATCTATAGCCAAGGGCAAGTACACGTATGTATCGGGTATACCCGAGTCTTTCAGAGTGCTTGTTAGAGAGTTAAAGTCTCTGGGACTCAATGTAAAGTGTGAGAATGGAGAATCAAAGCCCTGTGATCAAATTGAAATAGAGGAGGAAGAAAAATGAGAAAGGGACTTCTTCCCTTTGAAAAGATAAAGCTTATGCTTGCATCACCCGAAGACATAAGGAGCTGGAGCTATGGGGAAGTAAAGAAACCCGAGACTATAAATTACAGAACCCATAAACCAGAAAAGGATGGTCTTTTCTGTGCTAAGATCTTTGGTCCAATAAAGGATTATGAGTGTTTATGTGGTAAGTATAGAGGGAAAAGGTTTGAAGGTACCATATGCGACAGATGCGGTGTTGAGGTGACAAAGTCTTATGTGAGAAGAAAGAGGTTTGGACACATAGAGCTTGCAGCACCCGTTGCTCATATATGGTTTTTGAAAAGCTCACCATCCAAGATAGCAACTCTCTTAGGGTTGTCAGCAAGAGATGCAGAAAAGGTTGTTTACTTTGAATCTTATCTTGTAATAGAGTATCCAATAAACGAAGAGGAGGAGAGGAAGTTTGAGGAAATGGATGACACTGTGCCCATAAAAGATGACATGGGTACCACAAGGTTTGTAAAACTGCACGTGGTTGATGAAGACAAGTACATGAGTGAATATGCTACTAGTTTAGAGCATAAGTACGAAGGTGGTATGGGTGCTGAAATTGTAAAGAAACTTCTCTCCCTGCTTGACCTTAAAACTTACGCAAAGAAGCTCAGAGAAGAGATAAAACCATACAGCTTTGGTTTTGAAGACCTCGGGAAGCATATAGAAGAAAGGCATAGCAAGGTTTACCATAAGATGGTAAAAGTCCTTGCAGAAAACTTCAAGCTCTATGGTATAGATATAAAGCAGAAGGGTATGACCCTTGAGCAGGCCATTCTTGGCATTCTAAACGAAGAATACTACTTGAATGTAGAAACTGGAGAAGTTCTTTCTGAGGATTGTGGAGAAGGCTGTTTTACTGGAAGGGAGGCCATTCGCGAATATTATGAGAGGTTTAAGGACAAAAAGTCAGACCTTCCGGTCTTTGAGAAAATAAAAGAAGATATAAGAGCAGTAGTTCTCAAAGAAATGTCCGAAGTAAAGGTTAGGAAAGTCCTAAAGGTTCTTAAACTCGTCGAGGATTTCATAAAGAGCGGAAACAAACCAGAGTGGATGATCCTTGATGTCCTTCCAGTTCTCCCACCTGAACTTAGACCTTTGGTGGCTCTCGATGGGGGAAGGTTTGCCACATCGGACCTTAACGACCTTTACAGAAGGATAATAAACAGGAACAACAGACTAAAAAGGCTTATAGAACTTGATGCGCCAGAGATAATAATAAGGAACGAAAAGAGGATGCTTCAAGAGGTAGCCTCTGCACTCATAGATAATGGAAAGAGGGGAAGGGTCGTTTCCCAAAACGGAAGAGCTCTGAAGTCTCTCTCAGACTATCTTAAAGGAAAGCAGGGAAGGTTTAGGCAGAACTTACTGGGTAAAAGGGTAGACTACTCGGGAAGGTCTGTTATAGTTGTAGGGCCGGAGCTAAAGATGCACCAGTGCGGCCTCCCAAGGATAATGGCTCTGGAGCTTTTCAAGCCATTTGTCTATAGAAGGCTTGAGGAGAAGGGCTATGCTACATCTATAAAGAATGCTAAGAAACTTGTTGAGCAAAAGACGGCCGAAGTCTGGGAATGTTTAGAGGATGTTGTTAAACAGCACCCGGTGCTTCTCAACCGTGCTCCTACTCTTCACAGAATGTCCATACAAGCCTTTGAACCCCTGCTCATCGATGGCAAAGCTATACAGCTCCACCCCTTAGTATGTCCTCCTTTCAATGCGGACTTTGACGGAGACCAGATGGCAGTCCATGTACCTTTGGGTATAATGGCACAGCTTGAAGCGTACATTTTAATGCTCTCTACCCAAAACATACTTTCTCCTGCGCATGGAAAGCCTATAACCATGCCCTCCCAGGATGTAATATTGGGAATTTATTATCTGACACAAGAGGTTCATGGTAGCGAGGGCGAAGGGAAACTCTTTTACACGAAAGAAGATGTCATTCTTGCCCTTGAAAACCGAAGAGTGGATATGCATGCTAGGGTACGTGTCAGGCTTGACGATGGGAAGGTGATAGAAACAACGCCTGGAAGGGTTCTCTTTAACAGCATAATGCCAGAAGAGTACAGCTTTTTGAACGAACCCATAGATAAGAAAAAGCTCTCTAGGCTGATCACAGATATTTACAACAGGTACGGCGTTGAAAGAACTGCTAAATTCCTTGATGATTTGAAAGAGTTAGGCTTTAGCATAGCAGCCAAGGCGGGCGTGTCCATATGCGTTGAAGACCTTCAGGTACCAAGAGTTAAAAAGAAGATAGTAGAAGAAGCTTTCAAGCAGGCTGATGAGGTCATAGACCAATACATGAAAGGCCTTCTGACTAATAAGGAAAGGTACAACAGGATAATAGACCTCTGGTCTGAGATAACTGACAGAGTTTCAAAGGCCATGTTTGATGAGATAGAAAAGGGGGAAAGGGAGGAGAAAGGTAAGGTTTTTCCAGGAATCTTCAATCCAATATTTATGATGGCAAACTCGGGGGCCCGTGGAAACAGAGACCAGATAAGACAGCTCGCAGCTATGAGGGGTCTTATGGCAAAACACACGGGTGAGTTCATAGAGACACCAATAATATCCAACTTTAGAGAAGGACTTTCTGTGCTGGAGTATTTCATATCAACTTATGGTGCGAGGAAAGGCCTTGCAGATACTGCTCTAAAGACAGCCTTTGCTGGATATCTTACAAGAAGGCTCGTGGATGTAGCTCAGGACATAATGATAACAGAAGAAGATTGCAAAACCCACAGGGGTATAGAGATGACAGCTATAGTCGAAGGTGGAGAGGAAAAGGTACCACTAAAAGATAGGATAGTGGGTAGAACCCTTG
>JBKBPE010000040.1:0-10707 GCA_046293375.1 Aquificaceae bacterium
GTGTTTTTATAAACTTCTGACTTGCTCTATGCTTGAAGTGAACGTTTCCAGAGAAAACCTTTATGTTTTCGAACTCTTTTAGAAGCTCCCTTATTATGTTCTCTGTGTACACCCCAAGCCCGGTAGGTGTATAGTAAAGGTGCGTTCCATTTAAAAAAAGCTTCATACATCAATCTGCATTTGATATGTCCTTTGCTTCTCCTTCTCCTCCCTCTTTCCCATCGGCTCCATAGGATATAATAAGGTAGTCTACCCCTTTCTCCCTTGCCTTTGGATCATCTGGACCAAGGTAGTGGTATGGATTTCCCCATGGGTCAACGGGAAGTTTGTTCCCTTTTACATAAGGGCCTTTCCATAAATTTTCCGGTACACCTTCAGGCTTTTTTATCAGAGCTTCAAGTCCTTCCTGAGTTGTGGGATATCTTCCTACATCAGCCCTAAAAAGGTCTACTGCCGTTGATAGCATGGCTATCTGCTGTCTTGCTATCTTTTCCTTAGACTCTGTGAGTTTTCCTACAAGTCTTGGTGCCACAAGAGCGGCAAGAAGGCCTATTATTATAACGACTATGAGGATCTCTATGAGAGTAAAACCCCTTTTCATAGTATTATCAATTATACCACAGTAGTTAACCTTTCAGAAAATCCATTAATATCCTAGCATGGTCAAAGACCAGCCTATCAAAAGGTAACTCTTCAAGCTTAAAAATGTACACCTTCTTTGCATCATCACCAGCTTTTGGCTTCCCCGTTGCATCCGTTAAAAAGACCAAAGAGACTACATGAAACCTTGGGTCTCTCTTTGGGTCTGAATAAACTCCAAAAAGTCTTTTTATGCTTACATCAAGTCCTGTCTCTTCTTTTGTTTCTCTTGTGAGAGCTTGTTCTACCCTTTCACCAATTTCTACAAAACCACCCGGCAGTGCAAAACCGTAAGGGGGATAGAGCCTCTCTACCAGGACAATACCATTGAAACCTTTATTATCCCAGAGCCTTATGATGGCATCAACAGCCAAAAGGGGAGTTTGTGGTTTTTCCATGCCTATAGAATTATAGTACAAAGCTACAGATGAGTGGTGATAAAATCTTTAACAAATGTGGTTTCTTATATACGCATTTCCTCTCATCGTTTTTTCGCTTCAAGCGGAAAGGGTTGACCATATGAAAATTGTGGAAGATTTTCCTCAATGGTTAGATGGAAGCTTAGTGAGAGAATGGATAGATGCTGATAGTTTACCGGCAGGCAAGTTTTATGTAAATGGTAAGGAAGCAACAAAGAGCAACTTTATAGATAATAGAAACTTAGAGAGCATAAAGGATAAAGTAGAAGTGCTTTTCGGTTGGACAACTAAAAGAACAAGCATGAAGATGTATCCTACAGATGTTAGGATACACAGTAAAAACAGAGACATAGATTACAACCAGTATACCCTTCTCGAGCCTTTCACCTTCTTGGCTATTGTGCATGTATCCAAAGACGGAGAGTGGTTTTATGCACATTCTCCCTTTATGAGAGGTTGGGTCAAAAAGAAGGATGTGAAGATAGTAAGCAAGGAAGAACTTGTAAAGGTTGGGTTTCTAAAATTCTTGATAGTAAAGAAGAGTAAGGTAAGGGTTGGAGATATAGAGTTCGGCCTTGGCTCAAAGATACCTTATGTGAATGTTTCAAACGATGTTTACCATATCCTTCTCCCAGATGGTTCTGTAGGGAGAGTTTATGCTCAAGATGCCTTTTCCGATGGTTATGAGAAGTACAGCGAAGAAAAGTTGAGTTCCATACTTGAGAGTCTTTTAGGGGAACCTTACGATTGGGGTGGCGAGAGAGGTTATAGGGACTGTTCGGCTCTTGTGAGGGATGTTTTTGCAGTCTTTGGCCTAGAGCTTCCAAGGAACTCAAACCAGCAGATGCAGGTGGGAATAAAAATAAAGGGAGAAGTTAAAAGTTACGGAGAACTAAAAGAAACGCTCAAGGTCCTACCTCCCTACAGAACTCTGGTTTTTATGAAGGGTCATGTGATGGTTTATGGGGGCATAAAAGAAGATGACATTGTTTTTTATCATGCTCTCTACAGCATAAAGAAGGATAGCGGGGAGTACTATTATGCAAAAAGAGTTGTAAAAAGCATGCTGGAAAGGGATGGGCTTACCAACATCTATAGAAGAGTAGTTAGTATAAACCTCCTACCTTAGCTATCCACCGAGCCTTCTCAATCTCTCCTGAGCATCATCCACCCAAGGCCTTTTACCATGTGCCAGTTCAATGGCTGTTCTGTAATTTTCTATGGCTTTTCTCACGTTTCCAAGAACTTCGTAGTCCCTTCCTAGATAGTAGTAAGTGTCTGGATAGTCTGGTATAAGCCCCTTAGCCTCTTCTAAATGATGTATAGATTCCCTATGACCTCCCGCTCGGAAGAGCACAAGGCCATGCATGTAGTTGGTAGAAAATACCTTTGGCATTATGGAGTAAGCTCTGTTGGAGTAAAGCAAGGCCTCTTTTACCTTTCCCTCTTGAGCCAATATGTAAGCCATGTACAGATAAGCTTCGTAGTTTTTATCGTAGGACTCTATCGCCTTAATGAAGTGAGAGAGGGCAGTTTGAAAACTTTTCTGCTCGTAGGCTCTTTTGCCTTTATAAAACTCCTCAAAAGACACTTCTGTGCCTTTCACAATCTTTTTTATCCCTTGAAAGTCCTCAGAGTCAGAAATAAGATAACCTGAAGGTCTTATCTCCTCTATTTCCCTTCCAACTTCTTTAATCCTGCTCTGCGGTAGAGGATGAGTAAGAAGCCACTCTGGAGCTTTTGCCTTTTCCATACTTTTAAAAGTCTCAAAAACATAAACAAGCCCCTGCGGGTCATAGCCAGCCTTTAAGGAGTAAATTACGCCCAACTTATCAGCTTCCCTTTCTTGGTCCCTGCTGAACTTGAGAGTTAAAAGCTGACCCCCTATCTGACCAAACTGTAAGAGAGCTTGACCGTAAGGCTTATCTGAAATGAGCAAAGACCCTATGCTAAAAAGCAAGTCCATTGCGTACATTTTCTCTAAAAACTTTGCATGATGCCTTGCGTTTATGTGTCCAAGCTCGTGAGCTAAAACACCAACAAGTTCGCTCTCATTATTTAGCTTGAGTAAAAGACCTCTTGTTACAAAGACCGGCCCTCCTGGAAGGGCAAAAGCATTTACATTTTCGGAGTTGACCACAAAGAACTGGTAGGGAAGTCTCCTGGGTGTATACTTAGCTATCTCCTGCCCTAAACTTTTTATATAGTCTTGAACGCTCTGGTCTGGATAGAGTCCGTCATTTTCCTCAATGGCATAAGGTATGTAGCTTTTACCTATCTCTACCTCTTTATCTTCTGGAAGCAGTGTAAATAAGGGTTTTTCAGTGGAGTTAACGGCTGATGCACAGCCAAAGAGGAAGACAAGAAACAGGGAGAATAGCGCCTTCATATTTAAAAAGTATATCAATTCTCTTTTGGATTATAATAATCTATGTGAGAGTCGGGGTATTTGAAAAATAGCCTGTGTTTCCCACAGACTACCGTCCTCTGAAGCAGGAGTTCGTGCCCATACCTTTGAATTAAGAAAGGATGAGCTTTGCAGAGATGGTTATTTTGCCCATTGTTTATAATTTTACCATGGGATTTTTGAAACAGTCTCCCGCAAGGGTTGACCTTTCGGAAGATATGAGGAACGCAAAGGTTTACTTTACCACCATTCCAGAAGGTAAAGAAAAAGAGGTGGAGGATGGGCCCAAGTCAGTAAAGAACTACATAAAAGCTGTCCTCATCAAGAGGCTAAGGGTAAAGTCTGCCCCAGAGCTAAGCTTTAAGTTCGATATTGACCTCAAAAGCTTGGAAAGGATATGGGAAAAGCTGTAAGATCTGTACTTCTTATGAAAGAAAGTCATTACTCTATTAATCCACCATCAGGGAAGGTAGTGTGCAGGTATGACTCAGAGCTAAGACTCAAGGAGCTTCCGCTTGTACCATCAACAGAAATAGATGAAAGAATTCCATACCTTTTTTTAAACCCACTCCAAAGTCTTTTTTTCTACGCTTACCAAGGTGGTAGCAGTTTGGTTTGCGCTCCCACGTCTGCTGGCAAGAGTCTGATAGCTTATCTCTTTATGAAAGACAAAAAAGGTAGGAAGGTATACGTAGCACCAACTAAGTCTCTTGTCTATGAGAAGGCCATAGAGTTTAAAAAGTACTATAGAAATGTAAACGTTAGAACAGGGGACAGGCTTTTGGAGAATTATAAGGAACCAACGGGGGATGTAATTGTCAGCACATACGAGAATCTGGCTTACGCCTTCAGAAACAGGTCAAGCTGGGTGAATAGTGTACATTGCCTTGTTGTGGATGAAGTACATCAGATGACAAAAAGATGGGTGCTTGAAGAGGCGATAACCTATGCCCTAAGGAGGGATATACCAATCCTTGGCCTTTCTGCTACACTTCCAGATGCAAGCAGTATAGCCCAATGGCTTGATATTAACCTTTTAGTACAAAGCGAATGGAGGCCAACTGAGCTAATAAGAGATGTAAAACTCTTAAAGGAGTTTAACAAGGTCAGGAAGAAGAAGGGGAGGGAATACGCACTGCCAGCAAAGCTTTTAGGTTGTATGTTTGAAATACCCCAGTATGATGAGAAAGTTATACTTTTTGTACCTTCAAAGAAAATAGGCTGGAAATTGCTTGAGCTGGCAAAGGAAGAAAAGATAGGAATAATGAACAGAACGCTTCCTTTTGAAGTGGAAGAGAGGGAAGAAAAAGAGATAGCCTTTCACAATGCGGACGTACCAAAGGAGGAGAGGGAGGAGATAGAAGAGGCTTTCAGGAATGGAAAGCTCAAAAGGCTTATAGCTACTCAAACGCTCGCCTATGGTGTTAACCTGCCAGCTGATAGGGTCTTGGTGCTCGTGCGCATGTTCTGGGAGAGGGGAAAGCTCAGGATACTACCAGATGCCCTTGATATTATACAGATGGAAGGAAGAGCAGGAAGGTTGGGTATAAAGCCTTTAGGTTACTCTAACCTACTTCTCTATGGCGGTGATAAAGATAGCTTTGAAAGATGCATAAAGGAAACCTTTGACACCTCTTTAAGGCGCATGATCAAAGAAGAAAAAAACCTGGACATCCTTTGCCTTCTTTTGCTTATAGGCATGCTTTACGAGCAAAAGAACTACGAAGGGTTTATCAGAAAAACTTACTCCTATTCGGATGTAAGCAATAAAGAGATAGAAAGAGCAATGAGTTTTCTCACAAATCATGGGTACCTAAACGGTTATGAACTTACAGAAAAGGCCCTTTACTGTATAAGAAGCGGTATCCCTCCCACAAAGTTTGAGGAGTTTTTAATAAGGCTCTCACTTGGATTGGACCACCTTGTCATTACAAGGCCGTTGCTTCATATGAAGAAGTTTGATTCTCTCTACGATTTTGTAAAAGGTGGGGAGAGCTTTGAGGAGGACAGATACCACGTAGCTAAAAAGCTTATTCCTTGCGGAGAGCTGTGTTTTAAAGACAACACAGACCAGTTTATCTTCTATATAGAAGGATTGACCTTTAAGTATCCCAACATAAAAAACCCACCTGGAGAGTTCTCTTACTTGGCTACAGATGCTCTCCATCTTGTTAGAATGCTTATAGAGCTAAGAAAACTAAAGCTTTGGAATTTGAGCACCATGGACATTCTCCATATAGCACACTCTGTAAAGTACGGTGTAGACCCAAGGTACTCCTCCCTGTGCGGTATAAAGGGGATAGGACACATAAGGGCAAACCTCCTAAAAAGGTTCATGCAAAGCCAAGGGAAACAGGCACCACCCTTAGGCTCAAAGGTTGAGGAGCTTTTAAACACCTTTGAGGAGGAAGCCCTTGAACAGATCCTTATAGAAGATAGAAAGTTAGACAGAAAAAGGGCTCAGGAAGAGGTGAAGAGAGTTATAAACGTACTAGAAAGGAACAGTAAAGGTTTCTTGATAGATGATAGGATACTTCTCGCCTTTGGGCTCTTTAGCATGGGAGATGTGGCCTATAGAATGAGAAAAGAGGAGCTTTTGAAGAATATTATATGGAGCTGAGCAAGCCAATCCTCTGCATCTCTTACACAGAAGAGAAGAAGCTTGAAAGTTTTTTAAGTTCTCTGAACGTTGAGCACATAACTGAACCCTTCTTCTTCCCACACATACAAAAGTATTACTCTAAGGAGATGGGGGAGAACATCTTTAAGGTCTACGCTTCACTGAGGGGGCTTATCAACGGGAAAAACTTGGTTGACTTCAAGCTTTGGGCCATAAATCAAGAGGCTATATTCTCCCAGGATAGGAAAAGGAGGCTTAACATAGACCCAGGTTATGTAGACGAGAGTCATCTTGTCCTGACCTCTTCCAAGAAAAGGGGAGGAAGGCTCTACCTAGGAAGGGGGGTTTATGCGGAGATGGAGTACCTTTTTGTTCACGGGGGCTTTAGAGCTCTCTACTGGACGTATGCAGATTACAGGGACAGAAAGGTAAAAGGCTTTTTTGAAATGGTTAGAAGAGGTTTTCTCGATGAGTTAAAGGCTGCAAAGTGTGGAGATAAACTCTGGCTTGTATCCTTTTCCGAGCATGAGTTCTATGAGACTCTCCAGGCTTGGTGAGTTATCTGTAAAGAAGAGCCTGAGAGAGGCTCCACCCGTATCTTTCACATGAGGCTTTAGCTCCTGAGCTATGCATGATGCAGAATCCACCACATGAACATCACCCATGTACTCCTCTATGACCTTTTTGAGCAGTGGGTAATGAGTACACCCCATTATGAGCGTATCTATACCCTTCTCTTTCAAATCTTTAAGGTAAAACTCAACTACACTCTCTGCTATGCTCCCATCTTTTATACCTTCCTCCACAAGTGGTACAAAGAGGGGGCATGCTCTCTCATAAACTTTTGCTCCAACCTCTTCCAGCTTTTTCCTATATACTCCGCTGCTTATGGTTCCTTTTGTACCGATGACACCTATGACCTTTCTCTTTGACACCTCTAAAGCGGCCTTCACACCAGGGTCTATAACACCAAGCACGGGGATGGTAAGTTCCTCTTTGAGGACATCCAAAGCATAAGAGCTTGCGGTGTTGCAAGCCACCACAAGAAGGTCTATGCCAAAACCTAAAAGGAAATTTGCGCATTCTATACTGTAGCGTATCACTGTATCCTTTGATTTGCTACCATATGGAACCCTAGCAGTATCTCCAAGGTACACAAGGTCCAGATTGGGAAAATTCTCCCTTATAGCCCTGAGGACTGTAAGACCACCAACGCCAGAATCAAAGACTCCAACCTTCACTATAATATTATACCATGAGGTTTCCAGACCTAAGACCAAGAAGGCTAAGAAAAAACGAAAACATAAGAAGGCTTGTAAGAGAGACAAGAATAACCCTTGATGACCTTATCTACCCCATCTTTGTATGTCCTGGGGAAAGGGTATCCGAAGAAGTACCATCCATGCCAGGGGTTTACAGGTTTAGTGTGGACATGTCAGTTGAAGAAGCAAAAAAGGCAGTGGACTTAGGGATAAATGCCGTCATACTTTTTGGTATACCAGAGCACAAAGATGATGCGGGTTCAGACACATGGAGCGACAATGGCATAGTACAAAGAGCCCTAAGAGCCATAAGGCAACAAGTTCCAGACGTTTACCTTATTACTGATGTTTGCTTCTGTGAGTACACAACTCACGGACACTGCGGTGTCCTCGTAGGGAAAGAGGTTGAAAACGACAAAACGCTGGAGAACTTAAAAAAACAAGCAGTGTCGCACGCCAAAAACGGAGCTCACATGCTTGCCCCATCGGGTATGATGGATGGCATGGTAAGAGCCATAAGGGAAGCCCTTGACAAGGAAGGTTTCTACAGCATACCAATAATGGCATACTCGGCAAAGTTTGCCTCAGCCTTTTATGGACCTTTTAGGGATGCTGCTCAATCTGCACCATCCTTTGGAGACAGGAGGGGGTATCAGATGGACCCAGCCAACGGTAGGGAAGCTCTAAAGGAAGTCCTCTTAGATGTAGAGGAGGGTGCAGATATAGTCATGGTAAAACCAGCCCTCTCTTACTTAGACATAATACACAGAGTAAAAGAGGCAACCTTACTCCCCATATGTGCTTACAACGTAAGCGGTGAGTACTCTATGATAAAGGCGGCTGGAAAGTTGGGCTGGATAGATGAAGAGAAGGTTATGATAGAGGTGTTAACATCCATAAAGAGGGCAGGAGCTGATATGATAATAACTTACTTTGCAAAGGATCTGGCAAGACTGATAAATAAAAGTTTACTATAATAATATCATGCAAGGCTACAACCCATCCAGTGTAGAGGAAAAGTGGCAGAGAATATGGGAGGAGTCGGGCATATTTTCTTCAAAGGAGGAAGGCAAGAAAGTTTACGTACTTGAGATGTTTCCATATCCATCTGGAAGGATACATATGGGCCATGTGAGGAACTACACCATAGGTGATGCCATTGCAAGGTTTTTGAGGCTTGAGGGCTACACTGTACTCCATCCCATGGGATGGGATGCTTTCGGACTTCCGGCCGAGAATGCAGCCATAAAGCAGGGCATCCACCCAGCACTTTGGACCTATCAAAACATAGACTACATGAAAAGACAGCTAAAAAGTCTTGGTTTCTCTTATGATTGGAGTAGGGAGATAGCCACATGCACCCCTGAGTATTACATATGGAATCAGTGGGTCTTTTTGAAAATGTTTGAGAGGGGGCTTGTATACAGGAAGGAGGCAGAGGTAAACTGGTGTCCAAAGGATGAGACTGTGCTTGCCAACGAGCAGGTTATAGATGGACGATGCTGGAGATGCGGTACGCGCATAATCAGAAAAAAAGTACCATCATGGTACATAAAGATAACAGATTACGCAGAGAGGCTTTTGGAAGACCTAAAGGAGCTAAAGGGCAGGTGGCCAGAGAGGGTCATAATTCAGCAGGTAAACTGGATAGGAAAGTCAGAGGGAGCCCTGATAAAGTTCTATGTGGATGACATGCCCATAGAAGTTTTCACAACAAGACCAGACACACTCTTTGGAGCTACCTTCTTATCTTTAGCAGCGGAGCATCCCCTTGCCTTTGAGCTTGCAAAGAAAGGGGGAAAAACAAAGGAGCTGGAAGAGTTTTTAAGGTCAAGAGGCAGGGAGGACAACCTAAAGGAGGGTGTTTTTCTGGGAGTTTATGCCAGGAACCCAGCAAATGGTGATATGATACCAGTTTGGGTTGCCAACTATGTCCTTTATGAGTACGGAAGCGGTGCCATCATGTGCGTCCCAGCCCATGACCAGAGAGACTACGAGTTTGCCATAAAGTACAAGCTTCCCATAAAGTGCGTAGTAAAACCAAAGGAAGGGGGGCTCCCAAAGGATAGAGCTTACGAGGAAGAGGGTACGCTCATAAATTCTGGCAACTTTTCTGGCATTCCTTCTGACAGGGCAAGGGTGGATATAACAAAGTGGCTAAAAGGTAAAGGTCTTGGGGACATCCTTATCACTTACAAGCTAAGGGATTGGAACATATCAAGGCAAAGGTACTGGGGAACACCCATTCCCATGGTTTACTGCGAAAGATGTGGCACAGTACCAGTCCCCTATGAGGACCTTCCCGTAAAGCTTCCGGAGAACATAAAAATAACAGGGCATGGAAACCCCCTTGAAAGCGTGGAGGAATTTGTAGAAACAGTATGCCCCAGGTGTAAAGGGCCCGCAAGGAGAGAAACGGATACTATGGACACCTTTTTCGATTCAAGCTGGTATTTTCTGAGGTACTGCGACCCCAAAAATGAAAGTATGCCCTTTTCTAAAGAAAAGGTAGATTTTTGGATGCCAGTTGACATCTATGTAGGTGGTATAGAGCATGCAGTGTTGCATCTCCTTTATGCCAGATTTTTCCAAAAGTTTTTGTACGACCTTGGAATGGTAAAAGAAAAAGAACCATTTTTAAGGCTTATAACCCAAGGAATGGTACTAAAAAGGTGGGTTAGTATAGAAAGGTTCCTCTCACATTTAGGCATATCCGAAGAAGATGACATTGACCTGCTCGTAGAAAGAATAAAGGAGGATACAAAGTGACAGTATCAAAGGAGTATGAGATGGCCATTGAATTGATCAAAAAAGTCATGCCAGAACTTGACCATCTTACCAACACAGAGGACAGGGCTGTGGCTAAGAAGATTGTATATACCATAAGAGACCCAATAACTACTGCAGCCTATTATATAAGAGTAGGGAATGGGCCAAGAAAGGATGAGCTCCTAAAGGTCCTAAGGGTTTTGGTCAGCCAAATGAGGGATATGTCTGATATAAGCTTACTAAAGGCCTACTCTAAAAACCTCCTGAGTCTTATGGAAGAGCAAAGGGATGGATGATAAAGTTACTGTAAGGACCCTTTTAAGGAAGAAGTCAGATGGGAAAAAGATAACCATGGTGTCCACATACGACTACATCTCCGCTAAGCTGTGCGATCAAGTGGGCATAGATTGTATACTTGTTGGTGACTCCCTTGGGATGGTCTTCCAAGGTCTGGATTCTACCATACCCGTTACACTTGAAGAGATGATATATCATACAAAAGCTGTAAAAAGAGGAGTAAAGAGAGCCTTCCTTATAGTTGACATGCCCTTTATGAGCTATCAGGTCAGTGAAGAGGATGCCATAAAGAAC
>JBKBPE010000041.1:0-10516 GCA_046293375.1 Aquificaceae bacterium
AAAAGGCTAATAGACAGTGAGGATGAAAGGATAAAAGTGTTCATAGAGGAAACGGAAGAAATATCAAAAACCTTCCAGCATCCAAGGAAGAGCTTTATCTTAGACGTTGACAAGACAGAGGACGTAGGCTCGCTTATGGTTGTTG
Source organism: Aquificaceae bacterium (assembly GCA_046293375.1). Lineage (GTDB taxonomy): Bacteria > Aquificota > Aquificia > Aquificales > Aquificaceae > Hydrogenobacter. Next base: position 146 of record JBKBPE010000041.1, read on the forward strand.
TGTATGCAAAGGGGAGGGTCTCTCCTCTCGTGGAGGCAAATGGTGAGGGAGAAGTGGTTAACATACTGGATGTGCCCTTTAGCGAAGGTCTTTTTATGGTATCTAACAAGGGAAAGGTATACTGGATAGCAGGCTCCCAGGCATTGCATGGGAGTAAAGTATCCTTTAAAGAGAGCGATGAAAGAATAATTGGTGCTTTTGTTAGACACCTTGCAAGCGATAGGATAATATTGGCTACAAAGGCAGGATATGTTAAAAAAATACCCTTGGCCGATTTTGAGTACAAAGCTCAAGGCATGTCCATAATAAAGTTTTCCGTGGAGGGAGATGAGGTGGTAAGAATTCTTCAATCTCCAGAGGATGGAGACTTAATAATCTTCACATACGGTGGAAGGGCTCTTAGATTCCCAATCTCTCAGACCCCTCCAGCAACAGCAGGTTCCAAGGGTGTTATGGGTATAAAGCTTGAAAGGGGCGACTGGGTTAATGGTATAAGAGCAGTCAAGGACTTCTCCTATCTTCTGGTTATAACTGATGATGGGAGTATAAAAAAGGTATCTGTGGATGAGATATCTGCAAGGGGGAGAGGAACAAAGGGAGTGGATATGCTTGGTTCTTCAAAAGGTAATCTGGTTGACCTTATACCAATAGAAGAGATTGTGGAGATCATGGTTGCTACACAAATGGGAAAGGTTTTCTATGACAGGATAGACCAAAAGGAAATGCCTCTATCCAGGAGAGAACACAAGGCGAAAAAAAGATGGACTTTGGAGAATGATAAAGTAGTGAGGGTTGTAATAACAAGGTATGAAGCTGTATCAAAAACCCCAGTTCATCCTTCTTAACCCAGTTATTAGTTGGTAAGTGTGAGTTTGAGAAAGATTATCCCCTAACTCATAACTCTTAACTCCTACTTTTAAACACCCTGACAAAAAACTCCATGCACATTAAAATATAAAACATGAAGAATTGGAGAGCCTATGAAGACAAAGTAAGAGAGCTTAGGGAATACTTAGAGCAAAAGTATACGGCAAGTCCTAATGTGGAGGTCAGTTTACTTCTGCCAGGCGAGAGTGGATTCCAACATGATGTAGAAATACCCTATATCTCCGTAAAATATTATTTAAATGAAGATAGTTTTCATGAAAGGAAGGTTGAGCTCTTTGAGCATTATTTAATCAGAGATATCAAAGACATTATAAGTCTTATAACTGACCTTATCGAGGAGTTTATCATGGAGGTTGAACAGGCTGAGTATGGGGGAGGATAGTCTAATACAGCTTTTAGTGTATAATATATCCCTTAAGGAGGTAAAGATGGCATTGTCAAAGGAGAAAAAGCAAGAGATAATAAGAGGCTTTCAAAGACACGAAAGGGATACAGGCTCCCCCGAAGTACAGATAGCCGTACTTACAGAAAGGATAAACAGGCTAACAGAACATCTCAAAAGGAATAAGAAAGACATCCATTCAAGGAGGGGGCTAATAGCTATGATACATGAAAGAAGAAGGCATATGGAGTATTTAAAAAACAGCGACTACAGAAAATACTTAGAAGTTGTTCAGAGGTTGGGCCTCAAGGTGAGATGATGGAAAGTGTAAGCGCTAATTTAGAGGGCAAAGACCCAATTATCATAGATATTGGACAGTATGCAAGGCTAGCTGATGGTGCTGTCGTTGCAAAGCAGGGTAATACAGCTGTTCTGGTTACAGCTGTTGTATCAGAAGAACCTCAGAAGGATATAGATTTCATACCCCTTTCCGTTGACTACAGAGAGCAGTCCTCAGCATGGGGCAAGATACCGGGGGGCTTTGTGAAAAGGGAAGGTAAACCAACAGACAGAGAGGTGTTAGTTTCTAGAGTAATAGATAGGCCGATAAGACCTCTCTTCCCGGAAGGCTTCTTCTATGAAGTTGTTATTACAGCCCTAACTATGTCTGCAGATGACAAGTATGACCCGGACGTGCTTGCCATAACAGGTGCATCAGCTGCCCTTCACGTATCAAAGGTACCCTTTGAAGGTCCAATAGCTGGCCTGAGAGTATGCAGAGTTAATGGTTCCTTCGTAGCCAACCCTACTTACGAAGAAAGGAAGATGGCAGACCTTGAGATAGTGCTTGCTGTAAGCGAGGACAGTATAGTGATGGTGGAGGGTGGTGCAAAGGAAATAAGCGAGGATGTTTTTGCGGATGCTCTGTACTTTGGGCTCGAAGCTGGAAAGGAGATAATAAAAGCTCAAAAAATTCTTAGAGAAAAGGTAAGCGTAGAGAAAATGCTCTTTAAAGGATTAGAGATACCAAAAGAATTGGAAAAGACTATGGAAGAGTTTTGTTCCGAGAAGATCTTACGTACCTACCAAGCACAGGATAAGAGGGAGAGAAAGAAGAAGATTTCGGGTATTCTTGAGGAGTTCATGCAAACTTATCAGATACCCGATGAGATGAAATTCAGCGTATCCTATCATTACAAAAAGCTAACAAGCAAGCTGATGAGACGTATGATATTGGAGGAAGGGAGAAGAATAGATGGGAGAAGGCCAGACGAGATAAGACCCATAAACATACAGATAAAACCTTTTGAAAGACCGCATGGAAGTGCTATATTCACAAGGGGACAAACTCAAGCCTTTGCCACAGTTACTTTGGGAGCACCGCAGGAAGCTCAGCTTGTAGAAAGCATATACGAGGGTGAAGTTTTCAAAAGGTTCATGCTTCATTACAACTTTCCGCCCTTCTCCACAGGTGAGGCAAAACCATGGGGTCCACCGAGAAGAAGGGAGATAGGGCACGGTGCTTTGGCAGAGAGAGCTATAGAGCCACTTTTACCATCCGAAGAAGAGTTTCCTTACATAATAAGGGTAGTATCAAACATCTTGGAATCCAACGGCTCTACGTCCATGGCCACTGTCTGTGCAAGCTCCTTGGCACTTTTTGACGCAGGGGTTCCTATAAGAAAACACGTGGCTGGCATAGCCATGGGGCTAATAATGGAAGGAGAAAAGTACATTATCCTTTCAGACATACTTGGAGATGAAGACCAACTTGGTGATATGGACTTTAAAGTTGCAGGAACAAAGGATGGCATAACAAGTGTGCAGATGGACATAAAGATAAAGGGGCTGAAAAAAGAGGTTATGAAAGAGGCACTTATACAGGCTAATGCTGGAAGACTTTACATATTGGAAAAGATGTATGAAGTTCTACCAGAAAGGAGAGAAGAGCTTTCCCCATATGCACCAAGGGTTGAAATAATAACAGTACCGGAGGAAAAATCTATGCTCATAATAGGCCCCGGTGGTAAGACAGTTAAAGATATAAAGGAGAAGACAGGAACTACTGTTTGGGTTTTGGAGGGGGGTAAGGTTTCTCTTGCCGCATCATCTAAAGCATCCATAGATGCTGCGAAAGAGATCATAGAGAATCTGATAAGAGATATTGAAGTAGGCAAAGTTTACGAAGGGAAGATAACAAGGGTGGAACCCTATGGCGTGTTTGTGGAGATATTGCCAGGAAGGATTGGACTTTTGCACGTGAGCAAGATGGAGGGGTATATAAAGGACGTTAGGTCTGTGTTCAGCGTAGGTGATAGTATAAAGGTGAAGGTGGTAGAAGTGGACGAGCAGGGCAGGACAAAACTGACAAATGTAGGTTTGGATAGCCGGCGTAGCTCAGTGGTAGAGCGAGGCACTCGTAATGCCTAGGTCGTGGGTTCAAGTCCCACCGCCGGCTTTGGAGGCAGATATGAAAGTACCCATGAAACGACTTGCTCATGCCAAAGACCTTCCATTACCATCTTACGCTACTGATTTATCCTCTGGTATAGATCTTATTTCTGCAGCAGAAGGAGATATACTCATAAAACCCATGGAAAGGGTTCTTGTACCAACTGGCATCGTTATAGAACTCCCAGAAGGTTTTGAAGCTCAAATAAGACCAAGGAGCGGTTTAGCCCTAAAACATGGTATAACGGTTTTAAACTCTCCGGGAACCATAGACGCAGACTATAGGGGTGAGATAAAGATCATACTTATAAACCTTGGACAGGAAGAGTTTGTTATAAAAAGAGGAGATAGGATTGCCCAGATGGTGATATCTCCTGTAACGAGGGTGAGCCTTTGTGAAGCTAAAGAGCTCAGTAAAACGCCTAGAAGCTCAAAGGGTTTTGGCTCCACTGGTATATAATGAAACAGTATGGAGCTTCACCTTATTTTCCTACACTTAGCAATGATAATCTTCCTTGCCAGGCTCATAGGAGACTCTCTTGGAAGGTTTGGATTTCCTCCGGTGCTTGGTGAAATACTTGTAGGTATCCTTCTTGGGAAAAGTGCTCTTGGGGTAATAGAGGCAAACGAAGTTATAAGGCTTCTTGCAGAGATAGGAATTATACTTTTGCTCTTTCAGGTTGGTTTGGAAGCAGACATTCACCAGCTTAGAAAAGTAGGTGCATCCGCCTTTTTAGTGGCTTCTGTTGGAGCCTTTTTACCTATGCTTTTGGGAACGTTAGTAAGCTACTATATTCTGAACCTTTCCCTTGTTGTGTCTCTCTTTGTAGGTGGAACATTGACTGCCACAAGTATTGGTATTACCGTAAGAGTCTTAGAGGACCTTGGAAGGCTAAAGGAGAGGTTTGCTCAGATAGTTTTGGGAGCTGCAGTGCTGGACGACATATTTGGCGTTATCGTCCTTGCAGCCCTCTTTGAATTTTCAAAGGTAGGAACTGTTCATATAAACGCCTTACTCATGCTTGTGCTTTACATAGCTACCTTCTTTATACTCTCCCCTATACTGGCTCAAGTTATGGGTAGGCTCATACAGACACTTTCAAAAGTTCTGAAAACGGAGGATTTCATACCACCCACTGTCTTGGCTGTTATCTTTCTCTTTGCCTTCCTCGCTCACGAGTTTGGTTCGCCCGAGATACTTGGAGCTTTCACCGCTGGGCTTGCTCTTTCAAGGAGGTTTGCCATCCCCTTTGCAGTTTTTCTCAAAACGGATGAGAGTATGGCCCAAAGGGTGGAGCACACAATAATGCCCCTTGTCTGGGTGCTTACTCCTATCTTTTTTGTTTACATAGGCCTTGAACTTAACCTAAAGGCCATAAACTTTACATCTTTAAAATTCTGGTTTCTTTCTTCTTTGATACTCCTGGTAGCCATAGTCGGTAAAGCACTTGCAGGATTTTTTGTAAAAGGCACTATAAAAGAAAAGATAATGATAGGTTTTTCAATGCTTCCACGCGGTGAAGTTGGCCTTATATTCGCTGAGCTTGGGAGGCAAGCTAAGATATACGATGATAACCTCTACGCAGTTATTGTTTTTGTAGTTGGCACGACCACCCTTATGGCACCCATACTTTTGAAAGTCTTATTAAGGAGATAATCGATGAGTGTACTGGATTGTGTTTCAAAGGACATGCCAGCTCTTTTAAGGTCCCAAAGGCTTCAAGACATAGCTTCATCGGTCGGTTTTGATTTTGAGAACCTCAGCCAGGTTTTAGAAAAGGTTAAAGAGGAGATGGATGAGCTCTTAGAAGCAATACAGAAGGGCACTAAAGAGGAGATAAAACATGAGCTTGGTGACTTACTCACAGCCATTGTTGAACTTTCAAGGTTCCTAAACATGAATGCTGAGGAAGTCCTCCAACGAGCAAACGATAGGTTTGAAAGAAGATTTAAGTATTTGGAAGAGAGAGCAAAGAAGATGGGAAAGAGCTTGAAAGATATGAGTCTTAGCGAGATGGAAAAGATCTGGCTTGAAGCAAAAAGGTTCGACTACATTCAATCATAATGCATCTTGCATGTTAGGTTCTTTAAGAAGCTGTTTCAAAAACCCCATGATAAAATATTAGATGATGAGCAAAATAACCATATCAGCAAGGCTCATCTTTCTTAACTCAGTTATTGGTTATGAGTTAGGAGCTATGAGTTTGGGGGATTGTAGCTATGAGAGTTGATAGTACATTTACTATTATTTCTGAAAGACCCTGGGTAAGGAGGTTGTTATGGAAAGCCTTTTAGCCAACCTGCTGATCATAGTAGTAAAGATACTTGTTATATTGGCTATAGTTTTGGGGATTGGTGCTTACCTTACGCTCGTTGAAAGAAAGGTAGCTGCTCACATACAGAGAAGGCCTGGGCCTATGGTTGTTGGATGGCATGGACTCTTGCAACCCATAGCAGATGGTATAAAGCTTATTACCAAGGAGGATCTGTTTCCAAGGTATGGTAACAAGGTCCTTTACAACCTTGCCATAATTGTGGCTCTTGTTCCTGCAACGCTCGTTTTTGCTCTTGTCCCATTCGGTCCAGAGTTTGAGCTCTTTGGCATGAAAATAAAACCTATACTTACGGATGTAAACGTTGGTCTTCTTCTCTTTTTTGCCTTTGGTTCTCTCGCCGTTTATGCCATAGCTTTAGCTGGTTGGGCTTCTAACTCCAAGTATGCCCTTATTGGCTCCATGAGAAAAGCTGGGATCATAGTGTCTTACGAGGTTGTCATAACCTTTGCCGCCATGGGACCGCTTATACTGGCTCAAAGCCTTTCCACTTACCAAATAGTCCAAAACCAAATAGACCAAAGGCTTTGGTACATCTGGCTACAACCCATAGCCTTTGTAGTTTACATGTTTGCGCTTCTTGCAGAATCTGGTAGAATCCCTTTTGATATACAAGAAGCAGAAGCTGAACTTGTCACTGGCTTTACCGTAGAGTACGGAGGTATGAAGTTTGGTCTATTCCCGCTTGTAGAGTGGTACATAGAAACGCTCTCTTTGTGTGCTATAGGCGTTGTCCTTTTCTTAGGCGGATGGTCTCCTATAAACATACCCCTTGTGGGATTTTTTAACCCCCTCTTCTTCCTGGGACCTCTGTCTCCCTTCGTATGGTTCATCCTAAAGGTTTCACTTTTATTTCTATTCGTTCTGTGGCTCCACTGGACATTACCTCGTTACAGGATAGACCAGATAACGTCAACTGCATGGAAGGTCATGCTCCCCCTCACACTGCTAAACATTGTACTCACAGCTATCCTTGCACCACTTGTGTGGTAAATTAAGGCTTTACAGACACAGGTCTGTAGAAAGTATCTCTCTCTACTGCTATTTTCCCAGCATAGTCTATGAGTTTTATAAGCTTTTCTTCTGATTGTCTGTAAGCCGATGTCGTCCCTGCAGAGTGGACTATCCTTTCCTCTTGAATGGTTCCATCTATGTCATCTGCCCCAAAGTTCAGAGCTATCTGAGTCACCTTTTCACCCAAAGTTACCCAGTAGGCTTTTATGTGATGGAAGTTATCCAGAAAGAGTCTGGATACGGCTATGGTCTTTAGGTCATCCACGGAAGACGTTCTCCTTCCCCTAAGCCTTGTTCCTTCTGGCCAATAAGCTAAGGGAATAAAAACCTGAAAACCACCAGTCTCATCCTGAAGGTCTCTTAGTTTTTTCATATGGTCTATCCTCTCTTCGTAAGTTTCCACATGGCCGTAAAGCATCGTGGCGTTTGTTGGTATACCAAGCTTGTGAGCTACCCTATGAACGCTAAGATACTCCTCTCCCTTTGCCTTGTAAGGTGCTATTATACTCCTCGCCCTTTCTGAGAAGATCTCGCCGCCACCACCAGGAAGAGCATCAAGCCCTGCATCCTTCAGTTCTTTGAGTAGATCTTCGTAAGACCTTCCCGAGACCTTATGCATATGATGTATCTCAATGGCAGTCCAGGCCTTTACCGTCATACCTGGGAAAGTCTTTTTTATATCTTTTACAAGCCTCACGTAATCCTTTACATCCCAATGGGGTGGTACACCACCCACCATATGAACTTCCTTCCCCCCCTGTAGATACATACCTCTTACCTTTTCCAGCACTTCCTCAAGGGTCATCTCATAAGCCTTCGGGTCTGACCTTTTAACACCAAAGGCGCAGAAATTACACTGGTAAACACACACGTTGGTAGGGTTTATCTGAGCGTTGACGATAAAGTAAGCAAACATACCGTTCTTCTGACGGTTCACATGCTCCGCAAGAGCTCCTACAGTCGTAAGGTCCTTGCTGTAAAAGAGAGCCACTCCATCTTCAAAAGAGAGCCTTTTGCCTTCAAGAACTTTCTCCAAGACCTTCCTAAGCTTACTATCCTGGACTGTTTTCAATAGGAGTTCTATGTTCATGTTCATTAATATAGCCCACCGAATTAAGTATGCATATGAAAGCGTTAGGGTATCTCAAAAAAGCCAATGAGGTCAGGGTCTTTCAGAAATAGCTTGTGTTTCCCACAGACTACCGTCCTTTGCAGCGGGAGCTTGTGCCCATACCTTTAAATTAAGAAGTGAGCTTGCACAGATAGTTGTTTTGTCAATTGTTTATAATTTTACCATGGGATTTTTGAAACAGCCTCCCAATGAGGTTGACAGGTTTATGCTTTTGTCTTAGTTTATTGGAAAGTAACTTTTGTGAATAAGGGTTTAAGATGCAGAGAAAAACTCTAAAAGAGGAAAAGAAAACTGAGATCATGAGGGTAGCGTGTAAGCTTTTTTCAGAAAAAGGGTATTATAATACAACAGTTCCAGACATTGCTGAAGCTCTGGAGATGAGCGTTGGTAATATCTACAACTACTTTGAATCAAAAGAAGAGTTAGCAAAGGAAATAATGTTAGCTGTATCTAAATGGGTAGGAGAAAGGTTAAGGGATGTGAACGAAAAGGAAGCCTCTGCTAAGGAGAAGATACGTTATCTGGTGGAAGGCTTTTTTGACATTGCTTTGAATGAACCAGAGCTCATAAATTATTTCCTGAGAGTCTTTTTAGTTAACAGAGAAGTGTTTAAGAAAGATTGTGAAGGTTTTGCCTGTGTTGGGGATGTGGTAACTGAAATAATGGTTCTCCTTTCAAATGGTGTTGAGAGTGGGGAGCTCAGGAATCAGAGCTTCTTCCCAGCCTTTACAACTATAATGGGGTCTCTTGGAGGGATGGTGTTCCTCCACAACGAAGGTGTCCTTGAAAAACCCCTTATGGAATACGTAGATGAGCTGGCAGAGAACATATGGAGAGCTCTTAGGGCATAGACCTTAGTCTTCTATGAATGGCCAGATAGGGTGGTGTTCTGAAGGGTAGTACCCTTTTGACAAAATAGTACCTTGCTATGTGATAGCTTGTATCAAACCCGTAGAAATTGAGCTTCATTCTTTCAAGCTCCTCTTCTCTGTAAAGGTGAAGGAGCTTTTCTATCTTTCTTTCTCTCTTTTCCTTTATGAGCTTCTCCCAAGCTCTTGAATCTGTAAATTCCTTCAACCAATTTTTTAGTCCTTCTATAAACTCTTGAGGAGTCTTACCAAAAACTCCGTCTATTAAACCGTACCTATGGGCTACTTTAGAGCTTATGGGCATTCTGTTTTCCATGATCTCCTTTCCCTTTTCCCATCCAACCCTTTTGGGCAGTGTGTAGGTCCAAAACTCAGACCCGTAGATATTCCCTATGTTTTTGTAATGGGGGTTAAAAACAGACCCATCCCTCGCAAAAACAAAATCACATGTTAAGGCTAAGAAGAAACCACCAGCTCCAGCATTTCCTTGCATCCCTGCAACTGTTATCCTATCTTCTGTTCTTAGTATCTCCTCGCAAACGTCATCCATGGCATTTATGTTTCTCCATGATTCATCGGCTGGACTTTCTGAACTCTCTATGGTGTTTAGATTCATACCGTTAGAGAAAAAGTCATCCTGCCCAAGTAGCACTATAGCTTTTATGGGTCTTTTTTTTGCATACTTGATGACTTCCAAAAGCCTTTGGCATTGCTCTGTTGACATAGCACCGTTATAAAAGTTAAAGCTTATGTATCCTATCCCCTTTTCTTCTTCATATACTATCTCCCTATAAGTTCTAAAGTCCACTCTTTCCCAGGGCTTCAGCGGTTCTTCCTTTACACCCTTTAAAAGATACGGTATAACTCTTGCAGAAGGAAGTTTTATGGAACCCTTTTCCGCTTTCCTCATATGCGTTATCCAAATGGCACCATCTTGAGTGGCCATACATATAGCTTCATCTCTTATAGCCAACAGCTCACCAGGCCTCCCTCTAAGATAGTCCTCGGGATAGGCGTTGAATAGCAAAACTTCTTCACCTTTTATGCTGCACAGGGTACCAGGCTGGCTGTCCGAGGCATAAACTTTCCTGAGGACATCTTGAGTAGTGTCACTTCCCCATTCTATTCTTCTGTGACCTTGTGTCATGTACGGATTCCATACGCTCTTCCTTTGTCCTTCCTTCTTAACCTTCCCTTTCTCCAAATACTCCAAAATCTCTAACACAGATTCTACCGTATACTCTGTTATCTCCCTTCTGTAAAGGCTTGATTTTCTTGCAAACCTTATGGGAAATGTTCTAT
>JBKBPE010000042.1:0-9961 GCA_046293375.1 Aquificaceae bacterium
GAGGTGAAAAAAACTGGAAGGGACAAAACCAGCTTGATACTTGCAGTAAAAAACGAACCAGGAGACCTTTACAAAACTCTGGAAAGTTTCTATGTATACGGTGTGAACTTGACAAAGATAGAATCCAGACCATCGAGAAAGAAGCCTTGGGACTATGTGTTTTTTGTTGACTTGGATGGTCACATGGAGGACGAAAACGTCAAAGGGGCTGTTGAAGAACTAATGAAAAAAAATAGAATAATAAAGATACTTGGTTCTTATCCAAAAGCCTCACTTGAAGAGGGCTAAGCTGGTAAGGATCCTTCTCTTTTGCATCTCGCCAGAACTGGGCTTTATGTAATCGTTACCTATCCTTAGCCCAACCAGATAGCCTTCTTTTATGAACTTTATGGCAAGGTATGCAAGCTTGGATATTCTCTCTTCTAAGGAGCCATCAACCATATCCAAAGACAGCACTATAGGTTTTCTTTTTTCCGTGTAAGTATCCTTCACGTAGAAGTTGCCTGTCTTGGCAGATGCTTTCCAGTGTATGAGCTTGAAGGGCTCTCCCCTGTACTCTCTTATTCCATGTACTTCATCGTAGCCCCTTTGTGTAGCACGAGAGCTGGCATATCCATTTTTTTCTCCTTCATTAATGCCCATATCAATACCAGTTTCCATTGGTTTTGGGAAAACTACAAGGTTAATCTTAACAGTATGCGTGTAATACCTTTCAAAAAGCCCAACTGGAAAGTTGCTGTGAAGGGTTATGTTTATCTTCTCGTATAGACCTCTTTGGTCAAAATACAAAGAGAGCTTTCCATCTGAGCTTTTAAATATTATGGGTATTGCTTTGGATGACCCATTGGATGATACGTATATAAGCAAAGAGGGTACCTTTTTCCCGTTTTCAAGGATAACCCTAAAGCTCTCGTACCTGCCTGCGTAAACTTCTTGGGGTGGAATAACTTTCACGCTAATACCATACAAGTTATAAAGGGAGAGGATACCAGAAACGAGCATAAAGGACAGCATAGATGAAACTACAAGGTATAGCAGATTGTTTGCTGTGTTCACAGCGGCTATGCCGAAGAATACTGTTATGCCTATGAACACTAAGCCGAATAAGTTAACCTTTACCCTGTATTTTCTCTTCACCTTTCGTTAAAAGCTTGAACATTTCAAAAGGTATGGGAAGCACAACCGTATTGCCCGGTTTTGCACTAACTGTCTGGATGGTCTCTAAGTATCTGAGCTGCAGCGCAAGAGATTCAGAAGCTAGTATCTTTGCAGCATCTGCAAGCCTCTGTGCCGCTTGGTATTCAGCCTCTGCCGCTATGACTTTAGCTCTTCTTTCTCTTTCGGCTTCAGCTTGCCTTGCCATAGCACGTCTTAGTTCTTCTGGAAGGTCTATCCTTTTTAGCTCTACAGCTACTACCTTCACACCCCATGGGTCTGTTTGCCTGTCTATGATCTCTTGAAGAGTTAAGTTGATCTTTTCCCTTTCAGCTAAAAGTTCATCAAGCTCTACAGCACCGCACACGCTCCTTAGGGTAGTCTGAGCTATCTGGGATGTGGCATAGTGATAGTTCTCCACTTCAACAACTGCTTTTATAGGTTCAACTACCCTGAAGTAAACAACAGCATCAACACTAACAGAAACGTTATCCCTTGTTATTATGTCCTGAGTGGGAACGTCAAGGGTTACCGTTCTTAGGTCCATCTTTACCATTCTGTCTATGATTGGAATGAGTATAAAGATCCCAGGACCTTTTGCGCCTATAACTCTTCCAAGCCTAAAGATCACAGCCCTTTGATACTCGGGCATGATCTTTAAACTGGCTACTAAGAAAACTATTACCAGTATAATTATTACAATAATTGGCGAAGTTAACATGATAACACCCCCAAAAGTTTTTATAACATCGGCACCAAAAATGGAAAGGAGAACCACTACAAAAAAGAGTAAAAAGGGTAAGGCTTCTAATATTCCTCTCATATGCTTTTATTATATAATTTTCCACCATGAAGGTTAGAGTATTGATACTTCCCAAGAAAGGACTTTTGGACCCAGAGGGAAGAGCTATCATGGAGATGCTTTTAGAGAACGGGTACAGAGTGAGAAAGGTAGAGGTTGGTAAAGTTTTAGAGATGGATGTGGAAGAAGATACCAATATAAAGGAGCTTGTAGAGAAATTTCTTGTAAACCCCCTCATAGAGGAGTATGTTTTAGAATGAAGTTTGGTGTCTGTGTTTTTCCAGGCTCCAACTGCGATTATGATGTCTACTACGTTATAAGGGACGTATTAGGTCAAGATGTAGAGCTTTTGCACTATAAGCAGACGGACATAAAGGGCTTTGACTGTGTCATACTGCCAGGGGGTTTTTCCTTTGGAGATTACTTGAGAGCTGGAGCTTTGGCTAGCAAAACGCCATTAGCCTATGCCATACAGGACTTTGCAGGTAAGGGGGGACTTGTTTTTGGTATATGCAACGGTTTTCAGATACTTACAGAGCTTCACCTATTACCCGGAGCCTTGCTACGGAACGATAACTTGAGGTTTGTGTGTAAGGATGTTCATGTAAAGGTGGAGAGCAACAAGTCCATGTTTACAAGAAAGATAGAAAAGGACGAAATACTTACCATTCCTATAGCTCACGAAGAAGGAAGATACTATGTACCTCAAGAAGCTCTTAGGGAAATGGAGGACAAAGGTCAAATAGTCCTCAGATACTGCGATGAAGAAGGAAACATAACAGAAGATGCAAACCCTAACGGTTCCGTGAGCAATATAGCTGGTGTATGCAACAAAGAAGGAAACGTGTTTGGAATGATGCCGCATCCAGAGAGGGCTAGCGAAGATATACTTGATTCCCACGATGGGCTTTTGCTTTGGTACTCTCTTATAAACTGACCCATCACTTACCTACAACCATAACAGCACCAGGTCTCTTTATCCTTGGGGCAAGAATTTCCATAGCCCTAAAATGATGGACCATATTTTCAGTTTCTGTATAAGCCAGGTTCATATCTAAGCCTATAACGATATCCATGTTTTGTGGGCCCGATGAAACCAGTATGGCTTTATCCTGTGGGACTATAGGCGTATAAAAAACATCGGCTACTATCTTCTTTATCTGTTCTAATTCTAAAAGTCCTGTGTTGTGATAGACTCTGTTGAGCAGAAAGTATTGCTTTGGATTCAAAAGCAGATAATAGGGTCCGAAGAATCCACTCTCAGATAGTTTGGCAATTCCCAAAGACACATCGTTAAAGGCGTTCCCTAAAACTTCCCAATCGCTCATAGACATGGTTTGCTTCCCATCTACGGTGAGAAGCCCCTCAATACCTAACTTTTTGTTCCCATGGACGATGAGCGTGTCTTCTGCTACTGCAGTAGCAAAGGATGCAGAAGCTGCTGCTGAAGTGTCCATAGGTATGTTAAACTGCCTCCAGTACTCTAAATCCCTCCAACTTACAGTAAAGGGTTTGTATATAGTAGGTAGTACAATATGCTTCCTAGTGCCAGTCCTAACCGGTTCACACACTTGGCTTTCCTCACCTGGCTTTACTTCACAGCTTCCTGGTTCCACGCCCAAAAAGACATCGTAGGATATGACCTGATGACCGGCACCCAATGGACCAACCACCGGCATAAATTGCCTGCATACCAGTATTTTCTTTGCTACATTTAGTATGGTCTCTTCTAAAACGTTCCACTCTTGCTCACTCAATGGTGATAGATCCTTTCCTAGAAAGTCCATCTTCTTACCTCCTAATACTATTATAAGTTTTCCTTGATAAACTCTTTTAAAAAGTAGAACCATCCCTTTACGTACACGTCTTTGTATCCCTTTTCTCCTTTTAAGATCCTGTAATAGCTCTTGAGGAAGCCTCCTTTCCCCATCCTGTAAGCTATCCTTTGGAATCTGTACGCGATCTTTGCTATCTTTCCAGCATACACAAGCTCAGAAACTACACCCTTCAATAGGTTTTTGTAAAGCCTTATAGCTTTTGATGGCTCTTTCTCTATGGCTTCTGAAAGCAAAAGGCCACTCAGTACTGCATAGTAAATACCCTCTCCCAGAAGTGGGTCTGCTAAGTTTGCTGCATCACCTACGAGTAAAACCCTTTCAGAACCATAATACACATCCCTTTCACTCTCTGCATAGGGTATATGCCAACCATAGACCTTTCCATTAGATATTAGACTTCTTCTCTCCGTGTAGACCTTCAAAAGATTCAAAAGGTTCTCTCTTCCCGTGCTTGCTAATCCTACGCTTAGCACGTCTCCCTTTGGGAAGATCCAGGCATAACCCTTTTCCACAAGGCCTATATCAATGATAACTTTATCCTTTAGCTCTCCAGGTGTGAAAAACTCTATGGCTTTGAAAAATTTGGACTTTTTAAGGCCAAGAGCTTCTGAAACTTTTGAGTAAAAACCATCAGCACCAACGATAAAGTCGGCAAAGAAAACACCTTTTGATGTAAAGACCTTGTACTTTCCACAACTTTTTTCAAAGCTCAGAAATTCAGCTTCTTCAACCAACTGAACCCCATTTTCTTGAGCACGCTTCACAAAGAAAGCATCGAATTGGGCTCTATCCACTATGTAAGCTACTGTTTCGTTGAACGGAGTCTCAACGCATTCCTTACCTATGTATCCAAGGATCCCAGAGCTTACCCTGTTCAGCACAAGTCTCTCCCAACCCTTCGGTAGGTATTTTTCTACCCTTTTTGATAGACATCCAGCACATAGCTTGAATCGCGGTAGTTTATTCTTTTCTAACAGCAACACCTTAAGGCCCTTTTGGGAAAGATGAAAAGCAGAGGAAGAGCCGGCAGGCCCTCCACCTACCACTACAACGTCATAATTCATAAAGATAGTTTAGCATTTAATCTTCTTTGCCATAGTATTTGGTAAGGTAGTCAACTATGGCTGGTACGTCCTCCTGTTTTATGGGAGCTCCCATTACTTTTATCATCTTATTTACACTGGCTTCCCATCCCTTTTTATTAAGGAAGGGTGAGTTCATGGGTATGTAATCAAGACTGTGACATACAGAGCAGTTAGCTTCAACTAACTCCTTGCCCTTCCCGTCTTTGAGCTTTATATTTTCTTCACCCGCAAAAGCTATCGTTAGAACAAAAACAGATACGAGAAGTCTTTTCATGTTTAAACCTCCTCAAAGGACTTTTACAACTATTTTCTGAACCACATTGTGATGGTAGCCTGCTGGGTTCCATATGAGCTCAAAGGTTTGAGTTTGCCCTATGCGGTTTGTTGCCCTTGCCATAACAGCATAGGTTCCTCTCTTTGTAGGTCTGAACCTGTACATCCATTGTCTCCAAGAGAACCTTCCATAGTCCTTGCCAAGCTCGGCATCCCTCCATGTTTTCCCACCATCTACCGAAACCTCAACAGTCTTAATACCATAGCCCCCATCCCATGCAATTCCCTTTACCTCTACTGTCTGACCCAGTTTGAAATCTTGCCCATCCTTTATATTAGTGATAAGCGAATTTACCATTATCTCCGTTATGGGTGTGTTTACTGCTGTCTCCTGTGATGTGAACCTGTCCACCGTAGGGAACTTCCCAAGGGGTAACCTGTAGGCGGTTTTCATCCAAAAACCATCATAGGGTCTTGAAACTACGTCTATTGATGTTATATGCTTCATCCAGTAGGTAGCAGTCCATCCTGGTACTACAAGCCTTGCGGGAAAACCGTTCCAATGGGGGAGCGGTTCTCCGTTCATCTCATAAGCTATTATGGTATTTTCATCAAGAGCTTTCCAAACTGGTATGCTCTTTATAAAGTCAGGTGTACCGACAGCAACTCCTGTATCGGCACCGTTTACCACCACCTCAAGGGCGCCAGCCTTTAGCCCTGCCTCGCTTAGAATATCCTTTAACCTTACACCCTTCCATTTGGCGTTACCCATGGCACCGTAACCCCATTCTATACCCGGTACATGAGGCTTCATAAGCCCCCTTCTGTTTCCAGAACATTGGCACAGAGCAACAACTTCAACTTGCTCTAACTTGGTCTTTAGGTCTTCCAAAGAAAGCTCTAAGGGTTTTTCAACAGAATCTCCACCAACCTTTAACCTCCATTCTTTCTCACTCACCTCTGGTATGTTGGAAAGGTGATACCTGATAAAAAATACATCGTTTGACGTGAAAATTTCATTGAAGTACCTGACAGGTGTTTCGTAGTTAGGTGGCCTGTAGGTTTTCTTTATAAGGGGTTTTTTACCGAAAAGGGTATCAAGGACTTATTCTTCTAATGTACCTTCTGGCAATTCCTTTGCCGCAGTGCTAAGAAGTGCCGGGTCAACTGTGGCAAGCGCAAGTTTTGGTATTAGTAAGCCGCCGCTGGCGACAACAAAACCTCCAACGCTACCCTTGATAAAGCTCCTTCTATCCAGCATTTTTAAACCTCCACTCTTTAGGTTTTATGGCATGTAAAAATAAGTTATCTGAGATTTTATCGCAATAGAAAAAAATTATGGAACCATTAGTTTTACTTATAGAAATTTCATAACATGAAACATATCCTTATCGCCTCTTCCTGAAAGGTTAAAGAGAACTACGCCATCTCTTCCTATCCCCTTTGAAAGCTCTACAACCTTTAAAACAGCATGAGCTGGTTCAAGGGCTGGTATTATACCCTCAAGCTTGGACAATGTCCTAAAACCCTCAAGTGCTTCTTCATCCGTAGCGTATGCGTATTCTGCCCTTTTGGTTTCAAAAAGGTAAGCATGCTCTGGTCCTACCCCAGGGTAATCAAGGCCTGCGGATATTGAATGGGTAGGCAGAATTTGACCTTCCTCGTCCTGCAAAAAGTAGGATTTCATTCCATGAAGTACACCAACGCTACCTCCGTTTATGGATGCTGCATGTTTGCCCGTGTTTATACCAAAACCAGCTGCCTCAACACCAATGAGCCTGACGCTTGAGTGTTCCACAAAAGGATAGAATATGCCCATGGCATTGGAGCCACCTCCTACGCAGGCAATCACTGCATCTGGAAGCTTCCCTTCTGCCTCAAGAATCTGAGTCTTTGCCTCCTCGCCTATGACCTTCTGAAAGTCTCTGACTATCATGGGGAAAGGATGAGGACCCACAACAGAACCTATTATGTAATGTGTGTTTTCTACGTTTGTAACCCAGTCTCTGAGAGCTTCGTTTATGGCATCCTTCAAGGTCCTGCTTCCGCTTTTTACAACCCTGACCTCTGCACCTAAGAGTTTCATTCTGAACACATTTAACTCTTGCCTGCTGGCATCCTCTTCCCCCATGTAAACAACGCATTCAAGACCCAAAAGGGCACAGGCTGTGGCGGTAGCAACTCCATGCTGACCAGCTCCAGTTTCAGCTATTATTCTCCTTTTGCCCATCCTTCTGGCCAAAAGGGCCTGACCTATTGTGTTGTTTATCTTATGAGCTCCAGTGTGCAAAAGGTCCTCTCTTTTTATGTATACCTTAGCCCCTCCAATATACTCTGTTAAGTTTTTGGCAAAGTAAAGAGGAGTAGGCCTCCCAGCAAAGTTTTCAAGGTAATACCTCAGGCTTTCCCAAAAGGAAGCATCCGCTTTGGCCTTTTGGTACTCCTCGTCGAGCTCCTCAAGGGCTTGCATGAGCGTTTCTGGAATAAACTTTCCACCAAAACTGCCAAAGTATCCTCTCTCATCTGGTAGCTTCATAGACTATAGTATAATTTAATTGGTGAGAGCCTTCCAAAGAAGGTTGGCCACTTTCCATTCTAAGCTTTCTCTTCTTTCTATAAAGCCAGCCTCTGTTAAGAGAAAAACCCTCTCCAATGTACCAACAAACATGGCAAGACCAAGCTCAGCAGGAACTTTTATGATCCCCTTTTCTATACCCTCCCTTATGAGCTCCAATACGACGTCCTTTGGGAGCTTTTCAAATTCCTTTACCTCCTCACTCCTAAGATAATGAAATATATCTAAGTACTTGAAAGCCTCAGGATTTTCAAAGCAGAAACCAAGAAACTCTACAACAGCTCTGTAGAATTTATCCCTGTAATCTCCAACCTCTATGGATGATGCTAGTCTTCTATAGAACTCTTCCGAGTACATACCAAAGAGCTTTTTTATGATCTCATCCTTACTGATGAAATGTCTGTATATGGCCCCTTCCGTTACACCAACCTCCTTAGCTATATCCTTTATGGTTGTCTCTCTTATCCCTTGTCTGGAAAAAAGCCTTAGGGCCGACTCAAGTATTCTCTCTTTTGTATCTTTCCTGCTTGTTCTCATGGTATACATTATAATAAATGTTCACTCTCCTTGAGTTAGAATGCTAAAGGTGCTGCTAGTGCCTATTCTGCTTGCACCGAGGAGTATAAACCTTTCGGCTTCATTACGCCTTTTTATTCCACCCGAGGCTTTTACTCTTATACGACCCTTGGATGCTTCTACTAGAAGTTTTACATCTTCCTCTGTGGCACCCTGTGGAGCATAGCCCGTTGATGTCTTTACAAACTCCATACCAGCGTCCAGAGTAGCCTCTAAAGCAAGCCTTTTTTCTTCCTGGTTTAGATAAGCTGTTTCTATTATAACCTTTCTTATAACGCCTTCCGTCTGCCTTCCTATGGTTAAAAGCTCCTCTCTTACATATCCTGTGAGCCCACTCTTTAAAGCTGATACGTTCATAACTATATCAAGCTCATCCGTACCATCTTCCATGGCTTTCAAGGATTGATAAACCTTCTGCTCTTTTGGTATAAGTCCAAAGGGGAAGGAAATGGTAGAGCATACCTTGAGACTTTTACCAGCAAGTTCTTTGGCTGGTTTCACCCAAAAGGGGTTGACACAGACACCGTAAACTCCAAGCTCTATGCACTTTTTTATCTCTTCCTCAAGGTCTCTTAGAGTATGATAGGGTCTTAGTATAGAGTGATCTATAAACTTAGCTAGGTCCATGAGCTTACACCGTAAGTAAGGTCGTGATAAACAGAAAGGAGGGCTTTTGCACCCTCACCAGCCGCTGTTATTATCTGCTTTGCAAAGATGTTGGTACAGTCTCCAGCAGCGTAAATACCCCTCTGAGAGGTCCTGTTATTGCAGTCTATTATTATCTCGTCGCGGCTGGTCGTCAAAACACTAAGCCTCTTAGCAAGGTCTGAATTGGGCTTTAGGCCTATCTCCACAAAGACACCCTCAATTTCAAGCGTATAAACCTTGTTCCTTTTTATGTCCTCCAACACAACACCCTTTACTCCCTTTTCATCCCCAAATATCTCCAAGACCCTATGTCTGAGAAGAGGCTTTACCTTAGAATTGGCCAGAACTTTATTCTTAAGGACTTCATCGGCCAAAAATATATCACTTATATCTGTTATGTACACGTCTGTAGCATAACCTGTAAGTTGTTCTGCTGCTTCAAAACCCGAGTTTCCACCCCCAACAACTAAAACCCTCATACCCTTGAAAAAGGGAGAGTCGCACGTATAGCAGTAAGAGACACCTCTTCCTGTGTAGTCTTCCTCTCCTGGAACTCCAAGCCTTCTGTGTTCGGAGCCAGTACAGAAAAGCAACATTCTCGCCTCGTAGTTCTTGCCAGATAGACATCCCACTTTAAACCCATCATCCATCCTCCTCACATCTATGACCTCATCCAAAATAGGTTTAACACTTAGCTTGTTCATCTGGTCTATCATCCTTTCCACAAAGATGGCACCATCCACCATAGCATAACCCAAGTAGTTTTCAATCTTGCCAGCTGTCAGAACCTGCCCCCCTACATAACGTGTTATGAGCAAAAAGTCCATTCCTTTCCTAGATGCATAGATGCTTGCAGATATACCAGCAGGACCACCACCTACTATGATAAGGTCATGCATAATAGTATTATATCGTTGACTAGGTGGGTAAAATGTTTACGTATGAAACATGAACTCTTGATCAACTCCAGAGGTTTTCTAAGGGTTGAGCGGGGAGAGAAAGCCAAGTC
>JBKBPE010000043.1:0-8018 GCA_046293375.1 Aquificaceae bacterium
GCTTTTGCATTCCTTACCTCCTTTCTAATGCTCTCTTTAACTTTTCCATCACACCGTCTATTATACTCTTCCTTTCTTCGCCTTCCTCAATAACTCTTGTTGGTTTATTCGTAAACTCAGAAGCCACAGTGTTTATTATTTTTGGTCCATAATGAGACCATAGATGGTCTATAAGAAGAAAGGCCAAAAGTAGGTAAATTATGTACTTAACCATTTGTATTTTAAAATATACCCTTCAATGGAGAATGTAAAGTGGCTTTTACTTCGAATAAGAGCTTATATTTTCCTGATATTTGCAGCTCTTGTGGGTTCTTTACTTGAATCTGGAGGAACAACAGGTATAAGCCTCCTGATCAAAAGCCTTGTTGATAACGTATTCATCCTAAAAAACTATGGAGAGCTTTTTGGAACTGTTTCCTTTTTGCTTCTTTTTGCTATAGTAAACCAGCTGGGAAATTTTTTAGTATCCATGGTTACAAACTTATACTCTGAGAAGGAAGCAAAAAAGATGAGGAATGAGGTCTTTGAGAAGATACTTTTTGCTCCTTATAGTTCCTTGCTGAAAAGCTCTTCTGGAGACTTTACGGCAAGGTTGCTTTCAGATGTACAGGCTTACAGGAATCTTTTGGGAGATCATGTGCCAAAGCTTTTCAGGGACCCTATAACGGTCGTTGCCCTTTTGGGTGTACTCTTCTACAGGGATTGGTTCCTTACCCTCCTTCTTGGTGTTTTAGTTCCCATTCTTGCGCTGATGGTCAAATACTTTGGCTCTAAAAAGGGGAAACACAGCAAAAGGCTACAAGAAAATCTGGGACACATTACGCAAAACCTTTCCAACGTGCTCTATGGTTATGAAAACATAAGGATGTTTATGGCGGAAAGGATGTTTTTTGATTGGTTCAAAGAAATTAATAGCAGAATACTTAAAGCAGGTATGAAATCTGCTCTCTATTCAACAACCAATACGGTTTTCAACTTTCTCTTTGGATATGCAGTGGTAGCTCTCATAATCTTGTACGGTGGTGTAAGAGTGCTTCAGGGAAGCTTAACACCGGGCGATTTTATTTCTTACCTTACAGCCCTTTTCTTAATACAACAGCCCTTGTCTGAGGTGCAAAAGGGAATGATGGAAGTAAGAGCTAGTATGCCCATAATTGGTAGGATAAGGGAGCTTTTGAACCTCCCACGAGAAAAAGAGGATGGCCTGCCCTTTGAAGGCCTAAAGGAAGGTATAAAGGTAGTAAATCTATCTGTAGCCTTTGGAGATAACGTTGTTTTACAAGATATTAATATACATGTAAGAAGAGGGGAAAAGGTTGGCATAGTTGGTCATACGGGCTCTGGTAAAACTACCTTTCTGAAGGTCTTAGCCGGACTTTTAGATTACGATGGCAGTGTAAAGTACGATGATCTAGAGCTCAAGAGAATAGAGAAAAGGAGTTTAAGGGATAGCATAGCCTTTTTCACTCAAAGACCCTTTCTCTTTGAAGGCAGCATAAGGAAAAACATGATCATAGCCAAAGAAGAAGCTACGGATGAAGAGATACACAGAGCTCTTAATCTGGCCATGTGTAACTTTGTCACCAACCTTGACCAGGAGATAGAGGAAATGGGAAAGAATCTATCCGGTGGAGAGGTTCAAAGGCTGGCTTTGGCTAGACTCTTCTTGAAAGACCCACAGATTGTGATCCTTGATGAGGTAACTTCCGCCATGGATGTAAAAACAGAAGAGGAAATTCTAAAAAATATATTTGAGTTCTTTGGGGATAGAACTATCCTAATATCAGCTCATAGGTTTTCCAACATACTTCTGTGCGATAGGGCTCTTGTCTTTAACAACGGTGTTTTGACAGCTGAGGGGCACCCAGAAGAAGTTATAAAAGCGTTCCTTCAAAGCCCGTAGATGGATATGCCGTGCATGTCTGCCAGTTTTCTTGTCTTCTCTATCTGTACCATATAAACCTTACCAGCTTCTAAAAAAAGGGCGTCTCCCTTTATCTTTTTAATAGCTTCTACCGTGTGAGGTCCAACTGTGGGTACGTCTATACGAAAGTCTTGAGTCCTCCTTGCAACTTTAATAACCCTGCATTTTTTACCAGCCACTTTGCCCGCCCTTTCTATAGCCTCTTGTGTACCTTCCATGGCTTCTACGCTCACCACAGACTTTTCTTTTACCACTATGGTCTGCCCTATATCCAAGCTTGCTATCTCCTTTGCCAACGTAAAACCCCAAAGGCCATCTTCCATAGCTTCCTCATCAGCCTCCACTTGATTTATCCTCCCAGATGGTGCCAGTATGCTTTCAAGGTAAGGTCTGGGGTCTATGAATTCAAAACCCCTGTCCTCCATCTCTTGCATTATAGCCTTCACTATGGTCTGTGGCTTTTTATCCTTTGCTCTTTTTAGAATGGAAAGAGCCACCTGGTCTAAAGTAAAAAGCTGAGAGAATATCAGCTTGTGCTCAAACTTGCCAAGCATGACAACTTTTCTTATGCCTTTGTTCTCTAAAAGGCTCATAAGCCTACCTATCTTACCCATGGGAAGGGTTTGGTCTGTTGGTAGAGATGTTATTCCCTTTACGCCAACTGTAAACACTTCAATACCTTTTCTCTCGGCGTTCTCTCTGAAAACACAAGGAAGGTCTCCAGCCCCTGCTATAAGACAAACTATCATGATCCTTCTCTGTTTATCAGTTTTAGGAACTCTTGTCTTGTTCTAAGGTCGCTGAGAAACACACCGCGGAGGGCGGATGTTATAGTAAGGTGTCCTGGGGATAAAACACCTCTCATAGACATACAGAGATGTTCGGCAGAAATAACAACACCAACGCCCTTTGGCTTTAGCTCATCTTGGAGAAAATCGGCTATCTGCTCCGTTAATCTTTCTTGTACCTGAGGTCTTAAAGATAGGGACTTGACAACTCTTACCAGCTTAGAAAGCCCGCATATAACGCCGTTTGGTATATAGGCAATGTGAGCCTTACCAAAGAAAGGAAGGAGATGATGCTCACAGAAACTGTAAAATTTTATATCTTTAACGAGCACCATCTCATTATAGTTTCCAAACTCTTCAAAGAGCTTCATATCAAAGTTTCTGTTTGAGTCAAACTCCTCCCACATACGAGCTATACGGTCTGGGGTTTCTATTAGGCCCTCTCTGTTTGGGTCTTCTCCTATGCCCTCCAGGAAAAGCCTAACAGCCTGTTTTATCTTCTCCTTGTCTACACTCATACCTTTTCTCCCAAAAACCTTCATTTCCCTCCTCAAACATCCTGAGGGCTCTCTTTAGTTTTTTTACTTCTTCATCGGTCATATCCCTCCAACCTCCTGGTGGTAACTTCCCAAGCCTTATGGGTCCTATGGCCACTCTTTTTAATCTCAATACTTTGTAACCAAAGCTTTTAATAAACCTCTTTACTATATGTTTCTTACCTTCGTGGAACACAAGCTCTAACAGAGTATTTTCTTTCCCCCTTTTTATGAGTTTAATGCTGTCTGGAATTAGGAAACCATCCTCCAAGGTAGCTCCCTTCTTCATGCTATAGACCTCTCTGTCTTCTAACCTTCCTTCTACCAGGACCATGTAAGTCTTAGGTAACTTGTACTTGGGATGCGTTATTCTGTTGGCAACTTCTCCATCGTTGGTTAGTATCAGCAGACCTTCCGCATTGTAGTCTAGCCTTCCTGCTGGGTATAGCCTTTGAGGTATGTCCTTCATTAGACTTTGTATGGTTTTCATCCCCCTGAAACTTTCCCCGAGGGATGTAAGGTAAAAGCGTGGTTTGTTGAATAGCACGTACCTTTTTCTCTCGGGTTTTATAACCATGCCCTTGACCTCTACCACATCTTCCTTTGGGTCTATCTTATACCCCAGTTGTGTCATGCTAATGCCGTTTACCTTTACCATACCGGCCCTTATAAGCTCGTCTGCTTTTCTTCTTGATAAAATACCACACATGGATAGGAATCTGTTCAGTCTTACCAGTACCTTTCTTCCTTCCATGGGTTTCCTCTCATGTTGTATCCTCTCTGTTCCCAAAAGCCAGGCATATCCATTTCCATGAACTCAAAACCCCACACATACTTAGCGCTTTTCCATGCGTAAAGCTGCGGAATGACAAGCCTTATAGGAAACCCTCTCTCTTTGGGAAGCGTTTGCCCATTTATCTTGAATGCGAGGATAGAATCCTCCAAGAGGAGATACTCTACTGGCACATTTGTTGTGTATCCTTCGAGACAGTGGACCATAACAAACTTGGCATTGCTTTTTGGCTTTGCTAAGCTTACAATATGACTGGTAGGTATACCTTCCCAGAGGATATCCTTGACACTCCAATGAGTAACACAATGGAAGTCTGCAAGAAGCTGAATAGATGGAAGGCTCAAAAGCTCCCCGTATGTCATATTCATTGGGTTTTCAGTCTGACCAAAGACCCTAAACCTGTAGCTTTCTATATCAAAATGGGGGATATGGTTTACTATATCGTAAGTTATTAGGTCCTTTATCCATTTCTGTCCAGGCGGTAGCCTGTCTTGCCTAAGGTTTATGGGGCTTGTAACCTTTCTCATGTTTCAAACTTTTACTTCCTGCGGTAAGGGTTTGAGGAAAAGATACTCTTCCCTTTCCGGTCCAGTGGAAAGCATAACAACTGGCACACCCGTGTAATCTTCTATAAACTTAATGTATTCTTTGGCCTTTTCTGGTAAGTCTTCCAATCTTTTCACCCCCTTTGTGTTTTCTTTCCATCCTTTAAAGGTCTTGTAGATGGGGTTTATTCTTTCCAAAAGGTAGAGGCTCGCTGGGAAATGTTCTATCCTTTTACCCTTCTGCTCGTAAGCCACGCATAGGTTTATCTCATCAAAATGGTCAAGAACATCAAGCTTTGTAATTATAAGACCATCAAGACTGTTAACATCTACTGCGTATTTTAGAGCCACAAGGTCAAGCCATCCGCATCTTCTTGGCCTTCCCGTTGTGCTTCCGTACTCCCTTCCCAGATCTCTGAGCCTTTCCCCTTGCTTGTCCTTCAGCTCTGTCGGGAAGGGTCCCTCTCCAACTCTTGTTGTGTAGGCTTTGGAAACTCCAAAAAAAACAGTATCATTGAAGAACTTGGGGGAGAGCCCTGTCCCGTTAGTAAGACCAAGCGCCGAGGAGTTTGAGGATGTAACGTAGGGATAGGTCCCCATGTCTATATCAAGCATGACCCCCTGTGCTCCCTCAAAGAGTATGCTCTTGTCCTTATTCTCCATGATGAAGAGGGAAGAATCTTTGACGCACTCCTTTATCTCTTTGTAGAATGTGAGCGTCTGTTCTATTATGTTATACATTTGTAAGGCCTGGTTTTCACAGTAAACTTTCTCGCATATATCCCTTACAAACTCCCAATCTTCCTTTACGATTCTGTAAAACCTATCTTTATCCTCCAAGTCGCATACTCTTATGCCTTTTCTTCCGTATTTGAACATGTAGGAAGGTCCTATACCTCTCAAAGTTGTTCCTATCTTACTCTTTCTCTCAAAAAGAGCATCCAACAGTTTATGGTATGGCATAACAAGATGAGCCCTATCGCTTATTATTAGTCTGTCTCTAACGTTAATACCTTTACTCTCTAAGTCCTTTACCTCTTCTACAAGTAGCTCTAAGTCCACTACCATACCCTGAGCTACTACACCTTTTACGTGGTTGTGAAGTATACCGGTGGGAAGAAGGTGAAGTATAAACCTCTCACCGTCTATTATCACTGTATGCCCCGCATTGCTTCCCCCTTGATATCTGACAACTATCTGATAGTTGGAGGAGAACAGGTCAACTATCTTTCCCTTTCCTTCATCTCCCCATTGAGCACCCAAGACCAAGAGATTTCTCATAGAGCCACCCCCGTAAGTTCCTCAGAAACCTCCCTTATTGTGGAGAGCAATTTTTTAATGCCCCAACCTTTTTCTGCGGATACGAGTATATACTTCTCACCTAAAAAAGCTGGTTCAGTTAAAAGCTCAGCATCCCCTTCCTTGTCAACTAACTTATCTACCTTATTGAATACGTATATGGTCGGTTTTTCTTCAGCCTTAAGGTCAGAAAGGACTTTCTTCACTACTTTAATTTTTTCAAGCCATCTTCTATCTGAGATGTCCACAACATGGAGAATAATATCAGCTTCCTTAACTTCCTCCAGGGTGGCTTTAAAGGACTCTATGAGTTCATGGGGAAGATCTCTTATAAAACCTACTGTATCAGTAATGAGCATCTTTAAAGAGGGAGAAAGGAAAACTCCTGACGTTTTTGTGTCAAGCGTGGCAAAAGGCATATCTACTATAAGGGTTTCTCTTCCAGTTATTGCCCTCATCAAACTTGACTTTCCTACGTTGGTATACCCTACAAGGGCTACTTTGATAATTTTCATATTCCCATATACCCTTTCCCTTCCCTTTCTTTGTTCCTTCCTTTGCTTTCTTATCTCTTCTATATCCTCCTTTATTTGTTGTATTCTCCTTTTTATCCATCTCCTTTTCATCTCAGCCTCTTGCTCACCAGGCCCCCTCGTTCCAACGACACCACCCAACCTAGAAAGCTGTTTACCCTTCCCATATAACCTTGGAAGCTCATAGCTAAGTCTGGCAAGCTCTACCTGAAGCTTTGCTGTCTTACTCCTTACCCTTCTTGAGAATATTTCCAGAACTAAGTCTGCTTTGTCCAATACTTTGATTCCTATAGCCTCTTCAAGGTGATGCATCTGTGAAGGGTTCAAGAAGGCATTGAAAACTACAGCATCCGCATTGGTACCCTCTGTAACTTCCTTGATCTCCTGAACCTTTCCAGCTCCCACGTAGTACCTAACATCTGGGGATGTCTTCTTTTGAAGGATGTAACCTAAAACCTTACCACCTAAGGCCCTTACAAGCTCCTTTAGCTCTTCTAAAGATTCCCTGAACTCTTCCCCTTTCTGTTCTGGGGTGATGGCACTGACGAGCAAAACCCTCATCAAGCTCCTTGTATTATAGTGCTCACTGCGTGCTTGTATATAAGGTTTGGTTGTCCGTCCACTTCAAGGAGTATGGTGTACTTATCATGGTCAATGACCTTACCCGTTATTCTGTTACCCCTTATTAAAAAAACGGTTATGGTAGCATTCTTTTTTTTGAATTCCTCAATGAACTCATCCTGTATACTGTTGTTCTTTTCTACTGGATACATGCTTACCTCCAACTATATAATATATTAAACAAAATTCCTCAAATTGCAAGTGAGGATGAGGCGAGGCTGTTTTAAAAATCCCATGGTAAAATTATAAACAATTGACAAAACAACTATCTGTGCAAAGCTCACTTCTTAATTTAAAGGTATGGGCACGAGCTCCCGCTGCAGGGGACGGTAGTCTGAAGCACAAGCTATTTTTGAAAGACCCTGAATCGCAAGTTGAGTTTAAATTTACTCCTATGAACAAGAATAAGGAGATAGCAAGCATTTTTGAAAAAATGGCAGATATGCTTGAGTTTCTGGGTGACAACCCTTACAGGATATCCACTTACAGACGCGTTGCAAACATACTTTCCGAGCTCGGAGTTGATATAGAGGAACTTGTGAAGACGGGAAAGATACACCAGGTGCCAGGCATAGGAGAATCAAGCATTGAGAAGATCGTAGAGTACCTAAGAACTGGAAGTATATCTAAGTATGAAGAGCTCAAGAGAAAAGTACCAGAGGACCTCCTTGAGCTTATGGACGTACCAAGCATAGGACCAAAAACTCTAAAGTTAGCTTACGATAGGCTGGGAGTGAGGACAAAGGATGATTTTTTGAGGGCCCTGAGAAGTGGTATGCTGGCAATAATACCAGGTTTTGGTGAAAAGAAATTACAAAACATAGCGAGGGGTATTGAGCTTTGGGAGAAGAGTAAAGAGAGGATGACGTTGATAGAAGCCTTCGAAATAGCTAAAGGTTACCTAAGCTATATAAAAAAGATGGAGAGCTTGCTGGAGAGTGTAGAACCCGCTGGAAGTGTGAGGAGGAAAAAGGAGACA
>JBKBPE010000043.1:8028-9958 GCA_046293375.1 Aquificaceae bacterium
CAGTCGGGGATATAGATATACTTGTATCTGCCAAAAGGGAAAATTGGAATAGGATACATGAGTACTTTATCAAATACCCAGAAGTTGAGCAGGTAGTTCTAAGGGGTGAAACCAAGTCAAGCGTGATACTCAAGAACGGTAGGCAAGTGGACCTAAGAACCGTTGAGCCTCATCAGTGGGGTGCAGCCCTTCAATACTTTACTGGCTCAAAGGAGCACAACATAAGGATAAGGGATATAGCAAAGGCCATAGGGCTGAAGATAAGCGAGTATGGGGTTTTTCAGGCAGAAACAGACAGATGGATGGGAGGAAGGACGGAAGAGGAAGTTTACTCTCTGATAGGCATGCAGACACCACCGCCAGAGCTTAGAGAAAACTCAGGAGAAATAGAACTGGCACTCAGTGGCAAACTTCCCAAACTTTTGAGCTATAAAGAGGTAAAAGGTGATTTCCATGTACACACCAATTGGAGCGATGGCATTGGTTCGCTGGAAGAGATGATACGTACCGCATACCAGATGGGGCACAGGTACATAGTAATTGGAGACCATTCTCAATCTTCAAGAGTGGCAAGGGGGCTTGACATAGAGAGGTACAGAGAACAATGGAAGGAGATAGAAAGGTTAAGGAAAGAGTACAGAGACTTTTACATTTTCAGAGGGTGCGAAGTGGACATCTTACCAGACGGAAGCTTAGATATTCCCAACGAGATGCTCGAGGAGTTTGATTTTGTTGTTGCCTCAGTGCATTCGAGGTTTACTCAGGATAACACTTACAGAATACTGAAGGCTATAGAAAACCCTTACGTAAACATGATAGGACACCCAACTGGCAAATCTTACGGTACAAGGGAGGGCTATCCGTTGGACATGGAAAAGGTTATAGACCTTGCTAAGGAAACGAGCACTGCGCTTGAACTCAACACTTTTAGGGCTGACATATCTCCAGAGAAGGTGAGGGAATGCATGATGAAGGAAGTTATGGTTGGCATAGTTACAGATGCTCATTCCCCCATTCATTTAGAGTATATAAAGCTTGGTGTTGGCTTGGCAAGGCGAGGATGGGCTCTTCCTGAATTTGTTCTTAACACTTTGGATATGGAGGGTGTAGTGGAGTTTGTAAAGAGGAAGAGAAACATGCTAAGTAGCAAGAGGTACGCTTAAAAACCATCACGCCCTACCTTTTTCTACAGTCCCCCTTGTTAAGATATAGCTCTTTATTATTATGGCTCTGTTTAGAGCATCCACAAATCCGCTTATACTTGCCTTTATTATGTCAGTGTCTATACCTCTTCCAGTAGCAACCACACTATCTAGCTCTATCATAAGCCTTGACCCTGCTTGTGCATCCGTGTTTGGTGTTAGGGCTTTTATAACCTCTTCCTTTGTTAGGTTCTGAAATTCAGAAAGCTTTTTTAGGATCTCTCTCATAGATGATAATTATACCCTTTCCTATACGCCGGCTGGAGGTTAAAGGTAGGGGATACATCACTGATTAACCTTTTTAAAGAGGTATTTGATCAAAAGCAAATAATCCTTTAAATGCCTTGTAATCAAAAATCTATGTTTTACATGTTCCCTTGCCCTTTTCCCTAAATCCTCTCTTAAACTTCTGCTTGCAAGAAGCTGTTTGGCCCTAAAGGCTGCACCCTCTACCGTATTAACCAGATAACCTGTTAATCCATCCACTATCTGTCTCTTTATACCACCTGTATTACCACCTATGACAGCCTTTTCCTTCCACATGGCTTCAGCCACGACAAGCCCAAATCCCTCCCTTATAGACTTTTGAAAAACCACCTGAGCTGACCTTTGTAAGGCATTTATCTCCAGATGACTGTCCGGCGGTAAGTTTAATAGGTATACATCCTTATCCTCTGCGGTAACGTTAAGCAATTCCCTGTATACCTCCTCGCCCTCTGGGTCGTCGG
>JBKBPE010000044.1:0-9490 GCA_046293375.1 Aquificaceae bacterium
CTTAACGCCCTCATATTTTGGATCGTATTCTTTGAAATAGCAGGTCTTTACTTTGGCTCCACCATAGTGTTAAACTCCAAACTGTCCTCTCCCAAGTTTGGATGGCTTTCTTTGATACTTATGGTTCTTGGCTTTCTGCTGGTTAACTCCACCATACTTACGGGAAACGCGGATGTTTTGATGACCTCCTACGCTCCTCTACAAGCTCACCCTGTTTATTATTTGGGAATCATACTCTTTGCAGTGGGTGCACTTATAGGG
The DNA here is from genome assembly GCA_046293375.1 of Aquificaceae bacterium. Taxonomy (GTDB): domain Bacteria; phylum Aquificota; class Aquificia; order Aquificales; family Aquificaceae; genus Hydrogenobacter. The sequence continues at coordinate 262 of JBKBPE010000044.1, forward strand.
GTCTTCATATTCTTTGCCAACCTTCTGATAGCAAGAAGGGAAAGGACCTATGGAGATACCTTACCTCTTTTTACTTTTGGTCTTGTGGCGGCCGCCATAATAGCCACCCTCACCCTTGCCACGGGCGCCATAATTTATATTCCTACACTCCTTTGGTCTTTGGGAATCATAAAGAGTATAGACGCCGGAGTCTACAAGCTTGTTTGGTGGGGGCTGGGGCACTCCTCCCAGCAGATAAACGTCACAGCTATGATAGCGGTGTGGTATCTTGGAGCTTTTCTTACGGTGGGTGGTGCCTCTATAAGTGAAAAAATAAGCAGGTTTGCCTTTGTTTTTTACGTTATAGGTATAAACGTAGCATCTGCTCATCACCTGTTGGTTGACCCAGGACCAAGTCCAGCATGGAAGGTTTTCAACACAAGCTACATTATGTATATAGCGGTTCTTGCTTCCATGATACATGCCTTTGCAGTACCCTCCGCAGTTGAATCTGCCCAAAGGAGAAGAGGCTTTACCAAAGGCCTTTTTGATTGGCTCAAAAACGCACCCTGGGGTAATCCTGCCTTTTCTGCTGTCCTCTTATCCATCATTATATTTGGCTTCATAGGCGGTGTCACAGGTGTGGTTAACGGTATGGAGCAAACTAACATTATAGTCCACAATACCCTATCCATCCCCGGACACTTCAAGGGCACTGTCGTTGGTGGTACCACCCTTGCCTTCATGGGAGCAACCTACTACCTAATACCTTTGGTGTTTAGAAAACGTATATCCTTCTTTGGACTTGCCAAAATACAGCCTTGGGTTTTTGGTATAGGTATATCCATACTTGCGGTATCTATGTACATCCTTGGAGCCTTTGGAGTTCCAAGAAGGCACTACGATATCACCTTTTCCGGTGGTCCCTTCACCTACACCTTTAACCCTGCAGCGGACTTCTTCTGGGTTCTCTTCGCCATAGGCGGTATATTGGCTGTAATTGGAACTCTGATGTGGGTACTTATAGTTGTAGCCTCCGTCTTTTTAGGAGCCCCACTAAAGGGTCCTCAAGACATGCAGCTTCAGATAGCATCTCCTCCACCCCCTACAGAAGAAAACCATGGCTTTGAGGCACCGGGCACCTTGACGCTTACCCTTCTCTTCATGGGTGTTTTCCTTATATTCCTCCTTCTCAACTGGGGATGGCTCGCAGCCATGTGGGAGGTAAAATAATGCTCCTTTTCCTTTCCCTCTCCCTTCTTTCTTTACTCCTCGCCGGCATCTTTGGGATCCTTATCGCCCTCACAAGAACTCCTATGTTAAAGCTCCTTAACTCACCAGAGCTCTTTTATCACTTCTTAGTAGGTCATGTAACCTTTTCTATCACAGTTTGGCTCATGACCTTTTCTGTGGCCTTTTGGCAGTACAAAAAAGGCAGGAAGGGAAGGTGGGCACCTCCAGCCATCCTATCGGGTATGACTCTCCTTTCCCTTTCCTGCCTTCTACCCTACGGACAGCCCTACCTTAACAATTATATACCTGTAATAGACACTCCCCTTTTCTATGGAGGGCTTTTCCTTTTCCTTCTTGGCTTCTCCTTTGAAGTAGTTTCTCGATTAAAGGACTCCATAAAGAAATTTACACTTCAAGAAACGTCATCACAGGCATTATCTGTATCTGTTATCCTGAGCCTTTTCACCCTTATATCTTTGGTAATTTCTCTTTTAACAACAAAAGGCGAGGGTAAGCTTTATTTTGAAAGGCTTTTCTGGATACCGGGACACCTTCAGCAGTTTATGTATACATCCCTTATGCTTGCCGTGTGGCACGAACTTCTTAAGATGAACTCGGGTAGATACTTATCAAGTCTAAGCATGAACATGGCAAACCTACTTCTTCTTTTAACCTCCATCCCCCTCTTTTACGGGTATTTTACTGACGCTATTTCTGAAAGCTTTAAATTGACGACAACCCTCTCCTTTGGCGTTGGTTTGGGAATTCCGGTTTTTATTCACACCTTTTACATACTTAAAAACCTAAAGCTAAAGAAGGACGTATCTACTTTTTCCCTAATCTCTTCTATGAGCGTTTACTACATAGGAATCTTTATAGCCTATGGAGGTATGCAGAACGACCTTAGAATACCAGCCCACTACCATGGGGCGGTTTCTGGTGTAACCATAGCCTTTATGGGCATGGCTTATTATATGCTTAAAGGAAGATTGGGTACTGTACCTTGGGAAGGGATAGCAAGGCTTCAGCCTGTTATATTTGGCTTTGGTATAAACCTTTTGGTGGTTGGTTTTTATATGGCCGGACTTTTTGGAGCTCCCAGAAAGACCTATGGCTTTGAATCCGTCCAAAGGGGAGAAGTGTTTATAGCTTTGAACATGATGGGTATAGGAAGCCTTCTGGCGGTTTTCGGCGGTGTTATGTTCCTCCTTTACTGTATCGCATCCTTATTAAAGGTGTACAAACATGCTAAGGCTCTTTAGCCTTCTTATACTTTTAACCTCCTTATCCTTTTCCAACCTTTTGCCCAATGAGAAAAAGACCATAGGAAGCTATGTTCCCAATATATTACTCCAAGACCATGAAGGGAAAAGCTATAGACTTTCGGACTTTGCTCAGGGAAAGGTTTTGATAATAAACCCTGTGTATACCAAATGTTTCTCCGCCTGTCCCCTTATGACAGAAGGCTTAAAGAAAAACATGGAAAAGCTAAAGGAAAATGTTAATGTTCTCTCCTTGAGCTTTGACCCCTCCGACCATATTTCAGACCTTAAAAGGTTTAAGCAATCCCACCGTTTACCAGAAAACTGGATAGTGGCAAGGAGCGATGAGGTAGAAAAGCTTCTGAAAGCTATAGACTATAAATACAGATACGATGAGAAGTTGAAGGAGTTTGAACACCCAAACCTTTATGTAATTTTAACACCCTCTGGAAGAGTCTCAAGGTATATATACGGTGTTAGTCCAAAATTGAGAGATTTAGAGCTTTCCATCCTTGAAGCAAAGAGGGAAGAAGCAAGGCTAAGCCCTGTAGAAGGATTTTGGTTAAGATGCTTTAGGTACAACCCGGATACGGGAACATACCAGATAGACTGGTTTTTTGTTTTTGATGTGATGGGTGGTCTTATCACCTTTATCCTAATCCCCCTTTTGGTTTGGGGAAAGAGTTTAAGAGATTATAGTAAAAAAATCTTGACATTTAGTAAGTAAAGATTTATATTTATGATATATATCACTAAAAAGGAGGTAGAACATGAGGAAGAAGTTCTTGCTACTGAGCGGTGTTTTAAGCATTGCTGGCCTTTCCTTGTTTGGCACCTCTTCCGCGCAACAAAAGGAAGAGTTGCCCGCCCTTTCTCAAGAGGAGGTGAAAAGAGCAGCTGAGATCTACTTTGATAGGTGTGCAGGTTGTCATGGAGCTTTGAGAAAAGGAGCAACAGGACCTAATCTCCTTCCAGAAAAGACCAGAAAGATGGGTGTGGAAACACTTAAAGTTTTTATCACCTATGGAACGCCTGGCGGTATGCCCGACTGGGGAAGGCAAGGAATACTCAACCAAAAGGAGATTGAACTTTTAGCTAAGTTCTTACTTCACGACCCACCACCACCTCCAGAGCTACCCTTAGGTGAGATGAAGAAGTCTTGGAAGGTTTTTGTCCCACCAGAAAAAAGACCTACCAAGCCAGAACATAACAGAAATTGGCAAAACTTTATGAGTGTAATACTTAGGGACATAGGGAAAACTGCTATTATTGACGGAGATACAAAAGAACTTGTGAGCATTGTAGATACCGGTTATGCGGTTCATATAGCCAGATACTCGGCCTCTGGGAGATATCTCTATACCATAGGAAGGGATGGGAAGGTGGTTCTTATAGACCTTTGGATGAAAAAACCAGACAAAGTAGCGGAAGTCAAGACATGCTACGACGGAAGATCCCTTGATACATCGAAGTATAAGGGTCCAAAGGGTGATTTTCTTGACAAGCTTGCCATCATAGGCTGCTACTGGCCACCATCCTTTGTGATCGTTGATGGACAAACCTTAGAGCCTTTAAAGATAATCGCCACAAGCGCATATACATATGACACTAATGAGTTCCTAAGGGAAGCAAGGGTCGCTTCCATAGTGGCATCCCACCATGACCCAGAATGGGTGGTAAATATAAAAGAAGCGGGGCAGATATGGCTTGTTGACTACTCTAACATACATGCACCCAAAATAGCCATGATAGAAGCGGAAAGGTTCCTCCATGATGGCGGTTGGGATAGCACTAAGAGGTACTTCTTAGTTGCTGCAAACTTCAGAGACACCATATCTATAGTGGATACCAAGGAAAAAAAGCTTGTTAAGAATGTAAAGGTGGGTATAAGACCACACCCAGGAAGGGGTGCCAACATAGACCATCCCAAGTATGGTCCCATATGGTGTACGGGGCACCTTGGGGACAACACCATCCAATGTATAGGCACAGACCCCGTGAAGTATCCCCAGTATGCGTGGAAGGTGGTTGCTAAGTTTGAAATGCCCGGTGAGGGTGGCGGCAACCTCTTTATAAAAACACATCCAAAGTCTCCCCATATCTGGGTGGACAGGACTCTCCACAACGACCCTAAGCTTCAAAGGTCTGTCTTTGTGTTTGACAAGAACACCTTTAAGTTAAAAGCTCAGATAGAGATACCAGAGAAGTACAGCGGAAGGGCTGTTCATCTTGAATATAACAAAAACGGCGATGAAGTGTGGGTTACTGTATGGGGCAAAAAGGACGAGCCTCAAAAGCAAGCTATCCTTGTCTATGATGATAAGACTCTAAGGCTCAAACATGAAATCGCCGGAGACTGGGTGGCAACTCCTACCGGACACTTCAACGTTTACAACACCATAAAGGACATATACTGATGAGATACCTTCTCTTTGCTTTTATCCTCCTCTCCCTCTCCTTTGGGGGAGAGGAGTTATATAAAAGACACTGCTCCTCTTGCCATGGGGAGGATAGGCTCGGGAAAAGCGCACCTCCTCTTCTCCCCCCTTTTTTTATATCAAAATCCGATGATTATTTATATCAGGTAATAAAAAAGGGCACAGTGGGTATGCCCAGCTTTGGGTATTTAAGGGATGAAGAAATAAAGGCTATCCTTGAATTTATCAAAAGGCCTGTGGATGAAGAGAAGATAACCTGGGGAGTTGAGAAGATAAGGGAAAGCAAGGAAACGCTAAAGCTTCAAAGCATTAAGGTAAGAAGGCTATGGGACTATACAGTAGTGGTAGAAAGAGGGAAAAGCCTCCTTTGGATTATGGAGGGTGATGAAGTCCTTGCAAAGATCCCCTTCTCAGATATACACGGTGGAATAAAGTTTTCAAAGGAAGGGGATGTTTACATCCCCTCAAGGAGTGGTTGGATTGGTAAATATTCACCGAAAGAGGGAAAATTAGAAAAGGTAAGGGCCTGCATATACCTAAGGAACATAGCCCTTTCCGAAAACCTTCTTGTAGCCTCCTGCTGGCTTCCCTCTTCTTTGGTCCTTTTTGACAAAGACTTAAACCTTATTCAGATAAAAAAGGTTGAGGGAAGGATAAATGCGGTCTATGAGTTAAACACAAAGAAAGAATTCATCTTTACCTTTAGGGATAAGCCCTACGTGGGCTTTTTAAGGGAAAAAGACTATCAGATTGTATATAAAAACTTAGATACCTTCTTGGAAGATTTCACCCTTGACCCCTTGGAAGAGTATCTCATAGGAACAAGCAAAGAAGGTCTAAGGATATACTCTTTGAAAGACCTGAAGCTAGTGAAAAGCCTTAACATACATGGACTTCCTCATCTTGCATCTTCCCACTTTTGGTATTCAAAGGGTGATTTCTACTTTGCAACGCCTATAATAAGAAAACCTCTTATATCCATATGGAAGGCTTATACGTGGGAGCATGTAAAAGATATATCCTTAGAGGGATTGGGCTTTTTAGCAAGGAGCAATTATGGAACCCCTTACCTATGGGTGGATGAATCCTCGGATAGTATCGCCCTTGTAGATAAAAGAAGCTTTGATGTTAAAAGAATAAAGCCCTTAGAGGGTAAGAAGGCGGTACACACAGAGCTTTCAGGGAACGGAAAGCTTGCCTACGTAAGCCTTTATGAAGAAGAAGGATGCCTTGTGATTTACGACGGTGTCAGCTTGAAAAAGTTGAAGGAATATCCTGCAAGCTTACCTGCTGGTAAGTACAACTTTGTGAATAAGAGCAGGAGGTTTGATGCCGCTCAGCTTGGCTACCAGGTTTTTATGGAAAAGTGTTGGGGTTGCCATCATACCACAAGGCAAGCCTTTGGACCTTCCTTAAGGAGCTCTATTCAAAACAGAGACAAGGCGCTAATTATAGCACAGATCCTTGACCCAGAAAATGCCTACAGACTTTTGGGATACACGCGCAATGCTATGCCTCGTATAAACCTAAGGGATGAGGAGCTTAAAGCCCTTATAAACTTTATGGAGGTACTAAAAGATGGCTGGATGGATTGAGGCCATATCGCAGATAAGAAGGCCGCAATTGGGTAAGGAAATACCCCTCCTTGTGTTCAGAGCCTTCAGAGTATTCTCTGGTATATACCTTGAGGATACCTTAGGACAAAAGGGGGCTATAACCCTTATTCAGAAGGCAGGTAAGGAGTTTGGAAAGGAGGTTGGTGAAAGGCTCAAGGATGAAGATTTGGAAAGGTACCTTATAAAAGTGGCAGACTTTGTTAGAGATGCGAAGGTAGGACTTTTAATACCCGTTGAGAAGAACAAAGAGAAGCTTGTGGTAGCTCTTGATGAATGTATAACCTGCTCTGGCATGCCCAACATAGGAAAAAAGATATGCCATTTTGAGGCTGGTTTTGTAGCTGGTATAGTGGAAATTCATTTGGGAAAAAGGGTTAGGGCTTATGAAACCAAATGTAACGCCAACGGAGACAACATATGCGAAGTGTTGGTGGAGCTAAACTGTGCTTAGGATAACAGAGTATATAAGGGACACCCTGCAAGGAAAGCCTATAAGGCCCTTTGAGGGTGTTATGCTTATATGGAACCTTACTAATAGGTGTAATCTTTATTGCAAGCACTGTTATTCCTCCGCCAACCAACAAAGCTCCGAAGAGCTATCTCAGGAAGAGGCTTTAGACCTTGTAAAGAAGCTACCCTATATAAAGATAAAATTTGCCATCCTTTCTGGTGGTGAGCCTTTGTTAAAAGAAGGGCTCTTTGCAATAGCGAATTCTTTAAGGGATCATGGGATCAGAACATATCTTTCCACAAACGGCTTGCTTGTAAAGGATTTCATAGAAGATATAGAAAGGCATTTTGATTATGTGGGTATAAGCATAGACGGTGAGCCAGAGGTGCATGACCTTTTTAGAGGCAAAAGGGGCTCTTTTGAAAAGTCCTTGGAAGCCATAAGGCTCTGCCTTGAGAGGGGTATTAGAGTTGGTCTCCGTTTTACATTGACCCCTACAACCTCAAGAAGCCTACCCTTTATCTTTGATCTTGTCCAAAGGGAAGGTATTCCAAAGGTCTACATATCTCACCTTGTTTATTCGGGAAGAGGCAAAAGGCTTTCAGACCTTGAGAAGGAGGACTACAGGAGGTGGGTGGAGTTCATAATAGACAAGGCCTTTGAATATGTGGAAAAAAACATTCCCATAGATGTGGTGACGGGGAACAATGAAGCGGACGCGGTTATCTTATACAACAAGTTTTCTGTTAAGTACCCTGACCTTTCTCGAGACCTCCTTCAAAGGCTTCTCCTCTGGGGAGGGAATCAGGCGGGCGTTAGGCTTTTAAACATAGACTATAAGGGTAATGTAAAGCCAGACCCCTTCTTTCAAACATCGGTGGGAAATGTAAAAGAGATAGACCTTGTGGAACTTTGGCAGGGTAATGGTTTGCTCTCCTTCTTAAGAGAAAAACCCAGAAAATTAAAGGGTAAGTGCGGAGATTGTAAGTACCTGAAATTATGCAACGGTAATTCAAGGGCACGAGCCTATGCTCTCTATGGAGACTACAAAGAGGAGGATCCGGCATGCTATTTATGATACTTTTCCTTTTGCCCCTATTTGCTTTCTGTGAGAAGCTTTACGTGGTTGAAAGGGAGAGAAGCTCCTTGGCGGTTATAGAGGACAACAGGTTAATAGGTAGGATAGAAAACCTTGGAAACCTAAACCATGCTACCGTGAAATTTTATAAAGGCTTCGCCTATGTAATAAGTAGGGACGGCTTTCTTTCAAAGATAGATCTAAAGGAGGATAAACTCCTCAAGAAGATAAAAGTGGGTCAAAGCAGTATAGGCTTAGATTTTTTCAATGATCATGTGCTTATAGCCAACTATGACCCAGACACGGTTGTTGTCCTGAAGGTAGATTTAAGCCCTGTGGAGACGATAAAAACAAGCTCAAGAAATGTGGGAATAAAGGCCTTTTCCACGGGCTTTGTATTTTCCCTAATGGATAAAGATCAGATATGGGTTGTGAAGGGTAAAGAGGTCAAAAAGTACGAAGGTGTGGGGAATATGCCCTTTGATGCCCTTCTTTACAAGGATAAGTACTTGGTAGGCTTTTTCAAAGACTCTCTTCTTGGAATCCTTGACCTTAGAAGTGGAGAGTACAAGAAAATAGCTATCGGTGGTCAAGGGGAACCCCTTTTCAAGATACCCCACTTTGGCACTTGGGGTATAGTGGATGGCCTTGCCTTTGTACCAGGTGTGGGAGAGAGAAGGCTCTACCTATTGAACATGGAGGATTTAAGGTTGGAAGGTAGCATAAGCCTTCCAGGCCTTCCAGTTTTCGCTGTGGCTTCACCCAATAAAAGGTATATAGCGGTTAACTTCAGCGGTGATAGGGAAGACTATATAGCCTTGGTAGACGTATCACAAAGAAGTATTGTGGTAGAGGTTGCCGTGGGTAAAAGGATAATGCATATGAGGTTTTCAAAGGATGGAGAAAGGCTCTACGTTTCTTCCTACTTTGATTCCAAGCTGAGGATTCTAAGTATGCCCGATATGAAGATTCTTCAAGAAATAGATGTGCATAATCCTTCAGGCATCTTTATGGTGCCATAGGAGGGAAAGCTATGGGTAAAGTGTACCTTGTAGGGGCAGGTCCAGGAGACCAAGAGCTTTTGACCCTCAAAGCCCTAAAACTTATAAAATCTGCAGAGGTCATACTCTACGACAGACTTGTAAACCCAGAAATACTACTTTTTGCAAAGC
>JBKBPE010000045.1:0-9042 GCA_046293375.1 Aquificaceae bacterium
TTGTTGCTTTTTTTGTTTTCCTTTATGTCTTCTTAAAGTACCTTTTTCTTTTAGAGTTAGAGCTTGAAGAAAAACATGGAGGCGAACTATGGAAGTGAAAGCTTTCCATTGGAAAGAAGACCATCTTCTTCTTTTAGACCAGAGGGAACTTCCAGAAGAAGAGGTATGGTTAAAGCTAAACAACTACAGGGATGCGGCAGAGGCTATAAAAACTATGGCTGTCAGAGGGGCACCAGCGATAGGTTGTGTTGCTGCATACGGATTCTTACTAGGCGCCAAGGAAGGAAAGGCTGAGGAAGCTTACGAAGAGCTAAGGAAAACAAGGCCAACTGCTTACAACCTCTTTTGGGCACTTGAGAGGATGATGAGGGCTTACAAAAATGGGAAGGACATTCAAAGCGAAGCAAAAAAAATAGAGGAAGAAGACTACCAGGCAAACAGAAGGATGGGTGAGGTTGGCTCCAAGCTCATACCAGATGGAGCTAAGATTTTAACCCACTGCAATACTGGAGCACTTGCAACTGCTGGTTGGGGGACAGCTCTTGGAGTTGTGAGGTCTGCCTTTTACTCTGGTAAGAGGGTGCATGTGTATGTCAACGAGACAAGGCCCTACATGCAAGGTTCAAGGCTAACAGCATGGGAGCTTTTGAAAGAAGGCATCCCCCATACGCTCATAACTGACATGACTGCTGGCTACTTGATGAAAAATAGAATGATAGATTTTGTTTTGGTCGGTGCAGACAGGATAACAAAGCGTGGTGATGTGGCAAATAAAATAGGAACTTATACGCTTTCTGTGTTGGCGAAGGTTCACCGAATACCTTTCTACGTGGTAGCTCCCAAGTCAACCTTTGACCCAAACACAGAATGCGGAGACCAGATCACAATAGAGGAAAGACCACAGGAGGAGATAAAGTCTTTCAGAGACTGTAAGCTGGCCCCAGATGGTTCACCAGCTCTCCACTTGGCCTTTGATGTAACGCCGGCGGAGAACATAACAGCCATTGTAACAGAGGAGGGACCTATCTATTTTAGTTTCCTAAGCTCGTAACTCAGTTCTTTGATATCATCCTTCAGACCAAGCTCTCCATAAATTCCAATAGCTTTTTCCAAATAAAACTTAGCTTTGTTCTTGTCTCCTTTATCTCTGTATAGAAAACCAAGGGTTCTGTATGCGTATGCCTGAATCCTTCTGTCTCTTAAATTTTTAGCCTTTAGTAGCCCCTCATTTAGATAGTCCAGCGACCTTTCAAAGTCACCCATACTTCTGTAAGTGTCTCCGAGGTTAAGCAAAGCCTTAGCGTATAGGTGTTTATCTCCAGCTTCTTTGGCATACTCGGCGTATATCTTGTAGTGCTTGATAGCCTCTTTGTATCTTTTCATTCTTGAGTATATGTCTGCCATGCTTGCGTGTATAAAGGATATGTCTTCTCTTTCCTCAGAGACCTCCAAAGAACTTTTATAATAAGAGAGCGCTTCTTCAAGCTCATCCTTCTCCTGATAAATGTTCGCTATGTTTATAAGAGACACAACCATTCCCTTTGTGTCTCCAATCTCGTGGCTCAAAGCAAAGTGTTTTTTATGATACATCATGGACCTCTCAAGGTCACCCTTTAATCTGTACATAAAACCCAAGCGATTGTATATAACTGCCAGGTCCTCATAAGAGGGTGCAAACTTTTCTGCACGCATTATGGTCTCTATAGCACTGTCTAAGTCTCCACTCTGTAGATAGGCATCACTAACGCATACATACTGGTCTGTATTTCTTGGATAAAGGTCCAAAGCCCTTTCCCCAGCATCAATGGCCTTTTTGTATTCTTTTGCTTTTATGTACTGAGAACACCTGTTGCTATGGAGAGCAGTTTGTAAACAAGAGGATAAAAGTAAGAGGGCAAAAAGAAGAACCCTAAACATACAGAGGCCTTGGTCTTTAGATCATATTCTTCTTCTTCAATGCCTTTATAAGCCTCTTCCTTGAGGCCCTCTCCTTTCTCTTCTTTTTCTCGCTTGGCTTTTCATAAAATTGCCTTCTTTTGACTTCTGTTAGGATTCCTTCCCTTTCAACCACTCTCTTGAACCTCTTAAAGGCTTTTTCAAAGGGTTCGTTCTCCGCAACCTCAACTATAGCCAAGATAAATCACCTCCTAATTGTACATTATATCATACTGGACTCTGTAAGCTGGATATGCTTTCAGATGGTGTCTGAGAAAGTAAAGTTATCTCAAAAACCTCTTCAAGCTTGCTTACAAAGTGGAAGTTCATCTTGTCCTTGACATACTCTGGCAGGTCTTCCAAAACTTCCTCCTTGTTCTTCTCTGGCAATACCACATTGTATATGCCTGCTCTTTTTGCCGCAAGGATCTTCTCCTTTAGACCGCCTACAGGAAGCACTCGACCCCTTAGAGTTACCTCTCCAGTCATGGCTACGTCCATTCTAACTGGCCTGTTTGTGAATAGAGACATGAGGGCTGTAGCTATGGTTATGCCTGCAGATGGTCCATCTTTTGGGACAGCACCCTCTGGAACATGTATGTGCAGGTCATAGTTGGAAAACACCTCAGGGTTTATGTTGTACTCTCCTGATTTAGATTTTATGTAAGAAAGCGCAGCTTGAGCAGATTCTTTCATTATATCACCCAGAGAACCAGTAAGTAAAAGCCCACCCTTCCCCTTAAACTTAGTGGCTTCTATGAGCATTATCTCACCACCGACCTCCGTCCATGCAAGGCCTACGGCTATACCAACCAGAGGTTTATCCTCCTTTTCCAGATACCTTTTTGGAACTCCAAGGTAAGACCTTACATCATTAACATCCACTCTAAAGGGAGGCTTTTCATCCCTTAGTTTTTTAAGCGCTATCTTTCTGAGAACTGTGCCTAAGTATCTCTGTAGGTTTCTAACTCCAGACTCTCTTGTATGCCCTCTTATTATCTCCAAGATGGCCTCATCGGATATATTTACTTCCCCATCCTTAAAGCCGTGGAGGGGAAGGAGCCTGGGAAGAAGGTGGTTTTTCACTATAAATACCTTTTCCTCCTCTGAGTATCCCGTTAGGTTTATTACCTCCATTCTGTCAAGAAGGGGTCTTGGGATCGTATCCACTCGGTTAGCAGTGCATATAAAGAAAACGTCCGAAAGGTCAAAGGGGAGTCCTATGTATAGGTCAACAAAGCTCCTGTTCTGTTCTGGGTCCAAAACCTCTAGCAGTGCTGCTGCCGGGTCTCCCTGAAAGGATACGTAAACCTTATCCACTTCATCCAGCACTATAAGGGGGTTTTTAGTCCCAGTCTGCTTTATAGCTTGGATGATCCTTCCAGGCATGGCTCCTACGTACGTTCTTCTGTGCCCTCTTATCTCAGCTTCGTCTCTTATTCCACCTAAGGATATTCTTACAAACCTTCTACCCAACGATTCAGCTATTGATTTCCCTAAGGATGTTTTCCCAACACCCGGAGGTCCAACAAAGCATAGAATCTGGACGGCAGATGGCTTTCCTTTTGTAAGCTTCTTAACGGCCAGGTGTTCTATGATCCTCTCTTTTACCTTTTCAAGGTTGTAGTGGTCTCTATCCAATATCTTTTTTGCCTTTTCAACATCGTACCTATCTCTTGTTTTTGTGCTCCAAGGAAGGTCTAAGGTCCAGTCGAGCCACGTTCTTAGCACCCCAGCTTCGGCAGAATCTGGATGAAGTCTTTCAAGCCTGTTTATCTGCTTTTCTATCTCTATCTTGACCTCTTTTTCAAGCTTTAGCTTTGAAAGCTTCTTCCTGTATTCCTCTATCTCTGCTTTTTTTTCGTCGCTCTCTCCTAACTCCTCTTGTATAGCTTTTAATTGTTGCCTTAAAAAGTACTCTCTCTGTTCTTTTTCCATTCTTTCCCTTGCTACACTCCTTATCTTGTTCTGAACTTCCAACAGGCCTACTTCGTTAAGAGCATACTGATGAACTAACCTTAACCTCTCCCTTGGATCTGCTGTTTCAAGGATAGATTGAGCATCCCCAGACTTTATGTCAAGTATAGAAGCTGTTATATCCGATAGCTTGCCTATGTCTTCCTGCTCTTTTATAAGCATAAGTATGTCCGGTATAATTTGCTTTCCAAGGGACATAGCCCTATCAAGAAGTTCTTTAAGGGAGCTCATGTATGCCTTATCATCCTTTGTGAGCTCCTCTAGTTTTATCTCAACATCCTTTATGGGTTCAACAAGGCATGCATAATAACCTTCCAGCTTTTTGTACTCTTTGACCCTTGCTCTTCTCAGTCCCTGTACGAGTATCTTAAGCCTTCCCTCTTCTATGGGTGCAGTTCTTATTACATGTGCTATAACACCTATGCTAAAAAGGTCGTTTATGCTTGGCTCTTCTACGTCCCTCTCTTTTTGGAGTACAAGAAATATAAGCCTGTCCTTCCTTAGAGCCTCTTCTATGGCTCTTATGGAGAAACTCCTACCAACAAAAAGGGGGATGACCATTGTAGGAAAAACCACAAGATCTCTGAGCGGCATAACAGGGAGTTCAATCTCTCTATCTGGAATTTCTGGAGTCTTTATGAAATCTTCTCCTATCATTCTACCTCCTTAAGACAAAAGTTCCTCCACAAAGATATCTGAATGGAGGGGCTGAAGGTCGTCTATGGCTTCTCCCACTCCCAAAAGCTTTACAGGAATTTTCAGCTCTTGACATATAGGGATTATAGCACCACCCTTTGAAGTTCCGTCAAGCTTTGTAAGAACTATGCCGCTTACGTCAACGGCATCTTTAAAGACCTTAGCTTGTGATATGGAGTTCTGTCCTAAGGTTGCATCCAATACAAGAAATGTCTCCGTTGGTTCATCAGGAAGAAACCTCTGTACAGTTGCTTTTATTTTCCTAAGTTCTCTTACAAGCGGTTCTTTTGTGTGAAGCCTGCCCGCTGTATCTATAAGAAGCAAGTCATAACCCTCTTGGAGTTTTTTCATAGCATCGTACACAACTGCAGCAGGGTCTGCCCCCTCTTCCTTTTTAACAATGTCCGCCCCACTTCTCTTTGCCCAGACTTCAAGCTGTTCTATAGCAGCAGACCTGAATGTGTCTCCAGCGCAGAGGAGAACCTTTTTCCCCTCAAGGATAAACTTGTAAGCAAGCTTACCTATGGTAGTTGTCTTTCCAGACCCGTTTACACCTAAGAATAGGTATACGTTAGGTCTGCCCTCTTTAAACTCTATGCTCTTGGAACACTCAGAGAGGAGCCCTATAAATCTTTCGCTGAGTATAGATTTTAGACCTTCCGACTCTTTTATATTTCTTCTTATGGCTTCCTTTTTTAGGTTTTCTATGATACTCAGAGCTATCTTTGTGCCTATATCAGCTCTTATGAGCATCTCCTCGAGCTCCTCAAAGAGCTCTTCATCTACCTTTCTACCTCTCAGGATAATACCAAAGAGAGCTGATTCTTTGGTTTTTTTTAGACCATTTCTTATTTTTTCAAGTAGGCTTTCTTTTTTTATTTGAAGAAGTCCAATGTCCTGCTTTATCTTCTTTATGCTCTCCTCTATCTCTTGCCTTTTGGATGGTGGGGCAAGCTTGGTAGATCTCTCTAACAACCTCAGGGCATCTTCTTTTCTCTCTAATTCATATACCAAAAGTCCAGCTCTGTAAAGGCTTTCAAAGTCCCCTACCTTTTGGTACTCTTCTATGGCTTTATCTCTTTCTCCTACTTTTTCATATATAAGAGCTCTCTCCTTTGCAGTGCCTAAATTTCTATCGTAATGCTCTATAAGCTGATAGGCATAGTAATACTTACCCGTTTTTATGTAGAGCTCGTAAAGTATTGGTCTTAGCTCTTTGTCATCTTTGAACCTTTCCAGTATATCTATCGCTCTATTTATCTTCCCTTTCTCTATGAGTTTAAGGATGTTGGTCTTGTCTCCTCTCTCTGCCGCCTTTTCCTCTTGTGACTTTTTCCAAAAGAGAGCCATATTTTAATATTTTATCACTTATCTTCAAAGAAGTATCAACCCATCTTTACTTTTCCTCCCCAGCTATCCATCTGCTTACTATCTCTATTTCCATATCTGAAAGGTTCCTCCCCCATGGACACTGCTTAGCAAGCACCATTATAGCATCAGCCCTCCCTTTATACTCTCTCATAAGATAAGAGAGGGGTTTTTTGGAACCTTCCTGATGGCATCTTAAACAGTTATTATCGAATATGACCTTACCTTCGGGTACTGCAAGAGCCAAGCTTGTTAGTAAAAAAAGATATAAAAACATCCTTTTAACCTCCTTGTAATAAATTTAACTTCTATGGATGGAAGATCCTTAGTTTGGGGCTTTGAGGATGCAGAATCTGCAGTGAGATATTTTGCCAACTATCTTCTTTACTACATACACACGGAGCTTGAAGCTCTTCCTAAAGGGGAATGGGACAAGACTCTGGACATATGGGCCAAGATATGCAACTTTGCCAGTTCTTTTATAGATAGGGATGAATCCCAAAGACATGAGCTTTATAAAAAGTACAAGTTTGACCCCATGATGGTCGGTATAGTAGAGGACTTAAGACACTCTCTGATGGGAGCTTATTTCCTTGGACTCTTGGGAAAGAAAGATCCACCTTACAGACTCTTAGAGGTAGCTGCGAGGATGGTCCTTGAAAGGGAAGATTTACTCCAAACCTACGGCCTCAGAAGGCAGATACTGGAGTATATCTTACATTCCCTATAGAGTTAGGAGTCATTAGCTAAGGTCTTGAACCTTCCTTAAGAGATCCTCTATCTTTTGAGCATCCGTAAAGCTTATGGAGAGGTCTGCTTCTGGATGTCCGTAGAGACTACAAAGAGCTACCACTTTTGTATCTGTATGCTTTTTGAGGAGTCTAATTATAAAATCTGTCCTGTAGCAATGAACGCCTACAAGGATGGTAAGGTCATGCTTTCCATGAAGTATAGTGTGATGCGGGTTCGGTGGGTCCATCTCCATCTCTGGGCCGTACTTATTTAGTTTGGGCCTGTAATCCGGAAGCACCTTGACCTTCAGCTTTTTCACCTTTTCTATCAGTTCTCTTACCTTCTTAGCCTTCTCTTGGAGCACCATATCTCCAAAGTCCCAGAAGAGCAAAGGCCCAACTACCAAGGTAGGTCTTTGGGACTGCCTTATCCACTGGACTAAGGTTTTAAGAGCCTCCTGAGTGGATGCCTTTTCTCTGCCTATGGTTGCATCGCCTTTGAAGACCTCCCTCTGCACAGCTGTTCTTGTTCTGTCCTCCTGTGGTGTTGGTACAGCTTTGGGCTTTTTGTAATATATAGGCTTGAACTCCAAAAAGTGCTGGGAAAATTCAAAGTTCTTTAGGGTTGTTCCTCTATCTGCCTTTACATCTTCTTTAACAGCTACAGCTTTGTGGATATCCTCTTTCAAAAGGTCAAGCTCTACGCTAAACTCACCGTGATAAGCCTTTTCTTCCTCTTCAACACCCAAGCTGTAGCATGTTGTTCCTACTATATCAAAGAGGACTCCATTGGCTCCTTCCTGCATGGCTTTTTGGAAGATTTCGTATCTCTTTTCGTAAAACTCATAGCAGCAGTGTCCTACGTAGGTGTATCCCTCCTGAGCACACCAAAGAAGCGTGTCTCTCAAAAGCTCAAAAGATGTTATGGTTATGGGTACCATGCCCTTTTGGTATGCAAGCCTATATATTTCTCCAACTGTACAACCACCACACTCCCCACAGTCATCTAAATATCTGTAGTCGCACCAGTTTGGCTTTGCGCAGTAAGGGAAAAGCATAACCTTTGCATTCTTTAAGTTTTTTATTAATCCTCCACCTATGCTTGCTACTATATTATTCAGTCTTTTTTTTTCTATACCCAGCTCCAATCCTTCTATCTTACTCATGGGAAAGAGTACTGCAGACACTATATCCTCTACAGTAATGTCAAGCCCTTCCCAATCTCTGCCGTTGAAAAACTCCCTAATTCTATTTTTTAAGTCTTGGATGGGTGTATGCTTTAGGTATGCTTCAAGGTCGTAGATGAGCCTTTGGGGTTTTACAAAAAAGTCTCCGTTTATGATAACTTGCTGTAAGACTTTAGTCTTTGTGTCTATCTTTACAGACACTCTAAATGTACCCCCTGGACATCTGTGTATACCAAAGAACATTTCCTCATTCTGTGGAGCCCTTTTCATCATATAAACCCACTCATTGCTTGCAAAGTAGCCCTTCTTTTCTTCAAGAAGCCTCTCCTCTTCATGGGTAAGACCGCCCCACATTCCAGAAAATTCAAGCTCTTCCTCAAGCCCCTCGAGTATGGCTTTAAAGACATCTTTTCTTTCTGGTATATACCCAAGGTACCTTTTTATCCACTCTACCCTATCCTCTGCACTTTTTATGCCTTTGGAGGTTAGCTTCTCCACTGGGATCTGCAAAGACTTTAACATTCTCTCTACTTTGAAGTCTACAAGAATTGTTCCCTGATAGAGAAAAGTGCTACCCTCAAAAACACCCCCAGTTCCCGATATCTTCCTACCATCTACCTCTATATCGTTCCTCGGCCTGAACCCTGCCTTTATGCCAAGTCTGTTTAGCCCTTTTGCCACTCCTTTGCATATCTTTGCCGTTAGCTCCTCGAAGCTTAGATTTCCCAGGTCTCTTTTGTCTGCTATGACCTCCCATCCTATCTGACTCTCATCGAAGTAGATGGCTCCGCCACCCGTTATTCTTCTTCCCACTTGAATCTCCTCCCTCTGGACGTATTCGAGCCTTACTTCTTGCTCTACTGCCTGATGAAAGCCTATGAGTACACATTCGGGTTTGAACTGCAAAAACCTTATGGTGTTGGGGATCTTTCCCTCAGACCTGAGTTCAAGCATTATCTTATCCAAGGCTATGTTTTCATTGTGAGGTCTTTGCCCTGTGTATACAACTCTCCACATGCTTTTCCTCTGCATATACAGTTTAAGCCACTCAGGACATTCTTTTTATGATATTGGACAGTCTCAAACATTGTTAACAGAATAATCCATTGCTATATCTCCAAAGTGCTCGCAGAGGGAGGGATGGGTAT
>JBKBPE010000046.1:0-9016 GCA_046293375.1 Aquificaceae bacterium
CCCCTGTAGCAGGAGCTTGTACCCACATAAGGTCTTCCCACAAGCCCCAAAAGAGTCTCTCTTTCAGGACAGCGGTTAAACACTCAATGTTAGCTTTTAACTTATTTAGTAGGTCTCTATAGACTTTTGGTATTCTCTCTTCTATACCTAAGCCACTTCTTGCTATCAAATAGGCAGATGCTACATCCTTTGTTAGCATGTATTGTGGAGAATATTTTAACATACCTATAGTGGATGTATGCTTTGGATTGACCTCTATAACTTGTATCCCATTCCTCTTTGCCAGTAGCTTTATCCTTTTCAGTATCTTTCTATAGGCAAAGTTGTGCTGTATTCTCCTTATCTTTTTCCCAGAGTAGTCCCCTCTCTTGTTCTTACTCTTCTCAAAATCAAGTTTTTCTATCACTACAGCCTTTCCTTTAGTCTTTGCCATCCTTACCACTTGATGGGCGTATAGCCACATATAGTGGTTTCTTTTGTCTTTGTTCCCACTTGATAACTCTGGCATTGGTATCTCACCATAGGAGATTAGATTTTCATACTCATTTATCTGAACCCATGCCATATAACTCATAACTCTTTAACATCTTTGTCTCCACCGTGTATGCCTTTTCAGACAGGGCTATCCCCTTTATCTTGTCTATCTTATTTCCTGCCAGTATTTGTGCATAGATGTATTTCCTTGTTCCTACGTTTATCCTTAGATATACTTCATCATATTTTAGCTCTATCCTTGTGTTTTGATTGCCTTTACAACCAGCTCGTCCTATGGAGTAAAGGCTAAAAATTTCCTGAAGAGTTTTTAATATCTCACTTGTGCTTTTATCTTCCAGAAGTTTTACATCCTATTTGTTAGAAAGGATGAGCTTAGCAGAGATGGTTATTTTGACCATTGTTTATAATTTTACCATGGGATTTTTGAAACAGCCTCTGATTTCCTTGCCCTACTAACCTATACGTGCTATAATGTCCCAATGGAGAAACTTTACGAGGGAAAGGCAAAGGTCATATACAAGACGGAAGACCCAAATAAGTATATAGTTTACTTTAAAGATACGGCTACGGCCTTTGACGCTACAAAGAAAGCTCAAGTTGAAGGGAAGGGAGTGTTAAACAATACCATATCAAGCATAGCCTTTGAGCTTTTAAAGGAGGCTGGCGTAAAAACCCATTTTATAGCCAAAGTCTCCCACAGGGAGATGTTAGTTTGGAGAGCAAAGAGGTTTGATATAGAGGTGGTTGTAAGAAATATAGCAGCTGGTAGTATATGCAAAAGGCTTGGTCTAAGAGAGGGGACAGTCTTTGAGGAGCCGCTTATAGAGTTCTTTTATAAGAAAGACGCGCTCCATGATCCTCTTATATGCTACGAACATATACTGATGCTCGGTCTGCTCAAAGAGGAGCAGATACTTCCCATAAAGCATATGGCTCTCAGGGTTAACGAAACGCTGAGGAAGTTTTTTAAGGAACACGGCCTCTTACTAGTTGATTTTAAGCTTGAGTTTGGTGAGCTCTTCGATGGTAGTTTGGCAGTAATAGATGAGATATCCCCAGATACATGCAGGCTCTGGGATGAAGAAACAGGCGAAAAACTTGACAAAGACAGGTTTAGGTTTGACCTTGGAGACCTCTTAGAGGGATACAGAAAGGTCCTTGAAAGGATTCAGCGATAAACCACTAAAGCAACCCTACCCATCTTAGACCACTTTATATCAAGGTCTTCGTAACCAAAGGCTTTCTTCTCTCTGTATCCTGTGTTTGCATACATATACTTTTCATCGTAGCCAACGACCACAATGTAATGTGGCACACTTATCCAAAGGAAGCCAAGGTCTACCAAGAGTATGACTGGCTTACCCTGGTCTATGAATTTTTTTATATCCTGCAGGTTTCCCTGAAAGAGCTCTGTTTTAAAACCCTGTTCTTTTGCATAGTTTTCCAGATCTGTTATGAGAGCTCCCTTGAGCTTTGGAATATAAACAGACTTAGCTATATCTTCCTGGCTTTTTCCAACGCCGTAATACATCAACACACTGCTAAGAGCTGCTGGACCGCAAAAGTCATCCTTTTGTTTCACAAAGGGGACACGAAGAAGTTCAAAAGAAAAAAGGAAAGGAAGAAGAAGGGTTAAGGTCAGTTTCACCTTATGATGATCTCTTTGTTGAGAAGCTTAAGGAGTATAACAACCAAAATTAGCAAGACAACAACAGCTATAGCAAGCCCAAGACCATCACCACCGGCAAGAACCTTATCGGAAGCCTTTGCTAGCATATGGATTTGTTGGTCGTTGAGTTCAGAAAGTCTTTTTTCTATTTCCTCTTTTGTAAGCCCATAGGCTTTGAGTTTTTCTTGAACAACCTTATGCTCCAAGACTTTCTGTACTTTTTGCATATCATCTTCTCTCTGAGATGAAAGGCTTACTGACGCTGGCTTGGATCCCAGTATGCCCGCAAGAGCCGGAGCCGTGTTAATACCAAAGAACATCCCAGCAACAGTCAAAACCAGAAGGGGCTTTCTCATAAACCTCATCATAACCCAACCTCCTTTAAAAAGTCTAAATTTAATTATACACCATGCAAAAGCTTTACCCCTCTTATCTTAACTTGGAGGATAAGGATTGGAAAGAGAGAACAGAAAAGGCTTTATCTATGCTAGAAGAGTGTAGGGTCTGCCCCCACACGTGTGGCGTCAATAGACTCAAGGATGAGCTTGGAATATGCAAGACTGGCAGGTATGCAATAGTTGATAGCTTTTTCCCTCACAGGGGTGAAGAGAAAGTCATAAGGGGCATAAGAGGAAGTGGTACTGTCTTTTTCTCCCATTGTAATTTAAAGTGTGTGTACTGCCAAAACTATCGTATAAGCCAACTTGGTGAAGGTAAGGAGGTAAGTCAAGAAGAGCTCTCGAATATTTTTATCACCCTTCAGAGGCTTGGATGCCATAACATAAACCTGGTAACGCCCTCCCATATAGTTCCACAGACAATACAATCCATCTATTTTTCAGTAAAGAAAGGTTTAAGAATACCTATAGTCTACAACACATCCTCTTATGATTCCATAGAAAGCTTAAGGCTTCTTGATGGCATAGTGGATATCTACCTTGCAGACATTAAGTATGGAGATGACCACGTTGGAAGGAAGTATTCCAAGGTAAAGGACTACTTTAGCGTGACAAAAAGAGCTATAGAGGAAATGTACAGGCAGGTGGGAGACATGGAGTTGGATAGCTCTGGAATGGCAAAGAAAGGTTTGATAATAAGACATCTCATCCTTCCTAATGAGGTCTCTGGTACCAAAGAGGTTACAAAGTTTCTCAGAGGCTTATCTCCAACCATGGCAGTAAACATTATGGACCAATACTATCCTTACTTTAAAGCTTTTGACTATCCTGAGCTTTCAAGAAGAATAAGAAAAGATGAGTACTTGAAAGCTCTCAACTTAGTGGGTGGGCTCACGCTTGTTGAGTGAACTTTTTGTAAGACGTATATCCTCCTCTATCTGTCTTTTAAGCTCAGTAAGAGAGCTAAACCTTCTCTCTTCCCTTAGAAACCGTAAAAATTCTACTTTTATCCTCTTCCCTTTTAGGTCCCCCTTAAACCCGATGATATGGACCTCAAGAACTTTTTTCCTACCGTCAAATGTTGGCCTGTAGCCGTAGTTTGCAACTCCAAGAAGAGAATTATCGACCAACACCGTATAAACCCCCTCTTTCAAACAAAGATTTTCTGTGCCATCTAAGTTTGCTGTTGGTATGCCTATGCTGCTTCCCCTTCCATCACCCCTTACAACTTTTCTCTTTACCCAGTACCTCCTCCCAAGATACTCCTCGGCTTCTCCAAGCCTTCCAGAATGCAGAAGCCTCCTTATGAGGGTACTGCTTGCAATATGGTCTTTGACTTTAAAGGGTTCAGATAGAGCCACTTCAAAGCCAAGCTCTTCTCCCAACTCCCTGGCAAGCTCTATTTCTCCTTCCCTCTTGTAGCCAAACCTCCAATCGTAGCCTACAAGTAAAAATTTAGCTTTGAGCCTCCTGAAGAGGATCTCTCTGACAAAATCATCTGCCCTCATCAGGGAGAAGCCAAGGTCAAACTTCAAAAACACTGCATAATCCAATCCTAAACTGCTTAAAAGTTCTGTTTTCTCTTCCAAAGTTGTAAGTTCGCATGGGCATTGCTTTGGTGAGAGGACCTTTAGAGGATGAGGGTAAAAAGAGAGTACAAGGCTTTTGAACCCCTTTTTAGAAGCATTATCCACCAAGCTTTTAAGTAAGGATCTGTGCCCCAAATGAACGCCATCGAAGTTACCAACGGTGACAGCAGTATCATCTTCTATTTTTTCCATGCAATCAAGACCCCTTATACAGCCATCATTCCATTTCAAAGATATTACCCTCATAACTTTCTCCAAAGCCTTGCTATCTTTTCCCAAAAGGTCATCTCCTGTGTAACAAGTGGTTTTTCTTCAACCACAAACCTGTCTATGTAGTCATCGAGAAGTATGAATCTATCGCATGTTTTCCTAAGCTGGTAGGAGCTAGTCCTTTTGAAGGATGCATTTTCCACCCTCTTGCCTATTCTCTGTACCTCCTCTACAGTGTAAGAGAAGTCGCTATCTCCTGTGATAAGTATAGCTGTATCGTACGCATCCATGTAAGCCATGCTTAGCATGTCTGTTGCAAGCATTATATCCACTTCCTTTTCAAGATACTCCCCGGAGGGAAGTTTCCTAAGATGTGCGGTCTTTACCTTTATTCCAAGCACGGATAAGTCTTCAAGAAACCTCCTTTGCCTTATGAAGCTCTCCCATTCGGGCGTGTTCTTTTTAATATCTTTCTCCTGCGGTATGGCTCCATAAAAGTATGACCTTACTAATCTCCTGTCCTCTCTTAAGAACTCTACAAGCTTGGAGTAGTCTATTCTTATGTTTAGATACCTTATAGCATGGAAGAGGTTGGAACCATCTATGAGGATAACTATCCTTTCATAACTCATAAGGGAAATCTTAGGAAAGCTGCAAGCCCGTCTATTTTCCTCTGTACATCTTGGTCAATTATTATTTCTATTAGAGCCCTCTCCTCCATTGCAAGCTCCATCACCTCATCAACTATGTCTGGGATTTCATAAGCCACATCATCCTCCAAAGGACATTGGGGCTTTAGTGTGGGTACATGAGATGTTGAGCAAAGATAGCCAGGCTTTTCAAAATTCTCTGGGACGAGCAACAGTCTTATATTTCCCATTAGAAGTTGGTCGAGGACCTTGGATGTTCCGTTTACTGCAAGCCCTTTTCCTTGAAGTTCCTCAAGCTCTCTAAGAAGCTCTTTTTCCTGCTCCCTATCTTTACGCCATAAGAGGTCCAACACTGCATCTTGTAGTTGATGTTCCGTTATCTCACTTGGGTTTACGTGCATGTAACCAATGAGTCTCTGGGAAATATACGTGTGCAAATAGTTTTCTATATCTTCTATATCATCCCTTTGACTTCCTATTATGAGCTTATCAAACTTATGCTCCTTCCATGCCTCCATGAGAGCATCGTTTGCTAACTTAAAAAGCCTATGCTTTTCTTCCTTTATTCTCATATGGAATCTGTACTCACCATACGAATGCTGGATCATGTTAGGAGCTGATGCCCTTGATGGCATAGAATACCTCATAGTGCCTTGGGCACCCTTTAAAAGCCCCCCACCGCTGTGAAACTTGTGAGACCTTGTAGCTAAGGGTTCAAGAAAATCAAGTACTTCATAGACCCCCTCCATATCCATCAAAAAGAACTTAACATGTTTTCTGTCTATGAGCAACACGCCTATTCTTCCAAGCTCCTCGTCTATAGCTGCTATCTCTCTTATGTAGGGATTTGACGAGACTATCAGTCTGTTTCTGTATACGTAAGGTAGTTTGACCACTTCAAAGAGACCCATGGCACTAGATGAAAATAGAGCCATACCTCTGCAAGCTTTTACATTATCAAGCTCCGAAAGATAGGATTCCATCCTTAAAAGGTCCTCGTTTATGGATGCAAGAACTTCCTTATTACTCACTCTCTTTTGTAAATATTCCCTTTGCTTTTTTACTATGTTTTTGAAAGTTGTTAAGTATTTTCTGTCTGCCCTCTCATCTGGGAAAAGTCTTAGGTACAGATTAGTTACCATATACTTGTCTGGTTTATATGCCGTAAGGGTGTCGAGTGCTTCCTTTAAAGTTTTCATCTTTTCCTCCATTTTAGTTTTTATATTTTAGCAAAACCTCTCTTGCATACCTATCTTTATCCTTATCATCTTCAGAACCTATGAACCCCAAAACTTTCCACCTTCTGGACTCACCGTAGGTAAAATATATTCTCCCCCCCTTAGGTTTTAGTTTGAACACGCCTTTCAATCCTTTCATCCTCTCTAAGTGTTCCTCCCTATCCTTCATGTTGAGTAGGAGAAGTTCTTTCATAAATTCTCTCCTTTTATCAAAGGACAGACGTATAAACTCTTCAAGGGCCCTTTCTTCCATCTGTATGTTCTCAAGAGCCATACCAAAAAACTCTCTATAATTTTCTAACTTAGTAGATGAGCTCTTTTTCAGACTCTGAAGGTCTATCTTGAGCATATCCCGTTCCTTCTGCAGACTCTCAAAACCTGCCCTTAGGTTGGAAAGTTCAAGCTTCAGTTTAGTATTTTCTGAGTAAACTTCCTCAAGAACATTTTGAAGCTCCATTACCTCCTTTACAAGCTTTTTCCTTTCCTTTCTAAGATGGGCTATCTCCCCCTTTGTGTCCTTATCCTCATGTCTTTGTAAAGCCTCAAGAAGCTCAAAAAGCTTCCTGTTTGCCTGTGTGAGCCTTCCTACTCTTTCTGTGTAATCTCTTAATTTTATCTCAGTTTCTTCTATCTTTCTGGAGAGCTCTTCCCTTTCTTTTGTTAGTTGCTCCCTTTCATTATCCTGCGTTTCCTTTAGTTCTAAAAGATGTTCTTCTATGTTATTCTTCCCCTTTTTTAAGGATTCAACAAGCTCTTCTGATAACTTTATCCTATCAATTAAACCTTCAATTTCTTTTCTGTTCTTTTGGAGCTCTTCCTGTATCCTATCTTTCTCTTCAAGGAGTCTTTTTTCCCTTTTCTCTGCAGGTGATTCAAAGAGCCATATCAGAATTAGGGTGAGCAAGAAGGATGGTATATACTCTAAAATAGTTGCGTAGTTTTTCACAGAAAAGGAGAGACCAAGGATCTGGAAGAGGAAAAGATAACCAAGCCATAGAACTGTCTTTTCTCTGTATCCAAAAAGCCAAGCCAGATAGAGAGCTGAATCAAAGGACGTGAGCATAATAAAGTCATAGAGGTCCTTTGGGAAGACTCCAAAAGGTAATAAGCTCTTCTCAGATATGTATCCAAGCAGGAAATTGTAAGACACTATCAAAAAAAGAAGCTTAAGAGCATCCTTCATAATAAACAATATACTTTAAAGTTCAGTGTGTTTCAAAAAGGATAATAACTTTGACACAGCCCCTTTTAAAGTTTGTCCTTTTCTATTAACTCCTTTACTAACTGGACAGTCCTATCTATTTCAACATCCATTATTTTATCTCTATGCCTATCTTGAAGTTCAACTTTGCCTTCCTTTATTTTCCTACCTACCACTACCCTATAAGGGAATCCGCAGAGGTCTGCATCCGCAAACTTAAAGCCAGCACTTTCTTCTCTGTCATCGTATATGGCATCTATACCATGCTCCAAAGCACCGTAGTAAATCTTTTCTGAGGCTTGCTTTTGTTCCTTGTCTGCAGGATTAAGGCATATAACATCAAGCTCAAAGGGTGCCACCACTGTAGGCCACTTTATACCTTTTTCATCGCTGTACTGTTCAACTATTGCAGATATGCACCTTGATATGCCTATACCGTAACACCCCATAACTATCGACCTGTCTTCTCCCTTTTTGTCTCTGTAATGGGCTTTCATGGGCTGTGAGTATCTTGTTCCAAGCAAAAATATGTGTCCAAGTTCAAGCCCCTTGCTAACCTTTAGAGGGGATGAGCATTTAGGACATGGGTCACCTTCTACCACCTGTGCTACGTCTACAAAATCACCATACTGGAAATCCCTTCCAGCGTTTGCATTTATGTAATGGTGCTGGAGTTCATTAAGGGCAACTACCATATTCTTTACACCAAACACCGAATTATCCCATAAGACTTTTACACCATCTGGCAGGCTAAAGGGTCCTATAAAACCCTTTTCCGTTTTCAAGAGCTTATAGGTCTCTTCATCCGTTGAAAGTCTAAAGTTTTCCGTACCAAGTATGCTTTCCAGCTTGTTCTCATCCACCTCCTTGTCCCCCCTTATTAGGACTATCAAAGGTTTACCTTCAACCATGTAAAGTACAGCCTTCAGAATCCTCTTTTTCGGAACTTTCAAGAACTGAGATAGCTCATCTATCGTCCTCGTGTTTGGGGTGTACACCTTTTGAATGGGTTTTTCTTCTTCCTTCTCCTCTTGACCCTTTTCAAGCGTAATTATCTCAGCGTTTGCAGCGTATCCACACTTTTCACAGTAGGCTACCCTTGCCTCTCCGTAATCTGTAAGCATAACAAACTCATGTGAGCTTACACCCCCTATGGTACCAACGCTTGCTTCTACCATGAGGGTGTTAAGCCTTAGCTTTTTGAAGACCCTATCGTAGGTGAACTTCATAGTTTCGTAAGACATAACTGCAGAAAGCTCATCCGGGTCAAAGGAGTAAGCATCTTTCATTATAAACTCCCTGCATCTTATAAGACCAAACCGTGGTCTTTTTTCATCTCTAAACTTTACCTGTATCTGATAAAGTATGTGAGGAAGCTGTCTGTAGGAATTTACAAAGGTTCTGACAAGGTCTGTTATCTCCTCCTCGTGAGTTGGTCCAAGACAGTAATTCCTATCGCTTCTGTCCTTTAAAGTGAAAAGCTCCCTTCCGTAAAGCTCCCATCTCCCTGTCTCTTTCCAAAGCTCAGAGGGGTTCAGAACTGTTAGAAGAACTTCTTGAGCCCCG
>JBKBPE010000047.1:0-5142 GCA_046293375.1 Aquificaceae bacterium
CCACAAGAACCTCTGATATTAACAGACCCCCTGTTGTTTCCCTTTTTCCATTTCTTACATAAACCCCCTCCCTTATCTTCAGATAATTGTGTTTTCTTCCTGTATCTTCAAAGAGGACCCGATGGGATGAAAACTCATCTTTAAGCCTGTCAGCGAGGTCTACTACATCCTCGGTAAGTACTCCAAAGCCCTCAAAATCTATAACTTTGCTGAACTCCTCAATGAGTACGCTTTGTATCTCCTCGTAAGAAAAGCTTCTTGTTGCTTCTCTTTCAACCCAGCTTATGTTTTCCTCAAGGCTTTTAAGTAGCTTCTCTCTAAAGCTTTCGTGTGGAACTTTAAAGAGCTCAGACATCAGCTTTGTATCAAACCTTAGAAGTATGTTTCCAACAAAAACAAAGCACTTTTCTATGTCTGCAGCACCCTGACCGCTTATCTTCCTTCCCCTTTTAAGAACCAGGTCATTTATCGGCCTGTACTCTACATTAAGCCCAAGTCTTTTGTAGGTCTTTATGACAGGGTTTGAAAACTTTCTATAGGCATCTACCACCTTAAAAGGTGCTATCCATTTGGGCACTATAAGTTGGTAGAAAACTTGTCCTGGGGCTAAGAGGACAGCACCACCACCCACTTCACGTCTTATTAGTGGTATGTTAAGCCTTCTACACTTCTCGTAATCTATAATGTCTTCCACTCTGTCAAAGTAGCCTACGCTCAGATAAGTATCCTCTGGTTCTGTAATAATTAGACCAACAAGGTTCAGCCTGGCCATAGCATGAAAAAGGGTCATAGAACGCATGTTCCCCACTTTTCCAACTTTGTAGATTTTCATTGTGATATAATTTTAAACATGATAAAAGTTGAAATAGTCACTCCTCATGGTGTGGTGTTTTCAAGAGAGGTAAGCTCTGTAAACATACCCACAGCCGAGGGAGAGATAGGCGTCCTTGAAAAACACATGTACCTTATGACCCTTTTAAAGCCTGGACTTGTGTACTTTGATGGAAACACAAAGGATGGAATAGCAATCACATACGGATTTGTTGATGTAACCCCTGAAAGGGTTATTATACTCGCTGAGGAAGCCTACACAGTTGGTGAAATAGACGTAGGAAAAGAGAAAGAGATCTTTGATAAAGCTGTAAAGAAGCTGGCCACTACTCAGACCATGGAAGAGGTCCAAGAGTGGGAAAGGCTTAGAGAAAGGGCAAGAACCCTTCTTGAGATAGTTGAAAGGTTTGGAGGATAAAGAATTTTCCTTTTTTTGGGGGAGGGTAAGGTTTAAACAACCCAAAGAACATAGACTCTCCATAGTAGAGCTCCTCTTCCTTGCAAACATAAAAGGGGTAAAAAGAAAAAGCAAAGTGGTTGACCTGGGGGCAGGTTTTGGTACTTTATCCATACTAACTGCAATAAAGTACGGATGTAACGTTTGGGCTGTTGAAAAAGACAAAAGGATGCTTGAACTTCTTAGATACAACGTTAGCGTAAACCAAGTTAAGGATAAGGTTCATCTGGTTGAGGGTGATGTACATTTTATTAAGGATATTATGCCAAAAGAATTCTTTGACGTTGCCCTAATCAACCCTCCCTTCTACCCTAAAACTTACAAATACATAAACAACAGATTTCATTTTGAAAAGGATACAGAGCTAAAAGATTTTCTAAAAGCAGTAGCATATCTGCTCAAAGATGGTGGAGCTTTAAACCTTCTTTATACAACGTTCAGATTGGTAGATACCATCTTATGCTTAAGAGATATCAATATAATGCCAACCAATTTGCGCATTTTTTATCCAAAACTTGAAAAATATGGAAAATTTTTTAGACTCTATGGGATAAAGAATGGGAGGGGTTATATGACTATTGAAAAACCATTGATAATAAATGAAAATACAGGTGAATATACTGAGGAAGTAAAGTACATATTGAATAATTTCTTTGTGATATAATAAATTACTTAGGAGGCTTTTATGAAGTTGCCAGACAAGCTCGTAGAGAGGATAGCCGACAGAATAATAAAGGAGCTTGAGGAAGATAAGGTAATAGAGGTGGAAGACCCTTACGCTTTTAAAAAAAAGATAATCGCTATCTTCAAAGAGGCTGAAGAGGAAGAGAGATTACTCGATGAGAAGACAAAAGAGATACTTAAGGAAAGGCTTGACCTTATTGAAGAATCAAGCCTTGATTATAGGACAGCTTACAAAGCTGTCAGAACGAAACTTGCAGAGGAGATGGATATACACATTAGTAGAAGGGAGAGAATGAACCAAATAGCTACGATGATAAAAGACCTTATATTAAAGGATGAAAGCGTAGAGATATACGAGGAGCCTTACCAGATAAGGAGCAGGATAAGACAGATACTTATGGAGGCTCTTAAGGAAGAGGAAGAGATAGATAGGGAAGTTAGAGATAGGATAAGGTCCTACTCAAAAAGAATTGTAGAAGGAACTCCCGAGTGGAACCATCTTTACAGAAGGATATACGAAGATGCCCTAAAAAGGAGGGGCCTTCTCTAAGGCAGATATGCTATTGGGTTTTGTCTGAAACCATACTTTATGACCTCATAGTGAAGGTGCGGTCCGGTTGTTCTTCCTGTCATACCTACTTTGCCTATGATCTGCCCCTTTACTACTTCTTCCCCTCGATTTACTAATATTTGGGATAGATGTCCGTAAAGGGTCACAAAACCGTATCCATGGTAAACTATTACTGTTTGGCCATACCCACCTACACGGCCAGCGTATATAACTCTGCCATCTGATGCAACGCTGACTGGAGTACCATAAGGTGCCGAAATGTCAATACCAGGATGAAACTCTTTAAATTTGCCTATCCTTCGCCATCCATAGTCAGAGGTGACCAGTCCTACAACAGGCCATATATCTGGTTTGATTATCTCAACAGTCTTTGTTTTTAGAAGTTCTTCTCTGGCCTTCTCTAAGGACAGCTCACTGGCTATAAGTTGGTCAGCCTTCATGGTGTCGTTCTCTTCTACATCAAACTCAGCATCTCCCTTTGGAGTTAGCTCGGGAAGTGTTCTTGCGGGACCACCAATACCAAAAGGAGAACTATCAAAAAGGGGTTTACAAAGGAAGGCCGTAAAAGACATGATCAGTATAAATTTTGTCATCGTTCCACCTCCGCTTTGGTTAAGTAGACTCCAATACTATACCACCATATTGAAAAGGATGTCAATATACATTATAATTTAACAGATACGAGGGCGCGTAGCTCAATGGCAGAGCGGGCGGCTCATAACCGCCCGGTTGGGGGTTCGAGTCCTCCCGCGCCCATAAAGTCTAATGTAGAAAGTTGTTTAACACATTCCCAAAAAACACAAATATCCCTATCCTCAGAGACCTTGCTATAAGGCTTGCTATCATAAAGGTAAGAAGAGGCATTCTAAATATACCAGATAGCCAGCAAACGAGCTTGTAAGGCTCTCCTATAAGTACTGCAAAAAAGCCGTACCTACTGAACAGACTCTCCCCTTTAAGATAGGGTTTCTCTCCTAAGAGATGCTTAACAAAGGTTTCACCCAACAAACGGGCAAGAAGGTAAGCAACCAAGGCTCCGAGTAAGTTTCCAACAAGGGCAACAGCCCCAGCTATGTAGACGTTAAGCTTAAAAATAGAAGCACCCGTTACAAATGGGAAGGGCGGTATTGGCTGCATTATAGACTCAGTAAAGGAGATCAAGAATATGGCTGTGTATCCGTAGTTCCTAACAAACTCTTCCGCATACCTTTTAAACTCTGGTGGGACAAAGTCGAGCATTTTTAAAGTATACTACAGTTATGTACTGAGTGAGAAATCCTCTTGTAGTGGCGTACGGATATATACGCTCCCCAATAATCACTTAATAAACCCCAAAAGCCTTGCTATAAACTCCAAAGCATCCCTCTTTGGAATATTATGGCAAAGAGCAGTATCAGAAACATTATGGTAAATTTTCTGTCCAACTTAATAATTTTCTCCCTCAACTTTGATACTTTCCTTTCTATCCTTGTCTCAATTTCAGCCTTCAAGACCTGTAAACCCGCCTTCGCAACAAGTTTCTTTGTTATCTCCTCTTTTCCAAGCTTTTCCTCCAAAGGCAATGGGCGTATGCTAATGTACCCCTACTTTTAATTTTTCACCCGGCATTTTTTAAAGTATACTATAGTTATGATAAAGTTTGGTACAGATGGCTGGAGGGCAACGATAGGGGATGGTTTTACCTTTGAAAACGTTAGAAAGGTGGCGTTGGCTCACGCAAAAGTTTTGGAAAAGAGGGGAAAGAAGAGAGTGATAGTAGGTTATGACAACAGGTTCATGTCAGAGAACTTTGCTCAGGAGGTATGTAGGGTTTTTGGGTCTCTAGGATTTGAAGCATATATTACAAACAGGGCATGCACTACACCTATGGTGTCCTTTGCTGTGAAGTACATGGGGTTTGATGGGGGTGTTATGATAACAGCTTCTCATAACCCTCCCAGTTACAATGGATACAAGATAAAGGATTCCTTTGGTGGTTCTGCAACTGCTGAATTTATAAGAGATATAGAGAAAGAATTGGAAGGGGTGAAAGATCTAAAGATCCATGGTAAGGATATTCAGTATGTGAACGTATGGGGTGAGTACATAAAAAAGGTCAAAGAGATAATAAATGCGGAGCTCTTCAATGAAAGGGAGTTGACTCTCGTCCATGATGCCATGTACGGACCATCTATCGGTACATATGCTCAAGTTCTTTCAGGAACTAAGATATGTACTATCCCCATAAGGTCTTACAGAGACCCGCTCTTTGGAGGTCATGCTCCAGAGCCTGTAGAGAAACATCTCAAACCCTTGATGGAGAAGGTCAGAGCTTCAGCTGCTCATATTGGCTTTGCTAACGATGGAGATGGAGACAGAATAGCCCTCGTAGACGAGAAGGGCAACTTTGTGAACGCACAGCTTGTCTATGCCATGCTTCTTTACCATCTTTTAAAGAACAAGGCTATGAAAGACGGGATTGTAGTAAAGACTGTTTCCACCACTTACTTAGCCGACAGAATATGCGAGAAGGAGGGAGTTGAGATAAAAGAAGTTGCTGTAGGCTTTAAGAACATAAATGAACTTATAGTAAAGGAAAGAGTTACATTTGGTGGGGAAG
>JBKBPE010000047.1:5152-8917 GCA_046293375.1 Aquificaceae bacterium
GCGGTGGTTATGGGATAGTTCACTTTTTGCCAGAGAGGGATGGGCTTTTCTCCGGTCTCAACATACTTGAGCTTATGCTTCTCAAAGGTAAACAATTGTCAGACGTCCTGCAAGAACTCTTTAAAGAGTATGGAACTGCCTACTATGAACGCTACGATATGCATGCTGAGGAGGGAAAAAAGGAGAAGCTCAGGAAGCTGATAGAAAGCCCACCGGAAAAGTTTGCTGGGTACAGAGTACACAGAGCTAACACTTTAGATGGGCTAAAGCTTATCTTTGAGAATGATGGGTGGATACTTTTCAGAGCATCGGGAACAGAACCTCTCATAAGGGTTTATGTAGAAATGCAGGATGAGGGGGAAGTGAGAAAACTCCTTGCAGAAGCCTTAAATATATTTGAACATGCCTAAGCTTGTGTACGTCTCTGGATACCACAACAGCGGAAAAACCACATTTATAGAAAAACTCGTCAAAGAGTTAAAAGAGAGGGGTCTAAAAGTTGGTTATATAAAGCACGACCCAAAAGGTCATGCCATAACAGACAAGGAGGGAAGTGATACACACAGGTTGTTTGAGCTTCTTGACAGGGTTGCCCTTATAGGGGGTGGAAAGCTTACCCTTTGGGACAGGATAGGGTGCGAGCCAAATAAAGTGGTAGAAAGCTACTTTTCCGACTTTGACGTGGTTGTCCTTGAAGGATGGAAAGGACTTAAAAATGTTAAAAGAATAGTTATAGGTGAGATAGACTTAGAAGGTCTTAAGCTCAACCAAGTAAAAGATTTGGAAGATGTGATAGATTATGTTTTGAGTTGACTAGCATGAGGAGTATGACAGGAGTAGGAAAAGGTTTATACGAAGATGAAAGGTGGAAGGCATCCGTTATTGCCAAGACTGTAAACGCCAAGGGATTAGAGGTCTTTATAAAATCCAATTACAACCTTTCACCGATGGAGATAAAGATAAGAAGACTTATAAAGGACCTTTTGCTAAGAGGTACCCTTTCACTTTACATAGATATAACACCTAAGGTTATTCAAGTACCCGTTGATGTGAAAAGAATTCATATGAACGTGGATATGATAAAGGCGATAGTCAGCAACCTTGAGCTTAAAATCTCGGATGATGTAATTTTTCAAACAGCATGGAGGTATTCAGAAAAAAACGTAGGGGAGATGGACCCATCATTGGAAGAGTGTGTCTATCTTTCTGTTAAGGAAGCTCTAAAGGACCTTGTGAAAAGTAGAGAGGAAGAGGGAGAACACATGAAGGAGGACATAAGCTTGAGGCTCAAAAAGATGGAGGATGCCCTTGAAGACACAGCTAAAAAAAAGGATGATATTTTGAACACTATAAGGGAAAAGGTTTTAGTTAGGGCCAAAGAGCTTGGACTACCAGAAGTTCATCCCACGGTCTTGAACGAAATAACCTTCATCCTATCAAGGATGGACATAGATGAAGAGATAACTAGGTTAAAAGCTCACTTAAAAAAGATGAAGTCATTGCTCTCTTCCAAAGAAGATGTAGGAAGAAAAATGGACTTCATTTGTCAAGAGATGTACAGAGAGGTCTCCACTCTTGGCAACAAAATGCCGGAGCTCTCTAATTTTGTAGTTGAGATAAAAGCTGAGATAGACAGATTAAAGCAGCAAGCTGCAAACATAGAGTGATAAAATAGAACTATGCCCATAGACCAAAAGTACAGAGAAGAAGCCATTGAAAAGGTAAAGAAAGTCGGTGAACTACTCAGAGAAAAGATTGAGAAAGCTATAAAGGATATGGACGAGGAAGACTTAGAATATGGAGTTAGCATTGAAATAATCGGAAATGACCTGAAGAGCTTATGGGAAGAGGGAGTTGAAAGAAATAACTACATGGAGGTTGTTTCCACTGAGATCATGGAACATCATGATGGTGCATATCTTAAGGCAACTTTTAGAAACAATACAGAGAATGGTTATGCAGATAGATATGTAAGCGTGTGGAGTTCGGGGAAAACGGATATATCTTATGCTTTTTCCCTTTCTTTTAAGAATGTGGTCGCCAAGGTTCAACCCATAGACCAACATAGCTTTAGAGTTTTTCTAAAAAGTGAATGAAGGTCTTTGTCTCTTTAGCTGAGATATCTGCCAGCAACTACATATACCATATATTCAAAGATATAAGGGGTTTTGAGCTTTATGGCATAACGGATAGGAAGCTTGAGAGCATTGGTTTTAAAAGCGTTGCATCCATTGAAGACTTATCCGTTGTAGGTATAGTAGAGGCTATTCCCAAGGTTCCTTATGTTCTAAGGCTTTACAAAAAGCTGGAAGACCTTCTGCCATGTATGGATGCCATTATACTCTGCGATGCTCCTGCTTTTAACCTACCCCTTTTGAAAAGGATAAAAGGAAAGGTCAAGAAGGTCATATACTTTATATCGCCTCAGGTTTGGGCATGGAAAAGTCAAAGAGCTAACTTAATATCATCCTTAGTTGACCATCTTATAGTCCTTTTCCCCTTTGAGTTGGAGTTTTACCAAGCTTACAGGAAGAGAGGCTTTAACATCCATTACGTAGGACATCCTATCGTTGACATAGTAAAACCTACACTGAGTAGAGAAGAGGTTGCCAGAATCTTGGGTTCGGAGAATCTTTTGGGTTTGCTACCAGGCAGTAGATGGAGCGAGATAAAGAGACACGCTCCATATCTGAGAAAGGTTTACGAAATGATATACCAAGAGCATGGTCTCTTTGGTGCTCTGCCCACCTTTGAGACCTTTAGGGAATTTCTGGAGGAGATTTTTCATGGCCTTCCTGTTGGCCTGATCACTGAAAAGAATAGCCCAACACCATCTTACGATGTTATGTCTTATTCGGTAGCATCCTTGATAGCCAGCGGTACTGCAGACCTTGAGGCAAGTCTTCTTTTGAACCCTCACATTGTTTTCTATAAGGTTAATCCCATAACTTACCTCATTGGCAAAAGATTGGCAAGAGTAAAGAACATAGCTTTGACAAACTTGGTACTCCAGAAAAATGCAGTTCCAGAAGTCATACAAAGAGGGTGGAAAGAGCTTTACTTTTATTCTAAAAAACTGCTTTTGGAAGATAAGGTAAGGCATGCTATGGTTGAGGATTTCAAAGAGCTAAGAGGTCTTCTTGGTGGTTATGGTGTTCTTGATAAGCTAAGAGAGCTTTTCCTCAGTCTTCTTGATAAAACTTAGAACACTCTTAAAAGGCTGGGGATCATCTATCTTGAAGTCCATCCATTTACCTATCTTTGGATGCTCAAAAGCTATTCTGTAGCTTACAAGCATATGACATTCCCCCATAAGCTTTGTTGTTTCTTCATCCACGCACGTGCGTTTAAAACCGTAAGTCTTGTCTCCTAATATAGGATAACCCATGTGCCACATATGAACCCTTATCTGATGTGTCCTTCCAGTATGCAGTCTTAGGTCAAGGTAAGTTATCTTACTCCTATGGAACCTCTCTAAAACATGGTACTCTGTCTTTGCATACTTCCCCCCAACGCTAACGTGAAACTTCTTTCTTTCTGCAGGATGCCTTGATATTGGCTCTTCGATCACACCTTCATCCTCCTTTACAATGCCACTTACAAGGGCATGGTAGAACTTTAGCACCTTCCTACCTTGAAACTGCCTGACAAGGTTTGTGTGAGCTTGGTCTGACTTTGCTACTACCATAAGCCCAGCAGTTCCTTTGTCTAGTCTGTGAACTATACCAGGCCTCTCCACACCCCCTATGATAGAAAGTTCCTTTG
>JBKBPE010000048.1:0-8912 GCA_046293375.1 Aquificaceae bacterium
CTTATAATCGGTAAGAGAAAAGGAGATATCCCAACCATGAAGAAGAGCGCCACCACCAGTGGGTCTTCTCACAACAGAGACGCTAAAATCCATCATATCCTGAGAGTATCCTATGCTGACTGTTGGCTCGTTCCATTTGTAAACTCTGAAAATGGGTTCCTCCCTTTCTCCCTTCTCTAAGGCAAGAAGATTCTCCCAGTCCATTCTCATATTTTCAGAACCTGCTCTTATCTCTATCATTCAAGGACCCTTTCCAACCTTCTTGCTTTCATATCCATAACAAGCATACGGTCCTTTTTTATATCTCTGCCTGCACGTGTGAGATAACCACCCACCATCATGGC
The DNA here is from genome assembly GCA_046293375.1 of Aquificaceae bacterium. GTDB lineage: Bacteria > Aquificota > Aquificia > Aquificales > Aquificaceae > Hydrogenobacter. Next base: position 345 of record JBKBPE010000048.1, read on the forward strand.
GTTAGTCATAAGGGCGGCCATACCATGAAAGTCCCTAAGGGTCTGTTCCCTCCCACCACACAACCTTAGCTCGGCTTTTGGATTGGAAAGTCTGAACATAGCTATTATCCTAATGGCTTCAAAAGGAGATACTCCTTGTAAACCTTGCAAAGGCGTTCCATCTATAGGCATTAGGAAGTTCAAAGGAATGGAGTCAACCTGAAGCTCCCTGTATGTCAGGGCAAGACTGGCCCTATCCTTTTTGTCTTCTCCCATGCCAAATATGCCTCCAGCGCAGGTGGAAAGTCCAACTGACTTGATCCTTAGTATGGTTTCATACCTTTCCCTCCACTTATGCGTTGTAACGATGTTTGTAAAATAGTCCTCTGAAGTTTCAAGGTTATGGTTTACTCTCCTCACACCAGCTTCCTTCAGCTTCAGAAGGGACTCTTCGTCAAGGGTTCCAGCAGAGACACACACGTTTATAGGTATTTTTTCCACCTTCTTTATTTCATAAACTGCATCCGCTATCCTTTCTACCTCCTCAGGAGAAGCTCTCCTTCCACTAAGAACAATGCAGTACCTGTTAGCTCCAAACTCAACTCCTCTGTAAGCACCTTCCACCATTTCATCCTTGGGAACGAGGGGATATACGTTTATCGGTGTTTTGTACAGCTTGGATTGGGCACAGAACTTACAATCTTCGGAGCATGCACCGCTCTTTGCGTTTATAATGGAACAGAACTCCACCTGTGAAGGGTTAAAGAAGTTATTTTTTACCTTTTGAGCTGTGTAGACAAGCAGTGCTAAATACTCATCTGGAACTTCCAAAATCCCTACAGCCTCTCCCAACGTGAGGGGCTCATCCCTTAGGGCCTTTTCTCCAACATCTATTATGAACCTTTCAAAGTTGTCCATATCATACCTCCTTAGGATTAAATGTATTCACCAGGACTTTTCAGGACTACTCTGATAAGCTTATCCTTCTGAACTATATTGTAAACACTATAGTTGTAAAAGTTTATTCTGTAAAGTCCATCCATGTCTATTCCCCTTTCTGCTATGTAGCGAAGGGTGTACGCTCTATGAGGGAGGGGATTCTTTACCTTTTTATCTTTCCTGTAGTATTCAAAAATTACAACATTTTTTGCTCTTGATGTATCCACCAAAGGCATCTCACTCTTGCCAACAAAGAGAAGTACGTTCATGCTTTCAAAAAACACCTTCGTTATTTCTCTTATATCTTTCTTCCAGTATTCCTTCAGTCTAACGCCTTTATAAAAGTGGTTCCAAGTGAGACTGTACCTTGGTATGGTGTCTTCTACAGATAGGATACCAAAGGCAGGTGATAGAACAATAGACCTGACCTTTATATGCTCCTTAACACTTTTAGGAAGTACCCAGTACTGGAGATGGTCCCAAAATCTGTTTTTAAACCTTCTCCAAAGGGAAATGCATGGACATGTAAGGTTAAAGTATCCGAGGATCTCCTTCCTCTTTTGATTCAGCTGGATGAAATTGTTAAACTTTGCATCGTGACCTTCTAAAGTTCCAACTATGTTGGACTGTACACTGCTTGAAGGTAGAACGTAAAGCATGCTTTAATTCTACCATAAAGGCTAAACTCTCAACAAGCTATCCGTTGACCCATAAGGGTTTGAAACATAACCGTCAGCGTTAGGGTCGTTCTCCCACCTGCTGCCATCCACTAAGTATTTAAACTTATACTCCCTACCTGCTTTTAGCCTTTTTGCAAGCCAAAAGTTACCATCTTTTTTCCTTTTCATGGGTTCGGGTAACCAATTATTCCAATCTCCAAGAACTTCAACCTTCTGTGCACCTTCAAAGTTAACCAAGAAGGTTACCACACATAAGGCCTGTTTCCCAATGTAGCTTTTCCTTAACATCCCTTTTACCTCCTCTAAGAATAAAGTATATCCTAAGAAGGGCCAAATGCTTTTTAACGCCGGATAAGAGATTCAAATGGTAGATGGGACATTATACTATTTAAACCATGTCTTTAGTTGCTCTCATCACAGATTTTGGAACCAAGGATGGTTTTGTGGGGGCTATGAAGGGAGTCATGCTTTCCATAAACCCTAAGATTGATATAGTGGATGTAACGCATGAAGTTGAGCCTTTCAACATCTTTGAAGGTGCCCTTATCCTAAAAGCTCATTATAAGTACTTTGCAAAAGGGACCATCTTTGTTTGCGTTGTTGACCCAGGAGTTGGTTCAGAAAGGCTTCCCATAGCCTTGGAATGTAATGGATATTACTTTGTTGGCCCTCACAACGGTATCTTCGACCTTGCCCTACAAGATATTGACAGGGATGTAAAGGCCTATAGGATAGAAAACCTCACGCTACCTAGGATAAACAAAACCTTCCATGGAAGGGACATATTTGCACCCGTTGCAGCATATATAAGCAGAGGGGTTACTTTGGAGGAAGTGGGAAGAGCCTTTGAATACGGGTACTTTTTAAAGTGGGAAAAGCCAGTCCTTAGAGGTGATACTCTTATGGGAAGTGTCATATACTTTGACAGATTCGGAAACGCTATAACCAACATACCATGCGGAAGCTACCTTGAAGGCAGTATAAGGAACAGGAAACTGCCCATAGTCTCACACTTTCTGGAACAAAGGGGAAAAGAGCCAGCCATGCTGTGCGGAAGCTTTGGTCTTATGGAGGTCTTTGTTCCCATGGACAGTGCCAAAGAGTTGCTTAAATTAAAATTAAACGAACCTGTCCTTGTCAAATTCTGATAGAAGTTGTTTCAAAAACCTATTTCTGTTATTTTTTTCAGCACGTCAGCTACATGTCCATTTGCCTTTACGTTATACCAAGCTCTCTTTACATCCCCCTTCTTATCAATAAGGAAGGTACTTCTTATTATACCCTCTGTTTCCTTTCCATACATCTTTTTCTTCCCGTAAGCAGAGTAAAGCTTGGCAACTTCCTTTTTGGGGTCGCTAAGAAGAAAAAAGTTTAGTTTATGTTTTTCTTTAAACTTCTTGTGGGAGGCAACGCTATCTGGACTTATGCCTACAACTCTTATACCCGCAGAGCTAAGAGTGTTTATGCTGTCTCTGAAATCGCACGCCTCCTGGGTACATCCTGGTGTATCATCTTTTGGATAGAAGTACAGGATCATGGGGTCTTGTAGTAAGTCCTTCAGGCAGAACTTGCCTTCCTTCCCTTCCCAATCTATACCTTCCAGACAGAAATCTGGTGCCTTATCGCCTTCTTTCAGCATGACCTATATTGTAAACTATGATAGGTTTTCAAGCAATAGATTATTTTGAGAGAAGGTTTGGTTTGAAAAAGATAGAGAAAGGGGAGTTTCTTTTCCACGAGGGGGATGCTTGCTCGTACGTTCCCTTTCTCAAAGAAGGAAAGCTAAAAGTGTTTCTTTTGACAGAAAACGGAAGAGAAGTCTTTCTTTATAGTCTTTTACCCAATCAGATGTGCGTATTGGCCATGCTCTGTACTTATTCGAAGGAAGATTATCCAGCCTATTCGTGTGCAGAAGAGGACTCTTTGCTTATACCCATCCCCACGGACGTTGCTTTGAATTTGTTTGATAGGGAAAGTTGGTGGAGAGGCCTGTTTATGAGAGTACTTTCCGAAAACCTATTATCTATTATGGGCCTGCTGAACGATATGCTATCAAGGAATATAGAGAGTAGACTTATAGATTACTTGATTAGCCACTCCCAGGAAAACTTCTTGATCACCAAAAGACATGAAGATATAGCAAGGGAGATAGGGAGCGTAAGGGTAGTGATCAGCAGAACATTGAAGAAATTAGAAAAGGATGGATTAGTGGAGCTAAGAAGAGAGAACGTAATGATAAAGAACCTGGAGGCTCTAAAGAGGCGGGCCAATAACGCCCGCTAAAGCATCACTTTGTCCATACTGAGAATACAAAGTCTTGGTTTTTGACTTGAGAGTGGCAAGAGTGACAGTCCTTTTCCATATCCTTTACTATGTTTTTACCCTCCCCATTGTACGCAAAGTATCCCCATCCATCTGTTGACCTGTATTTCTTGCTATCCTTTACCATAAAGGCCTCTATCCTCTTTGACCCTTCCACGTAAGCACCTTTATCCTCCTTAGCTTCGTAGAAAACTATAGCTATTTGAGCTCCATCGGAGAACTTTCTACTCCCATCTTTCTTTATGACTTCAAGCCCTCTATCGTTTATGTAGACATGATGTATGCCGTTGAAGGGATTGAAGAGAGGATGTGCCGGGTCAAATATAACCATGCTCTTTACATGATGCCAGTGTCTGTACTTCTCGGGAGAAACTTTAAGGGCAAAGACTGCAGTAAACAGAAAACCTCCCAAAAGTGTAACTCCAAACAAACCCTTCTTCATGGCTTAAACCTCCTTAAATTCTTCTTGAGTATTTTTTTAGAGCAGAAAGAGGGATATGTCTGTAACCAAGTTACAGAAGCTTCTGCCAGAGCTTGGAAACTATCTCCTCAAAAACCTCCTCCTCGCTCTTGCTAGCATCTATCGTATGGACCCTTTCCTTTTCTTCATACGCCAAAGCTAAGTAAGATTCTCTTATCCTTTTCAGAAGGTCTACAGATTCAAACTTGCTCTTGGTATCTTCCTTTCTCTTTATAGCCTCCTCCACTGGCAGATCAAGCAGAAAGGTTATGTCTGGTTTTATTCCCTTAGTTGTGATGACGTTGAGAGTCTTTATAAGGTCTCTATCCACACATCTCACTCCTTGATAGACAAGGGTTGAGTCTGTAAACCTGTCAAGAATGACAACCTTCCCCCTCTCCAGATCCTGCAAAACTCTTTCCAGCATCAGACTTGCACGGGCTGACTCAAAAAGCAATAACTCCACCAAGGGACTCATATCAAAGCTTAGGATGATCTCCCTTATCTTCTCAGCCAGATGGGTTCCGCCTGGTTCTCTGTAAAGGGAGACACTGTACCCCCTTTCTTTTAGAAAGGTTTCTAACCTCTTTGCCTGTGTGCTCTTACCACTGCCGTCTATACCCTCAAAGGTGATGAGAAGCTTTTTCATAGTCTATGCTCCCCTACTGGGGTGCAAAGATTGGAGACCAATATCCTTTCTACCCTCCCAGAAATATTGCACATGATCTCGTAAGGTATGGTTCCTGCTAACTTGGCGAGCTCACTAAAGCTCTGGTGGGGGCCTACTATCTCAACCCAATCCCCTACCTTTGCCTTTACACCATCCAGGTCCACGATAGTCATATCCATTGTCACGTTTCCAAGAATTCTAACAGGTACGCCGTTGATGTAAAGACTGCCAACGTTGGAGAGAGCTTTTGAGAGTCCATCGGCATAACCAAAGGCCACAACGCCAACCCTCTTTGTTTTGTCTGTTATGTAAGTCCTGGAGTATGAGACGGGATATCCTGCTGGAAGGTGTTTTACAGATATAAGCCTTGCCTTTATGGTGATGGCCCTTTTTAAGTCTATGGGATAGTTTGGTGCTGGCCTTTCTCCGTAGATGGCTAAACCAACCCTTATATGCGTTGCGAAGGGAACTTTGTATATTACCCCTACTGAGCTTTCCAAGTGCACGTTTTTTACCTTTGGATAGAGCTCCATTATCTTTTTGAACTTCTTGATCTGCCAAAGGGAGAAATCTTTGTCCAGCGGACACGAAAGGTGGGTAAGCAACCCCTCTATCCTTTTGTCCTGCACTGTATGGTCAACAAAGCCAAGCCTCCCCATTCCAGTGTCGTACTTAACATGAAACTTCATATCAAGCCCCTTTAATGCCTTTAAATGCTCTCTGTGGGATACAACAGGGGTGAGTTTGTACTCAAGAAAATCCTTCGCTTCATCATCCATAACTCCCCCTAATACTAAGATGTCCTTTTTTATCCCCATCTCCCTTAGCTCCACACCCTCCTCTAAGCACGCTACGGCAAAAGAGTCTACACAGTTAAGAGTCTCCAAAACCTTGGTTATGTGTTTTGCGGACATCCCATAGGCGTTTGCTTTGACAACTGCCATTAGCTTTTTCTTTGAGAACTCTTCAAGAGCTTTAGCGTTATGTTTTATCGCTTCCACATCTATTTGAAGGATGGCCCTTCCCATGAACTTATCTTATCATATAATTTTAGCATGGAGAAGAAAGTCTATACTCCTTTGGATGACAAAGTTATAGAGGATCTAAGAGCTGGTGACAAGGTTCTTATTACAGGCTACATATACACAGCGAGGGACGCAGCTCATAAGCGTATGGTTCAGACTATAGAAATTGGGAAACCTCTACCCTTTGATGTTAAGGGTCAGGTCTTATACTACGTAGGACCTACACCACCAAAGCCTGGACAGGTTATAGGTTCTGCCGGTCCAACAACGGCCATAAGAATGGATAAGTATGTAGAAGCCCTTTTAAAGCTTGGACTTAAAGGTATGATAGGTAAAGGCTACAGGACATCTCAGGTGAGGGAACTTCTCAAAAAGTATAAGGCTGTTTATTTTGCTACAGTTGGTGGTATTGCTGTTTTGCTCTCTAAGTGTATAAAGTCTTCGGAGATTGTAGCCTATGAGGACCTTGGTACTGAGGCTATAAGGCGCTTGTATGTGGAAAACTTTCCTGCTGTGGTTGCTAATGATATATACGGTGGTGATATATTCGAAGAGGGAAGGAAAAGGTTCGCAATAATATAAGTGTGAAGGTCTTACAGGTGAACAACTGGCTTGAACTCTGCAGGCTTTACACTGAAACATTCCCTAAAAACTGCATAGGGACATTTTCCCCTACAGTACTCGTGGTTTAACCTCTTAAAGAGCTCAACTATAGACTGTCCCTTTGAATCAAAAACCAAGTCTGAGTCTATATATCTATCAAACTCCACTCTTTCAAGTATTGGATAAACATCACATCCTACGTTGGCCAAAGCTGGTTCTACATTCATTTTCTTTAAGCTATCACAAAGCCTTATCAGAGTGGATGCTCCAGTAGCATCTGCGTAGCGTGCAGCTTCCAAATCTATGAGTACAAACTTGAGCTCTCCCTTTTCTTTACTATATTCCACCTTCTGAAGCACATACTCTAAAAGGTACTCTGAGTTGCCAAAGTATATTGACATGTCGGGTCTTATGTAGAGTATTTGAGGACACTGGGGTAGTTGTTCTCTTTCTGCGTTGACAAAGGTTTGAGATTGAGGATTCCTTGTTAGAACCACTATCCTTGGGTACATGGTTTTGTATACAAAAGAGCCAAGGGCTATTAGAGTTCCCAGGGTAAGAGCAACCCAAAGTTCCATGAAAAAGACAGAGAAAAAGGTTATTCCAGCCACAAGACCGTCTGTTGGATTTACTCTGTAAAGCCTTATTATCTCTCCAGGTTTTATAAGTCCTACAACAGCAGATAAGACTATGGCAGAAAGCGTAGCTTTTGGAAGGTAGTAAAAAGCTGGTGCAAGCACAAAGAGGGTTATGCCAACAGCTGAGCCTGTTATTACGCTTGCTATGGATGTTTTTGCACCAAGCTGAAAGTTCAGAGCAGACCTGGAAAAGGATCCACCCACTGGAAAGCCCTTGGTTACTCCAGCCATTAAGTTGGCTATTCCTTGCCCTACAAGTTCTTGATTTGCATCCCATCTGTCACCAGCTTGAATAGCAAGACGTTTAGCTATTGCTACGGCTTCTACAAGCCCAAAGGCGGCAACTACAATAGCTCCACCCCACAGAGATGCTATGGTCTGAAGGTCTACAGCCGGAAAGCCTGGTGTTGGCAATCCCTGCGGTACACTACCAACTACAGAGACACCATATTCTTCCATATTGTACGCATAGGACAGAAGGGAGGTAACTATTACAGCCAGCAAGGCCCCAGGAACGATCTGATGAACTTTTTTTGAAACCCATATGATTGCATAGGCAAGGATGCCTATACCCAAGGTATATACGTTGGTTTGGCTTATCTTCTGAATTATATCTATCACAACGTTGTATATCAAAGTGCTCTGTGTTATCTTAAAGCCCAGCAGATGTCCTATCTGGCTTAATGCTATGATCAAAGCACCTGCACTTACAAACCCGGTTATTACGCTGGTAGAGATAAGTTCCACAACAAAACCAAGCTTAAACAAACCTATTATCAATCTGATCAATCCCACCATAATAGCCAGTATACCCATTAGAACAATCCATCTATCGGAGTAAGGTTCGGCCATACCGTAAAGAACGGAAGCTGAGAGCAGAGCCGTCATGGCAACAGGACCAGTTGCCAGAAACCTTGAGCTACCATAAAGAGCTGCCAAAATGGTGGGGATAAAAGAAGCATACAGGCCGTATATGGGTGGCATACCAGCAAGGAGGGCATAGGCCATGGATTGGGGAACCAAGACAGCTGCAACAGTGAGCCCTGCAACGATATCCCTTAGGAATTTATCCTTATCGTAGCCATGAAGCCACCTTTTGAAAGGTGCTATGTCAATGGATACGGCAACTCTCACCTGAGACTGTTTCAAAAATCCCATGGTAAAATTATAAACAATGGGCAAAATAATTATATCTGCAAAGCTCATCCTTTCTAACAAATAGGATGTAAAACTTCTGGAAGGCGTTGGTGCA
>JBKBPE010000049.1:0-7478 GCA_046293375.1 Aquificaceae bacterium
GAAGATGTTATAGTATACGGTAAAATAGAGGGAGATATAAGGGCAAAAAGTGTGGAGCTAAAGTCTGGAAGCAAAGTAGATGGAAATATAAGAACAACAGAGCTTGTAATAGAAAGAGGGGCCATGTACAACGGAGAGTGCAGGATGGGTCAATCTTCTAGCGTGGATATGTCTCCAATAGGAAGTCCAAGCTCCTGAGCTTTTAGAATCCTTCTCATTATCTTCCCGCTTCTTGTCTTTGGTAGCTTCTCTACAAACTCTATCTCATCTGGCACTGCTATAGCACTAAGCACGTGCCTCACATGGTGCTTTATATCCTCCTTGAGCTTTTCTGATGGAGTAATTCCCTTTTTGAGTATAACAAAAGCCTTTATAGATTCACCCTTGACTTCGTGAGGCTTTCCTATAACAGCAGCCTCTGCGACTGCCGAATGGTCTACCATAGCACTTTCCACCTCCATTGTTCCTATCCTATGGCCTGCAATGTTGAGAACATCGTCAGCCCTTCCAAGGATCATGATGTATCCATCCTCATCGTAAGAAGCCAAATCTCCCGTAAGATAATAACCTGGTATTGTGTTCCAATACTTTTCATACCTTTCTGGTTCTCCCCAGCATGTTCTAAGCATAGCAGGCCACGGAGTTTTTATAACAAGGTTTCCCACGGTGTTTGAGGAAAGTATGTTGCCGTTTTTGTCAACAACGAAGGCCTCTATACCGAACAGAGGTTTTCCAGCCTTACCAGGCTTTGCTGGATAGGATGGTAAGGTTGTTATCATCTGCATTCCTGTTTCTGTTTGCCACCATGTATCTACTATTACGCATTTTCCCTTTCCTATGTTCTTAAAGTACCAAAGCCATGCCTCTGGATTTATGGGTTCGCCAACGGAGCCAAGTATTTTTAAAGAAGACAGGTCATACTTGGATGGCCACTCTTCTCCGTACCTCATAAACATCCTTATGGCAGTTGGCGCAGTGTAAAAGATATTTACCCTGTACTTTTCCACATAGCTCCACCATCTTCCGGGGTCTGGATAGTCGGGAGCTCCCTCTGTTATAAGGGATGTGGTCCCCACAGCAAGAGGTCCATAAACTATATAGCTATGGCCGGTAACCCAGCCTATGTCGGCTGTGCACCAGTAGAGATCATCTTCTTTTATATCAAAAACAACCTTTGTTGTGTAATAGGTTCCCACCATATAGCCACCAGTTGTATGTAGTACACCCTTTGGTTTTCCAGTTGTCCCAGATGTGTAGAGTATATAAAGAGGGTCTTCAGAGTCCATAACCTCCGGTTCACAAATGGGATGGCTTGAGTTTATAAGACGATAAAGGTTCACAAAGCGTTCGCTTTCATCGTTTAAGACATCCCCATCCCTATCCCAAACTACTACCTTTTCAACAAACCCAAGGCCATCAATAGCCCTTTGGACTGCTGCAAGAAGGTCTATCTTTCTTCCCCTTCTTTTTGTATAACTGGCTGTTATTACAACTTTAGCTTTTGTATCCTCTATTCTAAGTTTTAGAGCCCCCTCGCTAAAACCGGCAAATACTACGCTATGTATGGCGCCTATCCTGGCACATGCGAGCATACAAGCTATGGCTTCTATAGTGTTGGGCATGTAGATACTCACCCTATCGCCTCTTTTCACTCCAAGGGTTTTGAGTCCATTAGCAATTCTGTTTACAAGCTCCAAAAGCTCACCGTAGGTTATCTTCCTCTCTCTGTTTTCTTCATCTGTCCATATGTATGCAAGCTTATTCCTTCTACCTCCCTTTATATGCACATCAAGACAATTGTAAGTTATGTTTGTCTTTCCACCAACAAACCACTTGGCGTATGGATAGTTCCACTCTAAAACCTTATCCCATTTTTGGAACCAATGAAGTTCTTGTGCAACCTTGTTCCAAAAACCCTCTTTATCCCTTATGGATTCTTTATAGAGGCTTTCGTAATCTTTTATCCACGCAGACTCCATAATGTAGGCTGGCGGTATGTACTTCTCTTCCACTTTCAAAAGCACCTCAGACCTTTCATCCATCATGCCTGACTCCTTTAGCTTCTACGTATAACTATATTATACAAATTCACACTTAGTTATGGGTTGATAACTAACCCCTAACTTATAACTTGCTTAAAATTTACCATAGGATTTTTGACATAGTCTTACTTCAAATTGGCAGATGCAAGTATTTTGCATATAATATAAATTCTAAAGGAGGTAGGTATGCAAGATATTGCCTTAGGTGGTGTAAAAGACTTTAACTTTGATATTAAAGACCCCAGGTTCTTGGATGAGGAAGCTCTTTGGGGGGAGGTAAGAAGAGTCTTTTCCAAGTGTAAGGATTGTAGGATGTGTATGCCCTATTGTCCTTCTTTCCCGATGCTTTTTGATGCAGTTGATAAGCACGATGACGATGTCAGCGCCCTTACAAAAGAAGAACTAGCAAAACCCTTAGAGCTTTGCTTCCACTGTAAGCAATGCTACTTTAAATGTCCCTATACGCCACCCCATGAATGGAGAATAGACTTTCCTCATCTATCTTTAAGATACAAAATCTGGAAGTTCAAAAAAAGCGGTGTAAAGTTCACAGATAAACTTCTATTAAATACAGACCTGATGGGCAAGATATCATTACCCTTCTCCTCTTTTGTAAATCTATTAAACAGGTCAAGACTTGTCAGAGTTATCTTGGAAAACCTTATAGGTGTGGACCGAAGGGCCAAGCTTCCTTCCTTTAACAGTGAAAGCTTCTTAAGCTGGTTTAAGAAGAATAGGAAAAGGGTAAAGGGAGAGAACGGGAAGGCAGTTCTTTTTCATACTTGCCTTCTTAATTACAACTACCTTGAAAAAGGCAAAGCTCTTGTTAGGGTTCTGGAGAAGAACGACATACTCTTAGAGGTTCCTGAGCAACAATGCTGCGGTATACCCTTTTTTGACATAGGGGACATAGACTCAGTTATTAAAAAAGCCAAGTTCAATGTAGAGAGACTAAAGCCTTACATAGAAAAGGGCTACAGTATAGTATTTCCAGTTCCAACTTGTGCACTCCAGGTCAAGTACGAGTATCCCCTTCTCCTGCCAAATGACCCAGACGTAAGTTCCGTTTCTGAGAAGGTTTACGACGTGCATGAATATCTTTGGAAACTAAAGGAAGAAGGAAGGCTAAACACTGACTTTAAAAACCCCATTGGAAACATCGCTTACCATATACCTTGTCATCTTAAATCCCTAAACGTAGGTTATAGGGCTGCTGCTTTGATGAGGCTAATTCCCAACACGAAGGTTAGGATAGTGGAGAGATGCTCTGGACACGATGGGACCTTTGGCGTAAAAAAGGAGACCTTTGAGATGGCTTATAAAGTAGGATCGAAACTTTTTGAAGAGCTAAAGACATTTCAAGCAGACATCTTTGTTTCTGACTGCCCCCTTGCCAGCAACCAGATAGAGCTTGGTACGAGCAAAAGACCCCTTCATCCTATAGAAGTCCTTTACAGAGCTTATGGAGAGGAGCTATAATATAAAATGGAGGTTAAAGGAATGGCCGTTACAGTGAGAATTCCCACACCGCTTAGAAGGATAGCCAACGGGCAGGGTGAAGTTCAGGTAGAAGCAAAAAATGTAAGAGAAGCTATAGAAAAGCTGGATTCCATGTTTCCTGGTTTTAAAGAGAGACTCTTGGATGAGAAGGGAGAGTTAAGGAGGTTTGTCAACCTTTATCTGAACGATGAAGACATAAGATTCCTCAAGGGCATAGACAACGAGCTGAAGGATGGTGATGTTATATCCATAGTACCAGCAATAGCTGGCGGATCACTTTAGATAGATCTTTTCTATCCCGGTGAGTACAGCTTCCAAGAGAAGTTTGGCAGTGTTCTCATCCTTCATGGTTATAACCATTCTTTCTACACCACCTGTATAGATTGTAAGCTTGTTTCCTTTCACTTCTATTGTTCTTATGTGAGAGTAAGGTATGATGTAAGTGGTATCCTTCGAGGAATATATCATATACCTGTCTTCTATGGTTATACCTTCTTTACCAAGCTCATCTTTAAACCACATATTTGTACTATTTTAGCAGATAAGAACAAGCTCGATTATCATTCCCATCAAACACAGCAAGAAAGTTTTGATATATCACTTATAAAGGAAAGGGCGCATAGTTTTATAGCCTCTGAAAAGGAAGGGAATATGGGTAAAGTTTCAATTATATCATGAACTGTCATATTGTTCTTAACAATTAACATCGCTTGAGCGATAATTTCACTAGCGTTTGGTGAAAGAATGTGAACACCAAGAACTTGTTTTGTATCAGGATGAACAACCATCTTTATCATACCCTCTGTCCTTTCTCTAATTATTGCCTTTGGAACATTAGAAAAATTAACCGTTCTGCAAGAACATCTTCCTATCTTTTCCATTAGTCTTTCTTCCGTTAGTCCAATTCCAGAAAGCTCTGGGTCTGTAAAAATTGTATAGGGAACCAGATCATAGTCAATAGACTTTTCTGAGTTAGTTAAAGCATTTTCTGCTGCAATGGTACCCTCTCTTCCCGCTGTTGTTTCTAACCTTAAAGGAAGGTTTATAACATCACCAGCGGCATAGATGTTTTCATTTGTAGTTTGTAAGAACTCATTAACAATAATTGCTTTTCTTTTATCTACTTTTACATCTGTAACATCTAAATTAAGTCCATCTGTATTTGGGATTCTACCAGTAGCTAATAATATTTCATCACCAGAAACCCTTTCAACTATCTCCTGTCTTCCTTCTAAAAAACTATACTCTAAAACTTTTTTATCCCCTTCTTTAAAAGCCCTTTTTACCCGAACATTTGTTTTTATAGTAATTCCTTCATCGGAGAGAATTCTTTCAAGCCTCTTGACAATTTCTCTTTCACCAGGCATAAAAATACTTGGCAATAGTTCAAGAACAGTTACCTTTGAGCCAAATCTTGAAAACATCTGAGCAAATTCAAGCCCAAGAGGACCTGCACCAATTATTAAAAGCTCTTTTGGTAATTCTTTTATTTTCAATGCTTCAATATGAGTTATAAATCCTGTTTCCTTTATTCCTTCAATGGGTGGAATAGTTGTTCTTGAGCCTGTAGCAATGATGAACTTTTTACCTTTGTATATTTCTCCGTTTACTTTTATTTCATTCTTTGAAATAAAGGTTGCATAACCTTCAATAAACTTTACATTTTTTAAACTTTCAATCACTTTTACATATTTTTCTTCTCTCATCCTTTCTACAAGTTCTAATTCACTTTGAATAACTTTTGAAAAGTCGAATTTTCTTATTCCCATTTCAATACCATCAAACTTTTTGTTCTTTTCCAACTGTAAAACTTCAGCCATGTACAACAGCCTTTTAGTGGGTACACACCCTACATTAACACAAGTTCCACCAATTGGTAATCCAGCATTTACCATAAGTGTTTTAGCTCCAAGTTCCTCTGCCTTGATAACAGAAGCAAAACCACCTGCTCCACCTCCCAAGATAACAAGGTCAAAGCTTCTGTTCATGTTTAATCTCCTTTTGCGCTACCAGGGTAATTCACCTAAAAGATGGCATAAATTCCGTAAGCGTACTTACTCACTTCTATGGTTCTTCCTACCTTTAGCCCAGCTTCTTCTAGTACCAGCTCCGCCTCCCATTCGGAATATACCTCTTCTGGTGGTGGTCCCTTGTCTCTCTGCTCTTTCTTCCAATCTATTATACTGAGATGAGCATTTTTTTTGGAGATCCTTCTGAGCTCCTTTAAAAATTCCAAAGGTTCAGAAAGCTCATGAAAGACAAAGGCCATGAGGATAAAATCTACTGTCCCATCGGGCAGGGGTATACGATTCTCCTCAGATTGGAGAACTTCTACGTTGGAAAGTCTTAGATTCTCTACCTTTCTCCTTGCATACTCTATTGCCACTGGCTCTATGTCTATAGCATAAACCTTACCCTCCTCACCAACAGCCTTAGAAAGGTCAGGAATATAAAAGCCTGCGCCCGTCCCCACATCAAGAGCTCTCATTCCCTTCCCCAATCCAAACCCCTTTAAACCCTTAGCCGGGTCAAAAACCTCAAGCCTTGATGGGTCATCCAACTTCTGTAGCTTTGAAGGGTCAAACTTGTGTGCCATGAAGGTATTATACAAGTTTTAGGAGTTCTCTAAGATGTTTTATCTCATCCCTTAGTTTTGCAGCTTTTTCAAACTCCCATTTTTTGGCATGCTCCATCATTTCCTTTTCCAGTTTGTTTATCCTTTCTATAAGGTCTTCCTCCTTCTTTATCCCCTTGGGCAGATTAGCTGGTACCTTAACGTAGTCCAGCTCCTCGATGGCAAGAAGTTCCTTTACTGGTTTTACTATGCTCTTTGGTGTTATGCCATGTTCCTGGTTGTGCTTCTCTTGTTTTTTCCTTCTTCTGTTAGTTTCCTCTATGGCTCTTTTCATAGACTCAGTTATTCTGTCTGCATAAAGTATAGCTTTTCCGTTAGAATTCCTCGCCGCCCTTCCTATCGTTTGTATTAGAGATGTATAGCTTCTTAAAAAGCCTTCTTTATCAGCATCCAATACAGCCACAAGGGAAACCTCAGGAAGGTCTAAACCCTCACGTAAAAGGTTAACCCCCACTATTACATCTATGCTACCTTCTCTAAGCTCTTTTACTACCCTGGCTCTCTCTATAGTATCCAAGTCTGAGTGTATGTACTTTGCCGATATGCCCCTATCCGTAAGGTAATCAGCCACATTCTCTGCAAGCCTCTTTGTTGTAGTGAGTACCAAAACTCTTTCTCCCCTCTTTCTCCTCCCTTGAACCTCCATAAGTAGATTCTCCAACTGCCCCTTTGTGCTTCTCACCTCCACCTCTGGGTCCAAAAGACCCGTGGGTCTTACGACCTGTTCTACTATCATTCCTTTACTCCTCTGTACCTCCCAGTCTCCAGGTGTAGCAGACACATAGATAACTTGGTTTGTCTTCTCTAAAAACTCCTCAAACTTTAGGGGTCTGTTGTCCAAGGCAGATGGAAGCCTCCATCCATAATCCACAAGCTTTTCCTTTCTGGACCTATCCCCGTTGTACATGGCCCTTATCTGAGGGACCGTAACATGAGACTCATCTATTATAAGCAAGAAATCCTCTGGGAAATAGTCAAGAAGTGTAAAGGGTGGTTCTCCTGGTTTTCTGCCATCAAAGTACCTTGAATAGTTTTCTATACCTTTGCAGTGTCCTATCTCTTTTATCATTTCAATATCGTACATGGTTCTCTGGTAAAGCCTTTTGGCCTCTACTTCCTTACCTTGGGACCTTAACAACAAAATCCTCTCATTGAGGTCTCTCTCTATCTGTACCAAAGCATACTCTAATGTGCTTTTTGGCGCTATGTAGTGCGATGCTGGAAACAAAGTTATAGATTGGAGTTTCTCAAGCTCGTGTCTGTTTAACACATCTACAAGGCTTATGGTCTCTATCTCATCA
>JBKBPE010000049.1:7488-8876 GCA_046293375.1 Aquificaceae bacterium
AATAACATCAAGAGCATGACCCTTTACAGAAAAGCTAGCCCTTTTGTAAGCATAATCGTTTCTCTCGTAACCTATCCCCACAAGCCTTCTTGATAGCTTACTTATGCTTATCCTCTCACCAACCTTTAGATGAACCCTCAGTGAATAGTAGGCATCTGGAGAGCCAAGACCGTATATGCAAGATACCGAAGCCACCACAATAACGTCCCTCCTTTCCAAAACAGAAATGGTAGCAGAATGCCTGTATCTTTCAAGAATTTCGTTTATGGAAGCATCCTTCTCTATGTAAAGGTCCTTCTCTGGTATGTAGGCCTCGGGCTGGTAATAGTCATAATAAGATATGAAGTATTCGACCCTGTTTTCAGGAAAGAGCTCTTTTAACTCTCTGTAGAGTTGGGCCGCTAAGGTCTTATTGTGTGCTATCACCAATGTAGGTCTGTTGTACTGAGCTATTACATTGGCAAGAGTGAAGGTTTTGCCTGTACCAGTAGCTCCCAAGAGAACCTGCTCCTTTACTCCATCCTCCAAGTTATCAAGGAGCTCTCTTATGGCTCTTGGTTGATCCCCAGCAGGTTTTAAGTTCGTTTTTAGTAAAAAGCCTTCTTCGACCTTCATAGGGAGTAAAATATATCCTAAGAAAAACTTTAGGAGGTGTTAACATGCCACTGTTTGTTATGCTGACCACACTGACGGACGAAGGTATGAAAACGCTCAAGCACAAACCAGAGAGGATAAGAGAAGTGGACAGAGAAATCATGGAAAGGTTTGGTGTAAAACTGATAGCTCAGTATGCTGTTATGGGCCCCTACGATTTTGTGAACATACTGGAAGCCCCAGATAACGACACAATAGTTAAGATGGCTATAGAGCTTGGGTCAAGGGGTACCATAAGGACTCTTACCATGCCAGCCATAGAGGTAGACAGGCTTATAAAGGACATTCAGGAACTAAGCAAGTAGATGGAACAAGTTCTTGAGGTTTTTTATCGGGTGATAAAAGACTATACGGATATAAGATGGGGAAAGACAAGGGATGACCTTATAAGTAAGATAGTGAAGGTGCTGAGGTCTTTTCAGAAGGGGAAAAGCCTAGAGGATGTGCTTTCAGAAGGAAAACTCCTTCATGAAGTGGAAAGTTCTCTTGAGTACCTCTACAAGTTCAGTAAAGACCATGGGAAGGATATAGATAAACTGATAGGTGCCCTGTCTGTGTTTTTGAGATCCCCATCACCATGTAAGATGAAGATCATAGGCCTTATGGAGGTATTTTTTGAAGATAGGAGAAGTACTAAAGCAGGGAATGTTTAGCGTATCCTTTGAGTTCTTTCCACCAAAGACAGAAGAAGGGGAAGAAGAGCTCTTTGACACTATAAAGAACTTAGAACCCGT
>JBKBPE010000050.1:0-8774 GCA_046293375.1 Aquificaceae bacterium
CCTTTTTACCAACTGGGTTTTTAGGATTTGTCTTCTATAAGTTCATAAAGACATACCTTATAGGAAACGATAAGGTAGTTGTAACCTCTTTGGTAATTGGTGGTATATTTTTGCTTTCTGCTGATAGATTCTGTCAGAGATTCTGCTATATAGGTGATGTAAAAGACCTTAGCCTAAAAAGGGCATTTTTTATAGGCCTCTTTCAATCTCTTGCCATGATACCAGGCGTTTCAAGGTCTGCCTCCACCATAATAGGTGGTATGTTCCTGGGCCTTCACAGAAAGTTGGCTGCTGAATTTTCTTTTATGCTTGCGATCCCTACAATGCTCATAGCAACGGTCTACGACCTGTATAAGTCCCATCAATCCTATGCAAGCAATGACTGGTATACGCTCAGCGTAGGTTTTATAGTAGCTTTTGTCAGTGCTATCATTACTGTAAGGACTTTTCTTAACTTTATATCAAAGCACTCCTTCCTTCCCTTTGGAGCTTACAGAATAGTCGTAGGCTTTGTTTACGCCCTCTTCTTCATTTAAACTTAAGTTATGGACAGATGGACCCTTTATCCAGTATTTGCTCTCTTCATTGTTGGTGAAACAGCTCTTATAAGTTCCAACGTAGTACCTTATATCTTTGATAAGTACAAAGAGGTCAGCATATACAAAAAACCCATCATTCAGCTTATAACCTTCTTACTTGGACTCTTTTTAGCTGACAGGATGGCAAAGCGGTTTGATTACAGAGTGTTGAAAAATAAAAAAATAGTTTATGCTTTGGTTCTGATGTCTACCACATCCCTTTTCTTTGTTGTCTTGAAAAAGTACCTAATGCATATACCTGTAAACAGATGGATTGTGGGTACAAGCCTCCAGCCACTTGAGTTTGCCAAATTGGCCTTGGTTATCTTTGTAGCTTACTACATTGTGGAGAAGGGAACGCTTAAAGAATGGAGATATCTCTTCTGGGCATCCTTTATAGTTCTTATCAATGCTTTTCTTATTTTCCTTCAACCAGACAAAGGTGGTGCTATTTTCATTCTCTTAGTTGCTGGGATTATCTTCTATGTGGGTGGTGTACCAAAAAGGGTCTATATACCAATAATAGTTATGTTTGGTCTTTTTATCCTATATATACTCACATCAAAATCTGGCTATGTACAAGACAGACTCTCTGCATGGAAGGACCCTTTTGCAGACCCAGACGAGCTTGGATACCAGATAGTACAGTCTCTCTTTGGCTTAGCTCATGGTGGATTCTTTGGTGTGGGGATTGGTCAAGGTGTGCAAAAGATGGGATCTTTGCCAGTTGCGGATACAGATTATATAATATCCCTAGTAGGAGAGGAGTTTGGTTTCATTGGGCTGTCTTCCGTCATGCTTCTTTACTCTCTGTTTATAGGTAGGCTCTTTTATTATACATACAGAACGAGGGAAAACTTTGGTAAGCTCACATTATTTGGCATCTCTTTAAACTTCTCCCTTTCTTTTTTTTATAACACTGCCATGGCAGTAAACCTTCTCCCCCCAAAGGGTATTGCCTTGCCTCTTTTAAGCTATGGAGCTTCAAACCTGCTTTTCTCTCTTATAAGTTTGGGTCTTGCACAGTCAATAATCAACAGAAATAGGTTATAATTTTATTTTATAATCAGGCGACGTGGCCGAGCGGCTAGGCGAGGGACTGCAAATCCCTTTCACGGCGGTTCAAATCCGCCCGTCGCCTAAAAAATTTTAGGAGGTAGTGTATGCCCAACACAAAACAGGCAGAAAAACGTGTAAGAAGGGATGCCAAAAGAAGGGTTAGGAACAGATACCATCTTTCTAAGATGAGGACATACATCAGAAGGCTAAGAGACTTGGTAAACGCCAGAAAGCTTGAAGAAGCCAAGTCCTTTCTGCCAGAAGTTATAAGCCTTATATATCATACGGCATCTAAGGGTATTATACATAAAAGAGAAGCAAGCAGGAGAGCATCAAGGGCCAGTCTTCTTCTTAACAAGGCCATTAAATCTGCTGAAAGCCAAAAGTGATAAAGATTCTTTGAGGAACATTAATGCAATAAAATAAACCACCATAGCTACTGGTACTATAATCAGCGTATATTCAGGCCTTGCGAGAAAGTGTTTCATAAAGAGCACTGTAACTACCATAATGAGCGAAGCTACCAAAGGTTTTGGCAGGATACTTAAAACATCCTTTATATGCACACCATTTCCCCTTGCTCTAAGAAAAAGGTATGAAAACCCTATAAAAGAGGATGTAGATGTGCCAAGAGATAAGCCAACAGCCCCCCATCCAAGGAAAAAAGTATAGAAGCAAGCAGAAATACCTTCAGATAAGATTGACACAAAGGAAGCTTTTACTGGTGTTTTTGTGTCTCCTTTTGCGAAAAAGATACTGCTTATAACCTTTTGAAGGGAAAAGAAAACTAAACCAAGAGCGTAAGCCCTTAAAACTACAGAAGAAACGAGTATATCTTCCCCTTTGAACCTTCCCCTACCATAAAGGAAGGCCACTATGTAGTCAGACATGACAAGAAGGCCAAAGCTTGCAGGAATGGATACGAGAAGGATAAACCTGAAAGCTAAAAGAGTGTTATCTTTAGCATTTCCACCACCAGATATTACAGATAGCAAGGAGTTTGCCACACCGACAGACACAGCACCCAACGGGAGTTGGAATAGTCTGTTGGCATAGTAAAGATAAGAGACAGAACCCGTTGTTAGAAAGGATGCTAAAAAGGTATCTATAAAGAAGGAAAGTTGAGCCACACCAAATCCTAAAAGAGCTGGAAAAAGCCTTTTGACCAGCAGGATCATATCTTCATCTATCTTCAGAGATATTCTTAACCCAGTGCCTAACTTCAGAAAAGAAGGTAGGTTGAAAAGAAGCTGAGCTACACCACCCAGAAGAACGCCAACTATAAGAGAGTAATAGCCAAAATGTTTAGCAAAGAGTATAACCAAAAAGGAAAAGAATATGTTAAAAACCGCCTGAGCAAAGGCTGGTATGAAAAAGACCCCTCTTGTGTTTAGTACGGCCATAAAAAAGGAGCTAAGACCTACAAAAAGGGTGTAAGTGAACAGCCATCTTGACATAAAAACTGCAAGTTCAAAGTAAGGCCTGCCTCTTATACCTGGGGCTATTAACGTAATTATGTGCTCGGACAAAAGTATACCCAAAAGGGTTATTAAAATATTTGCCAAAGCGTAATAGGTGAAGGCTGAAGACAAGAATTCTTTATCTTTCCTTCTTGCATATATGGGGATAAAGGCCGCATTAAAGCCACCTTCTCCAAGCAGACGCCTAAAAGTGTTGGGAAGTCTGAAAGCTATAAAAAAGGCATCCGTAATCTGAGAAGCTCCAAAGTAGTAAGCTATGATGGCATCTCTCACGTATCCAAAGATACGGCTAAGAAAGGTAGCCAAAGAGAAAGTTAAGCTATGTTTTATTACTCCCATTCTTCAAATGCCGGAGGCGGGAGTCGAACCCGCACGCCCTCACGGGCACTGCCCCCTCAAGACAGCGCGTCTGCCAATTCCGCCACTCCGGCTTGAAGTTATATTATATCATTCTATGAGCACTTTGCCAAAACTTTATGCCATAACAGATAGTGAGAGGTACGGGAAGGATTTTTTTCAAACCCTCAAAGGAGTACTTGACAGGGGAGTAAAGATGGTACAACTAAGGGAAAAGAAGCTGAGCACCAAGGAGTATTACGAAAAAGCGATCAATGTGAAGAAAATAACAAGCAAGTATTCGGCCATGCTCTTTATAAACGAAAGGGTTGATATAGCATTGGCTGTGGAAGCTGATGGAGTTCATCTTCCACAAGATGGGCTTCCTCCGTCCTGTGTAAAAAGGATAAAAAAAGAGCTTATTGTGGGGTTTTCTGCTCACAGTTTAGATTCTGCTCTCTATGCTCAAAGCGAAGGCGCTGATTTTATAACTTTAAGCCCCATATTTAAAACTTCTTCACATCCTGAAGTAGAACCCATTGGGCTTGCTCTTTTACAGGATGTATGCCGTACGCTTAGTATACCAGTGTATGCCTTAGGTGGTATAGATTGGGAGAAGATAAAGCCGTGTTACAAGAATGGAGCTTACGGTGTGGCTGGAATAAGCTTGTTTTTATAAATTATAAACATTCATTATTGCAAATGATATTCATTTGGATTATATTAACTTTATGGATACTAAAGAACTTGGCAGACAGTTTGAGCAGTTTTTGAGGCAGAAGGGATATAAGGTAACAAAAGGGAGGGTTGACCTGATAGAAAAGATAGCAAACTACGGGACACACTTTGAGATAGAGCAACTGGTTATGTGGATAACAAGTTCAGACAGGGGAACTGCATCAAGATCAACCATCTACAGGACCATAAGGCTGCTTCAGGAATTCGGCGCCATAAGAGAGGTAATAAAGCTTGGCAACAGGACCATATACGAGTTCATAGCAGGGAAGCCCCATCATGAACATCTTGTATGTGTAAAGTGTGGTAGTATCGTGGAGTTTTACAAAGAAGAAATAGAAAAGCTTCAGGATGTAGTTTGTGAAGAACACAAGTTTACTCCAATAACTCACAGGTTAGAGATCTTTGGAGTATGCAGCAAGTGTAAAGAGAAGGGGCTCTGATCACACATTTAGCCATTGCATAAATATGTATATGAGCCAGCCTGTAAAGGCAACGTATATCCAAACAGCAGCTGTGAGGGGTGCTACTTTTCTGTGTTTTTCAAAAGTGCCCTTAAGAGCATATCTCAAGGTTATTACTGCAAGGGGAAAGTTTACCACAGCTAAAGCGGTATGAGACCACAGTACAAACAGGAATAGGTTTCTATAAGGGCCTTCGTACTTGGACGGTGGGAAGAGAGCGTTTTTTAGCAAGTATAAACCTACAAACACCAAAGCAAGAAAGGATGCTGTTAGCATGGCTTTTTTGTGAAGGTCTCTTTTGCCAGCTTTTATCAGAAAAAACCCAAATATTATGGAAAGCCCACTTAGGCCTATACTTATTAAACTTAGGTAATTTATAAGCGAGTAAACCATCTGTTTAATATTTTATCAATCAATTCCATGACTTTCAAACTCACTCCACGATTGATTGGTAGATTTGCCATCCCAGGGTTTTTTACCATAGAAAAGCACACCATCATCAAGTATTTTTAGAAACTTCGTATTACCAAAGGAAGCCTTTCTTAAGTCTGCGTTACTAAAATCTATATCTTCAAGGCTTGAGAGCTCAAAGCTTGAGCCTTTTGCATAAGAGTCCCTAAAGGATATGGAAAGGAGAGAAGAGGAAAGGAACTGAGCGTCAGGGAGTTGACAGTTAGAAAAGTCTGTATTTCCAACGTTACATCTTTCGAAGAGAGCTTGACCAAGGAAAGAGCCAGAGAAGATAGATGTCTTGATGATAGTATCCTTGAACTTAGCCCGTTGTAAGTTGGTATTATTAAACCTACCCTTTTCAATGGTACAGTTTTCAAACACAGCTTCTCCAAGAAAGGCATCGGAGAAGTCTACGTTAAAGAAGGAACATTCAACGAACCTTGCACAGGTTAAAGTGGAGCCAACAAAGCTCATAGTATCAAAACTCTCTCCATAAAAATCTCTAAAGGAAAGGTCTAAATCTTTGTAGTTCATATCGCTTTTGGCTTACAGGCATCCACAAATCTCTGTAAATCCTCTACTGGTTTGTATCTCTTCTTTACAGATATCATCCTATCATCGTAAGTTTCCATCTGGGAAGAATAGAACACACCTATGGGCACGGGTGCATTTGGGTCGTAGTAATGGTCCAAGTCATGAAAGGCCAAGTCAAGGGCCTTTCTGTAATCAGATGGGTTATGTCCTTGCTCGTTTATATCCTTTACCTTTCCTTTGTAATATTGGAAAGTATCTACCCTGTTAAAGGTTGGGCAGGGAGATATTACGTTTACAAAGGAAAAACCTTTATGCTGTATAGCTCTCTTTATGGTATCTGTCATATGCTTTAAGTTTCCTGCATAGGTCTGTGCTACAAAGGTTGCGCCGTAAGATAGCATCGTGGCTACTGGGTTTACTGGTCTATCTATAGAACCATAGGGAGTTAAAGAACCGTAGAGCCCCTCCCTTGAAGTTGGGGATACCTGGTTCTTTGTAAGACCATATACTTGATTATCCATGCATATGACAGTTATGTCTATATTTCTCCTTGCAACATGGGGATTGTGTCCAGCACCTATGGAAAACATATCTCCATCTCCAGTTTCTACTATAACTGTTAGGTCTGGCCTTACCAACTTAATGCCTACTGCAACTGGTATGGCTCTTCCATGCAGGGCATGAACAGAGTAGTTTTTCACAAAAAGTGGAAGCCTTGAGGAGCATCCTATGCCAGATACAGAAACTATGTTCTCGGGTTTGAGCCCGAGCTCCGAGTAAGCTTTTGTTAAGGCTGCTACAACGCCAAAGTCACCACAACCCGAACACCATGTTGGCTCCACGTCGCTCTTGTAATCTGCTGGCTTTAGTTGAAGTTCTGTCATCTTTTACCTCCTTTCATATCAATCCGTAAGCCTTCTCACCGTAAAGGTCTGACGGTGTTAATACTCCCTCTTCAAGGCTTGGATTCTCAAACACATATTCAATAAACTCCTCTATCTCCCTTGGTATAAAAGGCTCACCCCTGTATACACAGTAGCTTATTGGCCTTATGCTAGCTTCTGCCTTAAGAAGGGTTGCCAACTGACCACTCCAGTTGCTTTCTGGTACAACTATTCTTTCGCACCTCTTTGCAAAATCCTGTATTATGGAAACCTTCAGAGGCCAAAGAAGTTTAGGATATAGGGCGTTTATCTTTTTACCTTTGCTCCTTAGCCTTTCTACAGCCTCCTTTGTGGCTGATGCTGTAAGACCCCATGTGATAACTCCTACGTCTGCTCTCTCAAAGGGAGAGTCTGTTTCATAAAACCTCTCTGCATCCTCTTCCAAAAGTTTTTTGACCTTTTTGAATCTCTTCTCCATTTGCCATGTCCTTATATCTGGCCGGTTTCTTGGGTCTGAGTTCTCCTGTCTTTCAAGTCCTGTTATGGCATGTACGGCATTTGGGTCTCCTGGTATACCCATGGGAGTTATTCCGTCCTCTGTGGATAAGGAGTATCTTAGGAATCTTCCGGCTCTTCTGAACTTGCCTTCTTGGTCCTCTCCTGCCTTATAAACCCACCTATCTATCACTTTTATGTCCTTAACTACTGGCGTTGGAAAAGCTTCTGCTCTTAGGGAAAGGGATGCATCTGTCAAAACTATAACTGGTATCTGATACTTATCTGCAAGGTTAAAAGCTTCTACTGTTAGATAAAAGCTCTCTTCGACATCTGTTGGTGCAAGAACCGCCCTTGGTATTTCTCCATGGCCCGAATAAACAGCATGGTATAGATCTCCTTGCTCATGCTTTGTTGGCATACCAGTTGCCGGTCCAACCCTTTGAACATCCACTATAACTACTGGAAGCTCAGTCATCCCAGCATATGAGAGGAACTCTGTCATGAGGCATAGCCCAGGCCCAGAGGTCGAAGTCATGGCTTTTACACCAGCAAAGGAAGCACCAAGAGCCATTCCTAAGGATGCTATTTCATCTTCCGCTTGATACAGCCATCCACCAGCTTTTATCAGGTCTTCAACTATGTAATTTCCAACCGTTGTCGCTGGTGTTATGGGATAGGCTGCGTAGAATTTACAACCAGCAACCACAGCACCCTTTGCCACCGCTTGGTTACCTTCCATTATGACCACATTTTTTGGTTCTCCTGGGGGTGGGAAAAGGTACCCGTCGACCTTTTTAAGATTTTCCCTAACGTAATTCACTCCTAACTCAATAGCTCTGTAGTTTAAATCTACAACCTGCTCACCTTTTCTGAGAAACTTAGCTCTTATAGAGTCCTTTATTGATTGTACAGGTATACGGAAAAGCTCACATAAAACACCAAGAGCTATTACGTTCTTTGTTATGTACGCCTTAATAACATCCTTTGCCAGGTAGGACAAGGGAACTGGGTAGACCACTACACCATCGTGATCCTCTGGTTCAAAATCGGAAGAGTCATAAACTAAGACTGTGCCAGGCTTTAGATGTTTTTTGTTGAATTCGTAAGCTTCCCCATTGAAACAGCATAAAATATCAAAGCTATCGCCCGTTGTATAAAGTTTTCTGTCTGAAATTCTAACTGTTGACTGCGCATAGCCACCTTTTATTTCAGCAGGAAAGCTTTTAAAATTAACTACATAATAACCGGCTCTTGCGGCAGCTTCGGTCAAAAAATCACCAGTAGAAATGACACCTTCTCCACCTTCACCACCAACCTTAACAGTCAAATCAAAAGTCATGCTATCCTCCTTATAACGACTTAAGGTTTAGATTAATATAATATATGATTAAAAGCTATAAAAACAACAAGTAAGGTACAGGATCAAGATCATATGATAATATAAGGTCTAAGATGATAGGAGCTATCCTTGCTATGCTCTTTGTGTTGGGAGCCTTTCTACCCTTTTATCTTTCTTCCTCTCCTACAGCTGGAAGTGTTAGGTTCATAAGGCTGAATCCTTCAGAGTTCGAAGTAAAGAAGGGTAAGGAGGGAGGGGTTATGTACTTTGTACTGAACGGTGACCCAAAAACACTGAACCCAGTCGTTGCCCAAGAAACAACATCCACGGCTGTTTTAGACCACCTCTTTACCGGGTTGACAAAGGTGGATGTAAAGACTATGAAGCCAGTTCCAGACTTAGCTGAAAGATGG
>JBKBPE010000051.1:0-8695 GCA_046293375.1 Aquificaceae bacterium
TTAGTATGAATGAGGGATTGTCTGATTTTACTAATAAGGATTCAAAAAATTGTAATGGAGTATCGAAAAGACAGCAACAACTATCCGCAGATATTTCAAAAAAGCATTGTCAAACAGACGCTGATTGTGCCTGTGGAGTTGATAAGGAAACAGGACAATGTGCCTTTGGCAACAAACAGTTCATTGATACTTCAAAACAATGCCCTGATTTTTGTACTGGCTTTGCTGGGCATTTTGTGCTAAAGTGTGTTAATAACATTTGTGTAATGGAATTAAAAAAAATGGAGGAGTGAAGGACGATGGGAGATGTAAGGGAAGATAGGAAAATTGATCCTTTAGCTATTCTAAGTTATATAGGAATTCTTTGTTTGATACCTTTGTTGATTGGTAATAAGGAGGATGAATTTGTCAGATTTCATGTGCGCCAGGGCTTTGCCCTTTTTCTCTGCGAAGTTGCCACTTTCTTTATAAGCTGGATTCCCTTTTTTGGTTGGATTGTTGCTTTTTTTGGCTGGTTTCTATGGGTAATACTATCAATTATTGGGATCATAAATGTGATACGTGGTACGATGAAACCTTTACCTTT
Organism: Aquificaceae bacterium; assembly: GCA_046293375.1. Taxonomy (GTDB): domain Bacteria; phylum Aquificota; class Aquificia; order Aquificales; family Aquificaceae; genus Hydrogenobacter. Next base: position 587 of record JBKBPE010000051.1, read on the forward strand.
AATTGGCCAATTTGGGGAACGCTTAGATGTTTAAGAAAATAATTTTATTTTTTGTTATATCTTCTGCTTTTGCAAAAAGGCTTTCAACACAAACTCCAACCACAACACTTCATTATCTTAACACACACAACCCTCAGCCCTATACAACACTATACCATAGGGTTATTTATGCACCAACGCCCACCAACGCCTTCCAGAAGTTTTACATCCTATTTGTTAGAAAGGATGAGCTTTGCAGATATAATTATTTTGCTCATTGTCTATAATTTTATCATGGGATTTTTGAAACAGCCTCTATTAAAGCTTGGCCTTTTCTAGCCCGAGTATGTACTCAATACATGTTCTAACACCAAAGCCCGTTGCACCTTTTGAGTAGTATCCAAATTCTTCCTTAAGGTAAGCTGGCCCAGCAATATCAATATGGGCCCATTTTATACCCTCGCCTACGAACTCTTCCAAAAACATGGCAGCCGTTATAGCACCTCCATATCTACCACCTGTATTCACAACATCTGCATCAGATTTTTTCAGCTTTTCCCTGAGCCTTTTATCATCCATAGGTAGTTTCCATAGCCTTTCTCCTGTTTCCTTGGACACTGTCAGAAGAAGGTCACCAAGCTCATCGTCATTGGTAAAAAGGCCTGCTGTGTATTCACCAAGAGCAACTATGCACGCACCCGTAAGCGTTGCTAAGTCTATGATGGCAGATGGCTTTATGTTGGAAGCGTACGAAAGAGAGTCAGCCAACGTTATCCTTCCCTCTGCATCCGTGTTATCCACTTCAATGGTCTTTCCGTTCATGGCTCTTATTATGTCATCAGGTCTGTAAGCACTACCGCTTGGCATGTTCTCTGCAGCTCCTATAACCCCATGAACCTCTACGTTTGGTTTGAGTAGAGAGAGAGCTTTCATGATTCCAAGCAGGGCGCAAGCTCCAGATTTATCCATTTTCATGGTTCTCATGTAGTCACCAGTCTTTATGTTGAGGCCTCCACTGTCAAAGGTAAGCCCCTTTCCCACTATAACTATTCTGTCCTTTGGTTCCCCCTCTGGTTTGTAAAAGATATGTATGAACCTTGGTGGAGTAGAAGAGCCTTTGCCTACGCTCCAGAGAGCATTCATTCCCATACCTTGGATCTCTCTCTCGTCGTAAACTTTACAGCCCATGTTGTGCTCTTTTGCTAACCTTTGAGCCATATTTGCTAAGGTTACGGGGTTTATCACGTTGCCTGGTTCGTTTACAAGGTCCCTGGCAAAGTTTTGAGCTTCAGATAGTATACTACCTACCTTTATACCTTCTTCATCCCCTCCGTATAAGTTTACGCTTTCCACCTTTGTGGGTTCTTCCTCATCCTTTTTCGTCTTGTATTTATCAAAACTGTAATTTCCTAAGATGAGCCCTTCTGTTATGGCTTTTGTCTTTCTATAATCCACACCCTCTCCAGCGTAAAGGTAAGCTTTAGGTACCTTGTCCTTTCTGAGTCTTTTTACAAATATGGCCGAAGCCCTTCTATAATGGTCAAGCCCTACTTTATCCTTTTTGCCAAGTCCCATTACGTAAAAGACAATTACCCTATCATCCTCAACCGTTGGGACTTTGATAATAGTATCCTCCTTCCCTTTGAAGTTCTCCACTGAAAGAATCCTTTTGACTTTTTCTTGATACCCCCCTATGTATCTGAGGTTTTCAAAATCTTCCTCAAACACAAACACTCCAACAGGAAATTCCATTACCTCTTTATGGGTTTTCTTGTATGAGAGCACATCCATATCAATCCTCCTCAATTCCTGATATCTCCCTCCTTAATGCTACCTTCCCCGTACCTGCTATCTCTATTACTCCATAGGGCCTTACCAACTCTATAAAAGCTTTTATTTTATCCTCTGTGCCAGTTATCTCCACTGTGTAAGTACTTGTAGACACATCTACAATTTTCCCCCTGAATATCTCTACAAGCCTTAGCACTTCATCCCTTGCTCTAGGTGTGGCAGTATGAACCTTTACTAGAGCAAGCTCTCTCTCCACATGGGGCGTATCTGTTAGGTCTCTAACTTTTATGGTATCTACAAGTTTCCTAAGTTGTTTGACCACCTGGTCTATAACCACATCATCTCCTATGACTTCGATGGTCATGCGGGAAATTCCCTTCTCATGAGTTTCGCCTACGGATAACCCTTCTATGTTATATCCCTTGCCAGCTATGAGCGTAGCTATCCTTGCAAGCACGCCAAGTTCATTCTTAACAAGAAGTGTTATTATGTGCTTTCTTGTTTGACCCTTCTTGACCTCTCTAAGCATTGGGGCCTTTACAGCCTCTATCTGTGCTTTCCCAACAGTATCGCTCATGGTTTTCACCTCAACCTACAAGATACATGGTATCTGCTTCTACACCTTTTTTACCATCTTCAAGTATCATGTCTTTGTAAGATTTTCCTGCTGGTACCATAGGGAGGACGTTTTCCTCCCTGTCCACATGGAAGTCCATAACAACTGGCTTGTCCTGAACTTTTAGAGCTTCCTCTACTATTCCCCTCACCTCTGATGGTTTCTCAGCTCTAAGGCCTACGGCACCGCACGCCTCCGCAAGTTTGACAAAGTCTGGTTGTACGCTAAGGTCCACTTCTGAATACCGCTTTTCATAGAAGAGCTCTTGCCACTGACGCACCATACCTAAATATCCATTGTTTATTATTGCTACCTTTACAGGCACATGGTATTGGACTGCAGTTATAAGCTCTTGCATGGTCATCATAAAAGAGCCATCCCCATCTATTACAAAAACCTCTTTGTCCTCCCTGCCTATCTTTGCTCCTATGCCTGCGGGCAATCCAAAGCCCATAGTACCAAGACCGCCGGAGTTTATGAACTGCCTTGGGAAGGAATACTTATAAAACATGGCTGACCACATCTGATGTTGTCCCACACCAGTTGCTATTATAGCATCCCCCTTTGTTGCATACCATATCTGTTCTATAACATACTGTGGCTTTATAACTTTGTCAGAGTTTCTGTAGGTCAAAGGATGCAGTTTTTTCCATCTTTTTATCTGTTCTACCCATTTATTCCTTTCATCTAAGAAAAGCACCTTAGCACCTTCCTTCTTTATCTCATCCATAAGTTTTCTAAGGACAATTTTTACATCTCCTACTATGGGTACATCAACGACTATATTCTTTGATATGGATGCAGGGTCTATGTCTATATGTATAACGGTAGCCTGCGGAGCAAACTCCTCTACTTTACCAGTTACCCTATCGTCAAACCTTGCCCCTACTGCTATAAGAAGGTCACAGTTGTAAACAGCCATGTTGGCATAGTAAGTTCCATGCATTCCAAGCATGTGGAGTGAAAGGTGATGTGTTTCTGGAAAAGCACCCTTCCCCATGTTTGTGGTGGTTACGGGTATGTTCATAAGTTCTGCAAGTTCCAAAATTTCTTTACTGGCTTCCGCATGAATGGCACCACCACCCACATACAGAACAGGCCTCTTTGCCTCCATTATTAGTCTTGCAGCCTTTTTTATCTGCTGTGGATTTCCTTCTGTATGGGGTTTGTAGCCTGGAAGGGAATTGATGACTTTTTCCATATCTGGAATAATAACATCAGAAAGCTTCTGAGTTATATCCTTTGGTATATCTATAAGAACGGGTCCAGGCCTTCCAGCCTTTGCTATATAAAAAGCCTGCCTTATTGTAAGTGGCAGGGATTCTATATCTTTTACAAGGAAGTTATGCTTAGTTATAGGTCTTGTTATTCCAACTATGTCAACCTCCTGAAAGGCGTCATTTCCTATAAGATGCGTTGGTACTTGCCCCGTTATGAAGATAACAGGAACAGAATCCATGTAAGCATCCGCTACAGCTGTAACCAGGTTTGTTGCTCCTGGCCCAGATGTAGACATAGCAACTCCAACCTTTCCTGTAGCTTTTGCATAACCTTCTGCCATATGGCCAGCTCCCTGCTCATGCCTCGTCAATATATGTTTTATGCTTCCGTCTCTGTAAAGAGCATCGTACACTTCCATTATGGCGCCGCCAGGATATCCAAATATATGTTCAACACCCTCTTCCTTAAGAGCTTCTATAACCATATCAGCTCCTTTCCTTGTCATAACAAAACCTCCAATGATATAAAAGAATATAATATATGCTTTGGTGAAGAATTTGTTAAAGTTTTCAGAGCTGGAGAAGTTTCTTATACTATTCTTATGATTCCAATAAGGGATATAAATAAGAGTAGAAGTTTTCCTCTTGTGAATATAGCCTTGATAGTTATTTCTTCCCTGGTATGGCTTTTTGAAGCCGGCTTAGATGAGCAAAGAATGAACGCTCTTGTTTATTCCTATGGGCTTGTTCCCGCCGAAGTGTTCCATAAACCTTACACTCTTTTAACGCATATGTTTTTACATGGTAGCTGGTTACACATCATAGGGAACATGTGGTTCCTTTGGGTTTTTGGAGACAACGTGGAGGACAGACTTGGAAAGGTAAAGTACCTTATTTTCTATCTATTGTCTGGTGCTGGTGCAGCTTTTTTGCAAACTTTCGTCAGCTTCCTTTTAGGTGGGACATCTGTGCCCATGGTGGGGGCCAGTGGTGCTATAAGCGGAGTCATGGGAGCATACCTTTGGATGTTTCCCTATGCAAGAATACTTTCATTAGTGCCAGTGTTCTTTGTTCTGACTTTTATGGAAGTTCCTGCCGTTTTTTTCATAGGTCTTTGGATAATTATTCAGGTTATAAACGGCATTCTTACTCTGCCCTTTGCCAAGTTTGGGGGTGTTGCGTGGTTTGCCCACATTGGAGGTTTTGGGGTTGGCTATATCCTGGCAAGAATCTTCTATAAAAAAGGGAGGTATTATTTTTGAAGTATTGGGAAGTATACGTATCACCTTTGATAGTTTTCTTAGTTTCCTCTTCTCTCTTTTTCTTCTTACGCCATCTGACCTTTCACATTCTCAGAAAGAGGCTAAGAGGGATATCTTTATTTGAGACTCTCCATAAAGCTGTAAAGATACCATCTGTACTTTGGATTCTCTCTCTTTCACTCTATTTGGCTATTTATTTTTCTGAACATTTACAAAAACAAACAATATATGCACCCCTTTTAGAAAAACTTGTAGAAGGTTTGCTGATAATCTCTTTTACCTTTGCAGTTTCAGAGCTAACTGTAGGACTTATAAGACTGTACATAAAAAAGTCTAATATATCTTTACCACCCACGGCGTTGATATACGCTCTTATAAGAGCTACTGTAATAGCTCTTGGTGTAATAACTTTACTCAACTTTTTAGGTGTTCCAGTTACACACTTTATAACAACTTTGGGCATAGGTGCTTTGGCTGTTTCTTTAGCACTTCAAGGAACTTTGTCTAACTTCTTTTCTGGGCTTAATATAATCGCATCAAGACAGGTAGAGATAGGGGATTTTATAAAGTTAGATGGGGAGGAGGGTTTTGTTGTGGACATAACTTGGATGAATACTGTCATTAAAAGAAGGGACAACAACATCGTTGTGGTGCCTAACTCAAAGCTTGTTAGTTCGGTGGTAATAAACTACAGAAAACCAGAGCCATCCATGGTTCTGATTGTCCCTATAGGCGTAAGCTACTCTTCTGACCTTGAGAAGGTGGAGAGCATAACGGTAGAGGTGGCAAGAGAGGTCCAAAGGACTGTGGAAGGAGCAGACCCAGAATTTGAGCCCTTCATAAGGTACTCGAGCTTTGGAGACTTTAGCATAAACCTTAACATCATCTTAAGAGTCGCAGATCCAGACGCTCAGTTTTTGGTAAAACACGAGTTCATAAAAAGGCTAAAAAGAAGATACGACAAAGAGAGTATAGAAATACCATTCCCTGTTAGGACAGTATATTTAAAAACTGTCTCACAACATCAAAAGGGAAGCTGATTGAAAGTACACAGAATCCTATTTTGCTACAAACTCAACCCTCTGGCCCCTTTTCATAAGCTCGACTATTCCTTTGACGGCCCCTTCAAAGTCCAAAACCACACCACCAAAACCCTTGGCAAACTTTTGGGCATCCTCTACGTTAGCAAAAGCTATAGCTGACGGACTACAGCATGGAAGAGCCGATGACCCTATTACATACCAGGCAGAGTAGCAGCTCATGGGATTTCCAGTTATAAAGTCCCAAGCCATACAAGACTCCACATCGTCCTCTTTTATATCCTTATACAGTAAAAGCCCACAGTGAGCACAGCAGGCCTTTATCTTCCTCCCCTTTAGATGATAGATAAACTCAAGCCTCTTATCTACCTGCTTGGTACAGTAAGAACAGACATCCACCCTCTCGTCTTTGGCTTCTTCCTTTTTAAGTTTTAGCTCTCCATGCTTTCTTACTATCTTCCCCTCTTTTTCCAGATCCCTTACATCCCTGTATATTGTCATAAGAGAAACGCCAAAGTGCTGAGAAAGAGACTTTACGTTATCATAACCCTCCTCTATCAGTCTCAGTATCTCCTCTTTCCTGTCCATAAATAATAATTTAAGCTAAAATTAAAGTATGAGGTTTGTAAAACTTCACGGTTCCGGGAACGACTTTGTTGTTTTTGACAACAGAAGGGGAGAGGTTGAAGAGTTTATAAAAGCTCTTGGTATAGGCATGAAGGAGTTTGTTGTAAAAGTCTGCTCACAACATACAGGGGTTGGGGCAGATGGACTAATTCTTATAGAAAACCCAGACGATCCACAGAATGATTTCAAGTGGCAATTCTTTAACTCAGATGGTTCTGTTGCTGGTATGTGTGGAAATGGTTCAAGGTGTGCTGTTAGGTTTGCCTACGAGAACGGTATAACTGGAGAGGATGTGAGGTTCGAAGCTTTGGTGGGTGTTGTCAAAGCAAGAGTTTTAGAAAAGGGTAAAAGGGTAAAAGTTCTTCTTACACAGTCACATGGCTATAGGAATATAACAGTATGGATGAATGATGAAAAATTGGATGGTAGCTTTATAAACACGGGAGTACCTCACTTTGTAGTACTGGTTGAAGATATTGAAAATTTTGATGTGGTAAGGTATGGAAGAAATATAAGGTTCCATGAAGAGTTTAAGCCCTATGGAACTAACGCCACCTTTGTAAAAGTTACATCTGGGAAGAGCATCAGCATCAGAACCTACGAAAGAGGTGTAGAGAGTGAAACCCTTTCTTGCGGTACTGGAGCTGCAGCCGCTGCCATTGTAAGTTATAAAAATAGGCTGGTAAAGGATAAACCAATAGATGTTGTGACAAAAGGTGGGGATGTTCTGAAGATAGATTTTGATGATGAGCTGAAAGAGGTGTTTCTGGAAGGAAGCGTCTGCAAGGTCTTTGATGGTTTTCTACATAAAGAGCTTTTTGAGTACTAAGATGAGGATAGGGTTTATATGTACTGGTAACTCTGCAAGAAGTCAGATAGCAGAAGGCTACGCCAAGTATTTTGCAAAGCTATTTGGGAAGAACGTAGAAGTATACTCTGCTGGGTCAAATCCAGTAGGATACGTCCATCCTTTGGCCATAAAAGTTATGGAAGAGGATGGTATAGACATATCAAAACAGAGTTCTAAGCCTCTTGAGAGTATACCATACCTTGAAATGGATGTCATAATAACTCTGTGTGGAGATGCTGCCGAGAATTGTCCGTACATTCCAGGTGCACGCACTGAGCACTGGAATCTTACAGACCCGGCAAAGGCCTCCGGTTCTGAGGATGAGAAGATGACCTTCTTCAGAATGGTAAGGGATGAGATAAAGGTCAGAGTAAAGAAACTTCTGGAGCAGGTATAGCCATGAAAAGAATACAAATAATAAGTTCCTCCAATGGTGTATGGGTGGAAGGAAGGTGTGAAGGAGTTATACTTCATAAGCCCGTGGGAGAAGGTGGCTTTGACTATGATCCTATATTCCAACCTCTGGGCTATGAAAAAAGCATGGCGCAGCTAACCCCTAAGGAGAAAAACCTTATATCCCACAGGAGAAAGGCTATAAGGAGAATAATAGAGTTGCTACGCTGACTCTTTAGCTTATAATAATATCCTTATGAGAAAAATACAGATAATAAGCGCTTCTAACTGTAATAACTGTGAGCTGCTTTATCAGGTAGTTTCCAAGATT
>JBKBPE010000052.1:0-8489 GCA_046293375.1 Aquificaceae bacterium
GCCCAAAACCCTTAAGCCGTAAGATGTTGCAAACTCAAGCACTTTCCCTCTGCCAAATATGTAGTATTTTTTATTGCTTTCTGGACATACAAAGTAGGCCATGTTCTCTATTATGCCAAAGATTGGTATGTCAACTTCTTTGAACATAGCGGTAGCCTTTTTAACGTCGGCAAGGGCAACATCTTGAGGCGTTGTAACTACAACAGCACCAGATATTTCCACATTCTGAGCAAGAGTCAGCTGAACATCACCTGTTCCAGGCGGAAGGTCTAAAAGAAGAATATCCATTTCACCCCACTTTACATCAAAGAGGAACTGGGTGAGAGCCTTCATAAGCATGGGGCCCCTCCATATGATGGGAGTGTCTTCGGATGGAAGCAGAAAGCCTATAGAGAGCACCTTTATTCCGTACTTCTCGAGGGGAACTATCCTGTTACTCTCGTCTACGCTTACCCTCCCACCCTTTAAACCCAACAGAGTAGGGATGCTTGGGCCGTATATATCTGCATCCAAAAGTCCTACCTTGTACCCCATGTCAGAAAGGGCTAAAGCAAGGTTTGCAGAGACAGTTGATTTACCAACACCACCCTTACCGCTACCTACAACTATAAGATGTTTGACCAACGGAACATGCTTTCTAGTAAACACTGTTTGCGCAGTAGGGGTTTCCTCAACAAACCTCAAGTTTATACTTTTTACATCTGGAACAGATTCAAGAGACTTATAGGTTCTCTGCCTTATTTCATCCTCCAACCCTTTCTTTGGAAGCCTGTAAACCAGCTCGAGGGTAGAACCAATAAACTTTATATCCTTTACAAACTCCGAAAGTCTTTTACCGTCTACAAGTTCCTCCTTGAGTGCATCCATGATGTCCTTTACAGCCATTAAGTCCTCCTTTACCTTTGTAATATAATTTATCTCGTAGTGTATGTTTATGAGAATAGTCAAATACTGTGAGAAGCTGTTTCAAAAATCCCATAGTAAAATGGCTTTGATGCGTAAAAAGATTTTCAACACAAACTCCAACCACAATACTCCATTATCTTAACATACACAACCCTTAGCCTTGTACAACATATTTAGTATTTCAAAGATGGATTTTAAAAAGTCTTCTGTTTTTGGCTTGTTGGAGAGCCATAGGGAAAATGCTTTGTCGTATTTAGATAGGGTTGTTTATGCACCAATGCCAGTATAATTATAAATTCCCTTGTAGGAACGGTTTATGAATCACTCAATTGTCTGGTAGCGCAGGCATCATGCCTGCGACGAAAAACAAGCTGGAAACCTGATCAACCATGAATACGTAAAGCTGGCGGAAAGGCGTATAAGAGAGTTTTCCGCTGGGCTTACAAGTCTTTTCTAAACAATTGTATGTTATATGAGAAATTAAAAGTAGGGGTGTGTTGTGGTATAAGGTAATTTTTACTTCCTCACCTGGCGTATAAGTATAATAGTGTAATAAAAAAGGAGGTAGTCTATGATTGAATTAAAGCCTGTGGAGCATGACCTTGATATTCTTGTCTCAAGGGTTTTCTTGAAGGCCATTGACCTTTTGGGAGGATTTCCTAAGCTTACGGAATTTAGGACTCTTACTTGGCTTCCTTCCCTTGTGAGAGCTGTCTACGTTGTTATCCTAAGGGAAGAGTACTTCAAGAGTGAACAGGAGATAGCTAAAAGGGTAGGGCTGACAGAACAAACTGTGAGAAACATACTCAAGTCAGACCCGGTAACTACCTTAGAAAAGTTAAAGAAGTTAGAAGAGTTCATCGAGGAGGAGAAAAAAGAGCTCAGAGTTCACACAGCAGGTGGTATTGCCAAGATAGCTTATAAACTTACAAAGGAGGGAAATGAAGAACCAAAGATGTTTTTAGAGTACTGCGAGAGGGTAGCTTACGCCTTAGATGTGCCCTGGGCTTATATTATGCTAAGAAAGATAAAGAGTATGGATTTTCCTATAAGAGCTTTTGAGGAGATAAAGGGGAAACTTGCCGGTGTTTATATCAAAGGAAGGCTGGCAGACGAAGTCATTAGCGAGCTTGAATATCCTATAAATAACCCACCCGAATTGCTACGCAAAGTGAAGGAAAACCTAAAGATGCATGGACTTGATTGAGGATAACAGTTGAAGTATGTAGGATACCTCTTCCTTTTTTTACTCTTCGTTTACTTTGCCTTTCTCAAACCCTATATGCTTACAAGGGGGATAGAGATAGGTTTAGAAGGCATTGGTGTCAGTTTAAAGGATAGAGAGCTGAGGTTAGAACATTTTCTCCTTTATATGCCAGATTTAAAAGGTAGGTCTCTGTTTATAAACTTAAAAAATGTAAATTTAAAGCTAAGAGGACTGTATGTAGAAGGCATTCATGTTCTGGAGGTTAGCCAAACAGTTTCCAAAGAACCATTCGACTACGATTTCACACAGCTTGTGAAGCTTGCAGAGAGAATAAACGTGAAGGTAGGTGGTGTGTATGTCTCTTTAAACAGCATACCAGAAAGAGAGAGCATAACTGTATTTGTTGGAAGAGCTGAATTTTCAAAGGGTAAGCTTGTTTCCATGGACTGGTCTAACACGTTTTATATGCATATGTATGAACATCATCAGGTGTATGTACTTCTAAGAGAAGCTCATACATACGAAGGGAAGTTCTTAGTTGACGATGTTTTTGTAGCTGGAGACCATTACTTTTTTGAAGGAAAGGGGGTATGGGAGGGAAAGGAAGGAAGCTTTCAAGCAGAGGGTTTTATAAAGGGTCCTAGTGTCAACACGGTTAGCGTAGAAGATATAAACGTTAAGGGTAGGGGTAAGTTGAATTACACATCCCTAAGCACATGGTTTGAAGCTTACACGCCAAAGGTTTTGGTCAAAGGTAGGAAGAGCTTTTACCATGTGAAGGCTGAAGGTAGCTTCCAAGTAGTCTTTGGAAAGAAAAAAATCATGCAGGCAAGACTCAGCAGTGGACAAACTTACGCTTCAATAGATTATCTCATGAGCCCAGAGGGAGAGCTTCATGCAAAATTTAAGGATTTTCCAATAGATAGAGAGCTTTTGGGTATAGATAGTCCAGTGTATTCACTTCTCTCTGGAGATATGACCCTATGGTTAAAGGAAAAAAGGCTTTCTCTTGCAAGCTTTTCCAACAACCTCCTACTTTTAGATAGGAGCTTCAAGAAGGTCAGATTGGATGTATCCATTGATTATTCAAGGGGTATCTTAGGAAAGTTTTACCTTTTTTCGACAGACCCAGTTTATATCTCCGTATCTGGTCAAATCTTAGATAAAAACTTAGAAGGAAATATTTCCCTTTACATGTTTCCTTATTGGAACAAGGATGTTTCTTTCTATGTTGACTACACAGGAGAAATTTCCTATAAAGATGGAAGTTTTTCCACATCTGGGAGTGGGAAGCTTACAAAGGTCGTTTACAGGAATGTACCCATTGGAGGTCTATCCTTTAGTTTGAATCTGAAAGATAGTTTTTACAACGTTTCTTTTAATGGAGTTGGCTTCAATGGAGGGGGAAAGGGCTCTCTTAGGGATGGAAGCTTTAGGGGAGGTTTGAACTTTGAGGGTTTTTCTTCAGTTTATAATGGCTTTGAATTTTATGGCTTGAATGGCAGTTTAATTATTGACTTGCATACCGATAGAATCAAAGCTTCGGGCAGATTAGATGGAAACGTTTCAAAAGACGGAATTAGCTTATCTTTCCACTCCAAATTTGACCTTGATAGGGAGAGGGAGCTTAACGGTAAATTTACTATGGACATTAGTAACATAAGAAGGGGAGACTTTGCGGTGTCTCATGTCATGATAAGGGGAACTGTAGAGCAGGGTCTTTTGAAAGCCTATTACTCAATACAAGACTATGCAAAGGGAGAATTTAGATATCATCTAACAGAAGGCTACTACTCCATGGAGGGGAACTACAGGAGGGATGAAAAGCAGTATGCCTTGAACCTTCTGTACACATTGCATGGAAAAGGAAAGGACTTTTCAGCCCACGTCGTTGGTAAAGGTAGGTACGAAACGTATACAATTCCAATAGACGTGAGTTTGGGGATGTCCTCAGGAAAAACTACAGGAGAGGTAAAGGGTTTTTCTATAAAGTTAGGTTTTTTTAACATATCGGTTGGTGATATGCTTCTTGAAGGTTCTGACAAACAAGGAAGTATAGAATTCAAGGGTGCCACGGTAAGCACAAACTCAAGCAGTATATTTAAAGTAGAAGCTTCACGGGGTACTTATAGCATAGAAAAGTGGCAAATCAGTTTCCCCAACATACTTTTCTCAGGCGGTGTAAGGGCTTCATCGGAGATACTCTATCAGAAGGACAAAGGGATTTTTATAAGTTCGGTGGGCAGTGTAAATTTAGGCGAGCTTATGACTCTTTTCAAGAGCAGAGTCCTCACCTATGGGGTGGGTCAGATAAGCTACACTTTTGAGAAGAAAGAAAAGCTTGTAAGGCTTAGGATTTTTTCACCAGAGGATATTGAGCTTCGCTCTCGCTTTTTGGCCCTTCCCCTCAGGGGGAGGGTGTTTGCTCTCTACGATGGTAATACATGGGAAGGTTCTGCAAACTTCAAAGAGAACAACAGTTATTTGAAGGTTCAAGTCACCGGTAATGGAAAGATTATGGAGCTTACCTTCAAAGCTGAGAGCCTTCCCATACTTTATAGGTCAGATAATATAAGGATGAGCGGTTCTGTAAGCATCTCAGGAAGCCTGACTACAGATTACAGAAGGTTAAGCGTAAAGTCAAAGGTGGACTTGGGAGGGGTAAACTTAAACATAAAAAGCACAAAAGGAAAGCCCCTTGAAAAGTCCGAGCTTTACAAACTTGTAAATATGGACGTAAGGCTATATACAACCCAGCCTGTTAGAGTGAACATACCAGAGGGTTACGTGTATACTCACGTGGAAGGCAACCTGCTCGGCACGCTCTATGAACCAGATTACAGTATAAAACTCAACCTAAGCAGTGGAACGTTAAAGTATTTTAACAAAGAGTTCTATATGAGAAGGGGAAGCTTAACGCTCACTTCTAAGGAAACATTACTCGATGTTAGCCTCATATCACCCTCTCCCGATTACAACATACTGATAGATATAAAGGGGGATACTGCAAACCCAAAAGCCTTTGTTAGGTCAGAGCCACCTAAGGAAACGAGGGAGGTGATTACATCCTTAGTGCTTGGTGGTGGTGAGGGCGAGGGCATATTCTCTCTGTCTTCCGCTTTGATAGCTCAGTTTCCAGAGTTTAGCAGGCTTATGCAAGGAGTGGAAAAAGCTGTGGGTACTGATGTTAAATTGAGCGTATCATCAGTTACCAGTTCTACTGGTGAGGTGGGTGTAAAGACAAAGGTTTCTAAGGACATCACCAAAAGACTGAACGTTGAATATCAAAAGAATACAGTTAAGGATCCAAAGGAGACTTACGGTGGTGTCGATGTGAAACTTTCTCCAAATACATCGGTAGGTGCGAGGGTTTATTCTGATAGGTCTAAGGAGTTCAAACTGAGGTTCAGAAAAAAGTTCGACTTTTAGCCTTTTACCCTCTTTATGAAGATAAAGACTCTTTGGAGCAAGGTTATGAAAGAGCCCATCAGTATGATGGCTATGGCAACTTCAACCATACCTAAGAGAATTCCCGTAAGCAAAACCATCCATCTTTCTGCCCTTTCGAAGAGACCGACTTTGAGGTCATAGCCCAAGCTCTCAGCTTTTGCCCTTGTATAGCTCACGCCATAGGAAAAGGTAAGGGCAAGTAAAGAAAGGAAGGAAATGGTTTTATCTTCTATGCTTAAGCTTATTGCTATAAAGGGTGCAGAATCTGAAAATCTATCGACAACAGAATCTAAGAAAGAGCCCACATCGTTTTTTAGGTCATTCTTCCTTGCGAGAGTGCCATCTATGGCATCTGCAAGCCCACCTATGAGTAGAAAGAAAAAGCTTATAAGATGTTGGTGAAGATACAAAAATATAGAACCCAGGACTACAAAGAAAAACCCAGCGATCGTTATTGTGTTAGGGCTAACCTCCAACCTTGTAAAAAGGTGTACCAATGGTCCTGTAGCTTTTTCGAAGTACGGCTTTATACCTCTTGTTAAGTAGCTCATTCTTTCCTCATACGGCGAGGGAGGGATTTGAACCCCCGGTGGGAACTTGCCCCACAGCGATTTTCGAGACCGCCCCGTTCGGCCACTCCGGCACCTCGCCTTTGGGTATTATTATATACAATGCTTGAACTTGAAAGTCTTCTTAAAGGTGAGGAGAGAGTGTGTTTGGTAGGTTTAGGATATGTAGGATTGCCCCTTGCCATTGCCTTTGCAAAGCACTTTAAAGTGATTGGCTTTGATAAAAACCCTCAGAGGATAAAGGAATTAAAACTGGGTATAGACAGGTCTTGCCAAGTTTCAAAGGAGGAGATACTCACATCAAGCATAGAGCTTACAGACAACGAGAAGGATATAATGAAGGCCAGGCTTATCATCATCGCAGTTCCCACACCCGTTGACAAACTTAAAAACCCAGACTTATCCTTTTTAAGGTCTGCATCCTCCCTTGTAGGAAGAAACCTAAAAAGGGGTTCTGTGGTTGTTTATGAATCCACTGTCTATCCAGGTGCTACGGAGGAGGTTTGTGTGCCTATCCTGGAGAAAGAAAGTGGATTGACTTGGAAAAAGGATTTCTTTGTAGGTTATTCACCGGAGAGGGTAAACCCAGGTGACAGAGAACATACTATAGAAAAGGTAGTGAAGGTTGTATCTGGAGATACTGAGCGTACTCTTGAACTTGTTGCATCAGTCTACGCAAGGGTTATAAAGGCAGGAGTGTATAAGGCCAGGGATATAAAGACTGCCGAGGCAGCAAAGGTTATAGAAAATATACAGAGGGATATAAACATAGCCCTCATGAACGAGCTTGCTATGATATTGGGTAAAATGGGATTGGACACAAAGCAAGTTCTGGAGGCTGCAGGCACCAAGTGGAATTTTCTCAGGTTTGAACCTGGACTTGTTGGTGGACACTGCATACCAGTGGACCCATACTATCTAGCCCATAGGTCTTTGGAAATTGGTCATGTGCCCCATCTTATCCTTGCTGGAAGGAGTATAAACGAGGGGATACCCTCTTACATAGCAAAGCAGGCTGTCAAGCTTCTCATAAAAGCTGGAAAGAGGGTAAAGGGGGCAAGGCTTGCCATTCTTGGAATCACTTTCAAGGAGAATGTACCGGATGTAAGAAATAGCAAGGTTTACGAGCTCTATAAGGAACTAAAAGATTTTGGCATAGATGTTTGTGTGTACGACCCAGTAGCAGATGCGGAGGAGGTTCTATCCGAGTACGGTATAGAGCTGATAAAAAACTTGAGAGACTATGCCCCTTACGATGGCATTCTTTTAGCAGTAAAACACAGGTTGTTCATAGAAAGTTTTCAGCTGGAATTTTACAGATCCATAGCAACGCAACCTTACATACTGATTGACATAAAAGGCGTTTACGACATAGAAAAGGCTAAGGAGGAGGACTTTGTGTACTGGAGGTTATAATATGCGCTTGAGGGTAGTGGAAGCTATATCTAAGAGCACATGAAAGGCTTCAGAGGCTATAAGTCCAAGCAAAAAAAAGAAGGCAGATTCTTTCTTGGCCATATGTTCTAAAAGCCTATCTGCATCAAAAGAGATAAAGATGTTGGAAAGCTCAGGGGACGTATATCTTAGAACACCTATAAGGATAAAGTATAAGAAAACTATAGACAGGTTAAGGTAAAGGAGTCTTATGAACGTACCAACTATAGGAATATGGGAAAAGCCCCTGTGTCTGGAGCCTTTTTGGTAAGGTATCCATATAAATCTCATATACCTCCATCTCTTTGATGGTTTAGAGTGTTTTATGTCTATGTCTGGGGATAAGAAAAAGGTTCCCAGTATGTATCCTAGTGTAAAAGAAAAGTAAAACCCCTTTGGTACAAAGTACAAAGCTGCCGGTAGAAGGATGAGATTTATAGCTTCGTGAGTTTTCCCAAGTGCCATCAGCTATCCTCAGCATCTACCATGGTAAAGACCCTCCTCTTTGCGTCTACAGTGTAAGCTATCCTTCTCTGTACAGACCCTAAGCTGATAAGTCTCTTGTTTATGTTAGGATTGTAGCTTACAAAGTGTACACCGTAGTTTGACCTAAGAACAAGCCTCTCTGCGTTTCCTTCAACCCTTTCCACCCTTAGAGGATTCGACATAAAGACTGGTGCTGGAAACCCTTCTCCATAAGGCTCTAACTTTATCAAGCTCTTCAGAACATCCTCCTTTACGTCTTTTGGTTCGAGCAGTATGTCTATGTACAGCTTGGGTCCTTCTTTTTTCATCTCTGAAAAAACCTCGTCTATGTATCTTTCAAACCTACCTATGTCTTCTACTCTTATGGTAAGACCTGCTGCACTTGCATGTCCTCCCCACTTGACAAACATATGAGAAAGCTTCTTGATACCTTCATA
>JBKBPE010000053.1:0-1677 GCA_046293375.1 Aquificaceae bacterium
GTCAGAGGGATAGGAGCCATGATTATTCCTGGAACCCTAAAGTCTTTGAACCATCCAAGGATAAGGACATACATAACAAACAGAGCTACAGCAAAGGCAAGCCCCAAATCCCTAAAAACTTCTAAGGTTATATGCATCTCCCCATCCCACTTTACGTACATACCATCCTCTATGAGAGGTAAGGACATCCAAAGCTCTTTAACCTTACCGTAGGGATTGGGAAGGTCAAGGACCCTCTTCCTCACATCCATGATACCGTAAAATGGAGCCTCCTCTCTTCCAGACACATCACCTATAACATAAACAACTCTTCTTAAGTTTTTATGGTATATGGTAATTGGAGCTGTCTCTTCTTTGACCTCAACAAGCTCAGAAAGGGGAACAAGCTTGCCATCCTTTGTGGGTACTTTTAGAGTTTTAAGAATGTCAAGAGTTCTGTACTTTTCATCAAACCTTATAACTATGGGGACCTGCTCCGTTGTGGTGGTTTGAAGAATTCCTGCTTGATATCCACCTATAAGGGCTTGAAGCGTGTAAACAAGCTCCTCTCTGTCTAACCTAGCAAGTTTTAGCTTATCCTCTTTTGGTATAAGTCTTACGAGTGGTGATGGCTCCTCAAGGTATATGCCTGCGTCAGTTATGGAAGATGAATCTTTGAAAACTCTTAGGACCTCCTTGGCAAAGCCTTCTTGAATTTTTAAGTCTGGTCCATAGATTTCTGCCACAATTGGGGAAAGGACTGGTGGACCAGGGGGGACTTCCACTACAGCTACATACTTAGCCCCGTAAGCCTTTGCTATTTCATGTACCTTAGGTCTTATGAGTTTTGCAAAGTCGTGCGATTGTTCTTTACGATTATGCTTTCCTATAAGGTTTACCTGAATGTCTGCCAAATTGGTGCCCTGTCTCAGGTAATAATGTCTCACAAGGCCATTAAAGTTAAAGGGAGAAGATGTTCCTGTATATATTTGGTAATTCTTTACTATGCTTTGCCTTGATATATAATCTCCAATGGCCTTGGCAGCCTCTAAGGTTTTCTCAAGGGATGTCCCCTCCGGCATGTCCAAGACTATTTGGAGCTCACTCTTGTTATCATATGGAAGCATCTTTACTACAACCGCCCTAGTGATGAGAAGGCCAACGGATAAAAAAAGCAGGAGAAGGG
The DNA here is from genome assembly GCA_046293375.1 of Aquificaceae bacterium. Classification (GTDB taxonomy): domain Bacteria; phylum Aquificota; class Aquificia; order Aquificales; family Aquificaceae; genus Hydrogenobacter. The sequence goes on from JBKBPE010000053.1 coordinate 1,166, forward strand.
TAAGAGAATAGAAAACGTATCTCTTAGGTTTGCTCACAATCAACTGGACCATGACCTTCGAATATACCTTCCAAAAGAGAGTCTCTTTTACGTTTATCTCTTCGTGCTTTTCTTTTTCATCATACTTTAATAGCCTGTAAGATGCCCAAGGTGTTATTACAAAAGCAACCAAGAGTGAGAAGAACATAGCTACAGATGCGTTTATTGGTATGGGACGCATATAGGGTCCCATAAGGCCTGTAACGAAAGCCATGGGCATAAGGGCAGCTATAACAGTAAAGGTGGCCAGAATGGTAGGGTTTCCCACCTCATCGGTAGCTCTGACCACTGCCTCCCTTGGTATTTTTGCAAGCTTTAGCTCGAACCATCTGTGTACATTTTCAACTACAACTATGGCATCGTCTACAAGGATCCCTATGGCAAAGATAAGGGCAAAAAGTGTGACTCTGTTCAGAGTAAAACCGTAAAGCTCACTTAGAAATAGGGCTATTGCCAGAGTTATAGGAACAGCT
>JBKBPE010000053.1:1687-8425 GCA_046293375.1 Aquificaceae bacterium
TAACTGCAGCTTCCCTTATACCTAAAGCAACTGCTATTAAAAGCGTCACAGAGAATGTAGCTATAAAGAGATGTTCTAAAAGTTCGTCAGCTTTCTCTTTGGCCGTCTCTCCGTAGTTTCTTGTGACAGTAATGTTAACATCTTTGGGGATTAGGTTGCCCTTAAGATGGTCAACAAGCTTAAGTACCTCGTTAGCCACGTCGACTGCGTTGGTTCCCGTCCTTTTGGAGACCGCTATCGTTACTCCAGGATATAGGCTTGAGTTTTTTTTCTCAGCAGGTCCAAAACCCATAAGAACATAATCCTTTATCTCAGAAGGTCCATCTACAACGGTAGCTATGTCCTTCAAATAAACGGGCTTTCCATTAAAAACACCAACCATTAGGTTTTCCACATCCCCTTTGGACTTTAAAAATTCCCCAGTCCTTATAACATACACTTTGTTATTTTGCGTAACACTTCCACTTATACTTTGTAAGTTAGCACCTTTGACCAGCTGAGCTATATAAATCGGTGATATTCTATAAGCCTGTATCCTAACTGGGTCAAGAACTATTCTTATTTCCCTTGGTCTTCCACCTACAAGGAAAACGTCAGCCACATTGCTTATCTTTTTTATTTCATTTTCAACGGTTGAGGCGAGGAGTCTAAGGTCATACCCATCGTAAGAAGGACCCCAAAGGGTAAGCGTTAAGATGGGCACATCATCTATGGATTTGGGCTTTACAAGGGGTGGAAGGACCACTCCAGGGGGTGCCAGGTCTAAGGCAGACATCATCTTGGTGTTTAAATCCACAAGCGCTTTAACCGGATTGGTACCCACATAAAACCTAGCAGTGACAACCGCCTTTCCTTCAGTGGAGGCAGAGTATATGTACTCTATATCTTTGAGCTCCCACAGCTTCTTCTCAAGGGGCGCAACCACCCTTCTTTCTACTTCCTCTGGCGTGGCTCCAGGATACTGTATGAAGATATCTATCATAGGTACTACAATCTGGGGCTCTTCCTCCTTTGGTGTGGTTATTACGGCAAAAGAACCAAGAGCCAAGGCAACAATTATCAGTATGGGAGTCAGCTTTGAATCTACAAAGTAGCTGGCAAGTCTGCCGGCCAATCCATACATATCAGCCTCCTATTCTGCACCCATCGCAGGCTTTCTCTACTCCTTCCACCACTATCTTCTCTCCCTCTTTTAAACCAGAGAGAACTTCCCATTTATCGCCCCTCTTTTCACCAAGCTTTATGAGTCTTAGCTCCAGTGTGTTATCCTGCTTTACCACCCAAACACCAGTAAAATCAAACTTTCTAACTATACTGCCCTCTGGCACCAGAAGGGCTTTCCTTTTCTCTGGAAGCAGGAGCCTTGCATACATACCGCTTTTCAATCCATCAGCCTTCTCGAGCAAGAGTTTGATTTTAAATGTTCTCGTAGATGGATCAAGGGATGGGGATACTTCAACAACAGTACCCTTTATCTCCCTGTTTAATCTGTCTACGTAAATTTCATAACTGTCTCCTAACTTTATTCTGTTTACATAAACTTCTGGAAGGTTCACTTCAAACTTATATGGTAGCTTTTCTATTATCAAAAGGGAGGTGCCTGGGGCTGCCATATCGCCAATATCTACGTTCTTTGCAACTACATAACCATCGAAGGGGGCTACCAAGGTAGTGTAGCTCAAATTGGAAGCTATGGCCTGTCTTTGAAACTGAGAAGCTCTTATTGCAGCTTTCGCCTGCTCTATGGCAGCCTGTGAAGCCTCATACTTTGCTTTTATCTGGTCAAACTCTTGCTGAGTTATTGCCTGCTCCTTGAGTAGGGAAAGGTACCTCTCATAAGTTTTCTTTGTGGCTTCGTGCTGAGCAAGTGCTGCCCTATAAGCTTCTTCCGCTTGCCTTATCTGTTCGTTGCTCGCTTTTATCTGTGCCTCAACGTCTTTACCATCTATGTTAATAAGTGGCTGTCCGCTTCTTACCCTATCACCCTCTTTTACCTTGACGTTCTTTACAACTCCCATAAGTCTTGTTGATATATCAGCGACCTTGTCAGCCACTACGTTTCCCGTGTAGTATACATCTACCTCATCAACCCTTTCCACTGTAGCAAACTTGAACCCGCTTATCTTTTTAGCCTCTGGTCTTATCTCTTCAGCTCTTTCCCTACGTTCAAAGACACCGGCAAGCCACATTACAACCAATGATATGATAAATATAAAACCCAAGTACTTGGCATACTTTCTCATTTTTCTACCTCCCTGAGTATACCACCGTAATAAAGAAGGTTTGAGTAAGACCTTTGACAAGCATTCAGGGCTTTTATACGGTCAAACCTTGCTCTGTCCAGTTCTGTCTGGGCATCTAACAAATCCACCATCCTTGCAATGCCTGCCTTGTACCTTAGTTCTATAACCCTTACCACTTCTTCACTTTCCTTCACTCTTTCCTCGGCAGAATTCAAAGAAAGCAGAGAATTTTGATATTCTGCGTAAGCCTTGTCTATATCAAAAAGTGCGAAATCTTTTAGAAGGTTTAGCTTATCCTCCAAGGACTTTTTTCTTTCAAGGTCCGCCTGTGCTCTCCTGAGAGTGGAAAGCCCAATGTCAAAAGCCCAAGATGCACCAAAACCCACCATGTAACCCTTACCATCGGAGCCAAAAGGTGAACCCTTGCTGTATAGGGAGTAAGACCCAAAGGCATAAAGTTGCAGCAGATTATCAGATAGTGTTATTCTGTATGATTCTTCCATGGCTTTTATCCTTTCGGAGAGGGCCTTTATATCTTTTCTATTCTCCAAAGCTCTTGACCTTATATCCTGGATATCTACAGTTGGGCAGGTATCTATATTGGTGACTTCAAAATCCCCGAGCTTTGTATTTGACACAAGTTCTATAGCTCTTTTGGCAACCTTGTAACCGTTTTCTGACGAGGATAGCGTTTCCTCAGCCTTGGAGAGGTATACCTTGGCTCTTAGAATGTCCGAAAGCAGAGCTAAGCCTACCTTGTGCATGTTCTCTGCAAGCTTTACATGCTCCTTTGCATCAGCAACAGCTTGTTTTGCCACATCAATAGATTCCTTGGCCAATACAGCATCCAGATAAGCATGGTATACCTTGAGAAGCACATCCTCTTGCTTTTTCCCATAATCCCACTTAGTAGCAAAAAGGTTGTGCTCGCTTGCCCTCTTTATGGCTTGTAGCTTTCCACCTAACCATATTGGAACTTCTAAGCTTAGCTTTGTTTCAAAGTTACTTACTGCAGGAGGATTGTTTAATCTGCTTGGTTCGAAATCTTGAAACCCAACCCTTTCCTGATTGAGCCTGGACATAAAGGCGTAAGCTGGTATATCAGTTCTTGTAAAGGTCTCTTCTACTTTGACTCTTGGAAGGTAGGCACCCTTAGCAGCGGTCAACTCCAGGTTTGCAGCCTCCACTTCCTTTTCAGCAGACTTCAACTCTAGACTATTCTCTAATGCAAGCTTTAGAACCTCCTCAAGCGTGAACTCCTTTGCATGAAGCGCACCGATCAGCATGAGTATCAGAAACACTTTCCTCATGTCCACTCCAAGTATATAATTATATTACAATTTTCTTATATATTGTCAGTAAGCTTTCTACGATATCTTCCATTCTCATACCCCTTGAACCCTTCACTAGCACAAAGCTTTTCTGTTTTCTTACCCTCATTAAATGCTCTATGATCTCCTCCTTTGTCCTGAAGAAGTAACACTCCTTTTTTCTTATGTTGCATTCTTCAAAGGCATACAGCATATCTTTGCCGTGGAAGATGCATTCATCTATATTAAGCTCAGCACATAGCTTTCCTATATCCCTGTGATACTTTTCTGATGCGTGTCCAAGCTCAAGCATGTCACCCAAAAGGGCAACCTTGTATCCATCAAAGAGAGAAAGGGTTTCAAGAGCCTTTTTAACGGATGGTGGGTTGGCGTTATAGGTGTCATCTAAGATGGTAAGGTTTTCTTCTTTGATGACTCTGAACCTTCCACTCACAGGCTTAAAGTTTTCAAATCTTTCCAAAAACTCTCTCCAGTCGTAGCCAAGAGCTTTCAAAACTCCTATGGAACAGAGAGCATTTTCCAAAAGTCCAAGGCTTGGAGCTTTCATAAAAACCTTTGTACCATCTACTGAAAACTCCATACCATACTCCCATATACGAAGGCTTTCGGCTTTTACATCCCCACTTTTACCAAAGGTTACCTTGCTTTTTACATCGTAGCAGTGGGATACATAGTCTGGAATAACTGCCCAACCTTTATTGTCAAAATCGTGGAATATCTCTCCGTTCCCAGAGATGACATCATCAAGACAACCAAAGGTTTCCAGATGCTCCTCACCTATGGCTGTTATCACTCCTACGTTGGGCTTTACTATCCTTGTAAGGTTCTTTATATCTCCTCTTTTACCTGCTCCCATCTCTACAACCCAAAAGAGGCAATCTTCATCAAAATTTGCCAAAGAAAGTGGAACGCCTATTTGGGAATTGTAGTTCTTTGGAGTCCTACAAATTTTCCCCATTGAAGAAAGCAAGAAATATATTAGCTCCTTTGTTGTAGTTTTGCCTGCCGAACCTACAACACCTATAACCCTTCCCTTAAACTTATCCCTTTTGAAAAGGGCTATCCCTCTTAGAGCCTCAAGAGTATCCTTGACAAGCACTAAAAACTTACCCTTTGGAACTTCCATCAACCTTTGAGATAAGGCTCCGCTTGCTCCTCTTTGGAAGGCTTCGTGTATGAAGGAGTGTCCGTCATGCCTTTGACCCTTTATGGCAACAAACACCTCCCCACCTTTTACCTCTCTGCTGTCTATACAGAAGCCTTTAAAGGCTACATCCTGACCTATGAGTCTTCCTTTTACTATGTGGGCCACCTCTGAAGCTCTCACAGTATAATATTTTATGCTGGGATGAGACAGAGTTTCCATTTCCTACTGTTCCTTACAGCTCTGCTTTTTACCTTTAACTTTGGTTTTGCCTTCTATGAGTGCTTTTTTAATGCTGGAAGGAGGTACAACGTAGACCCATACCTTCTTGCTGCCATAGCCAAGGTGGAAAGTAACTTCAACCAATGGATAGTGAACTCAAACAAGAACGGTACTGAAGATTACGGCATCATGCAAATAAACTCTTATTGGATAAGGACTTACAAAATACCCATGCAATGGATAAGGGATCCATGCTACAACATACACTTTGGTGCCATGGTCTTAAGGAGATGCCTGGATTTGAAAGGGAAGGATATCTACCTTGCCATAGACTGCTACAACAAGGGTTCAAAGGCTAATAGAAACAGTCTGTATGTGATGAAGGTTTACGAAAGCTATACAAAAATAAAGAAAATAAGCCAGTGATCAAGATGATGCTATCTCTCTTATACTCTTTACCACGCTTCTTATTATCCAATCTGGAGTGGAAGCCCCGGCTGTTATACCAATCCTTTTAACTCCATTAAACCATTCCTCTCTTAGCTCTTGGGGGGTTTCTATGTGATATGTCCTTGGGTTAAGAGACTTGGAGATCTCATAGAGCCTCCTTGTATTTCCGCTGTTTTTTCCACCTATCACTATCATAACATCCACCTCTGGCGCAAGACGATAAACGTCCTCTTGTCTTTCCGATGTGGCATTGCATATTGTGTTTATAACTTTCACCTCCTTTGACCAAAGACAAACCTCACCGACAACTTCCTTAAAGAACTGCTCGTTCTGAGTTGTCTGTGCAACGATTCCCACTTTTTCCTTTCCAAGCACTGCCTTTAGGTCTCCGTAACTCTCTACCACAAAACCATCACCTCCAGCCTCCTGCAGATATCCCCATGTGCCTATAACCTCTGGGTGGTTCTTCTCACCCACTATAACCACAAAGTAGCCCTCCTTTGATAGTCTTACAACAGCTTCGTGAACAGCCTTCACATAGGGACATGTGGCATCTATAACGTTAAGACCTCTCCTTAGGAATTCCCTCTCTTTGTTTGGTGGCAGGCCATGGGAACGTATGATAACCGTACTTTCAATTTCTAACATACTCTCATCCTTGAGAACTTCTATGCCTTGCTTTCTTAGCCTTTCCACTTCTTGTGGGTTATGTATCAAAGGACCTATAGAAAGGACTTGTCTTCCATTCTTTACATACTTAGAAGCCTTCTCTGCAAGGTTTATAGCCCTTCTTACTCCAAAACAAAAACCAGCATACTCCGCAATTACTATCTCAACCATAGTAAAAAATATAATTAAAAACACGCTAAGTGAGAAATTAAAAGGCGTATTGCAACGCCCCCCAAAAATATTTAAAAATATGGGTGTATATTCATTTAAACTTCACCCTTGAGTAAGCTAATCATCAGCTCCTCTACCTTGCCCTCCAAATCATCAAGGGGTATGGTGTAAAGCTTTTTATCTTTTAGGAATACATCAACCGCAAGTTTTACCTCCCCATTCACCCTTATCTTTGTACCCACAAAACCTATATCCCCTGCACCATGCTGGCCGCATCCCTTTGCGCAACCAGACCAATGCAAACGCACAGGCTCCGCAGAGGGGAGCCTTTGAGAGAGATAATGGGAGAGCCTTAAGGCATCGCTTTTGTTTTCAATAACTCCAAAGGCACAGGTTTTACTACCTTGGCAGGCTATAAGCCCCGTTAGGTAAGGAGAGGCAGAAGTTGGATATTTACTAAACAGAGGGTCGGAAAGTACTCTTTCAAGGTGCTCCTCTGGGATATTTA
>JBKBPE010000054.1:0-8072 GCA_046293375.1 Aquificaceae bacterium
TATGGAAAGGGCAAGGTATAGTATAATTTAGCCATGGACTATTTCCCAAAACACCTTGGGTTTAGGTCCGTTCCCTACTTTGTGATCCTACTTATCTTTGTGATATTGCTTGCTATTGTAAGCAATCCTTTTGTTATAGTGCCTTCTGGTTTTTTAGGTGTAAAAAGAACAGTGGGAAAGATAGATCCCATGCCCTTAAGAGAAGGACTGCACCTTGTAGTACCAATCGTCCAAAGCGTAGAAAAGGTAGAAATTAGGACAAGGGCTGTGGAATTCACAAGAGAGAAAAACAACCCCATAAGCTCGCTCTCAAAGGATGGACTGCCAGTAAATATGGATGTGGCCGTACTGTATAGAGTGGATGGAAACAAGGCGCCACAGCTTCTTATAGAATATGGACCAGACTACGAAGAAAAGCTTATAAAACAGATAGTTAGAACCTCTGTAAGGGATGCCATAGCGGAGATGGAAAGCTCTGTAGTCTATCAGGAAAGGGCAAAGCTCCAAGAGAAGATTAAAAAAGAGGTAGGAAACCAGCTTATAAAGAGATACCTTATCCTTGAAGACGTTCTAGTAAGGGACATCAGACTCCCAGACAGTGTAGTAAAAGCCATAGAGGAAAAACGCAGAGCTTACGAAGAAGCCCAAAGGATGCAATACCTTTTAGAAAAGGAAAAATTGGAAGCGGAAAGAAAAAAGGTGGAAGCTCAAGGCATAGCGGAAGCCAACAGAATAATAGCTAGTTCTTTAACCAAAGAATACTTAACTTGGAAGTTTATAGAGAACATTCAGGAGTATGCCAAAAGTCCCAATAACACCATAATATTAATTCCTTACGATTCAAAGATGACACCCATAATAAACATACCTCAAAGCAGTAAAAGATGATAAATTTTGTATAGGTGTAGTTTTTGAAACATCCTATGTATAATATTTCAGATGAAGGTTTCAGACTTTCTTAGAAAAAGTAACCTTTCCATAGGTGATAACTTTAGGCTTCTGCTGGAGAAGTTGAATGTAAGCAGCAAAGAGTACATAAAAAAGATAGAGTTGAGGCTAGGCGAGCCTACAAAGATGTCTAAATCAAAGGGAAATACCGTTGACCCTGAGGAGGCCATAAAGAAGTATGGAGCGGATACGGTTAGATTGTATATACTTTTTGCATCTCCTGTTGAGAAGGATTTTGAATGGACTGAAGAAGGTGTCCAAGGTGCTTACAGATTTCTAAGGAGGTTTTGGAACTATTTTCATCAGAACATGGATAGCATCAAAAACGTATCCATATCAAGAAGGGAGCTAAAAGACCTTCAGAAAGATGCAAGGCATGTAAGGCAAAAAACACACGAAACACTAAAAAGGTATCTAAGATCTATGCAAGACTTGTCTTTTAACACCAGCATTGCCTCCATAATGGAGCTTTTAAACACATTGCAGGAGTTTAAGCCCAAGGAAGGCAAGGATTATCAAGTCTTAAGAGAGGCTATAGAGACAATTGTTTTTATGCTCTACCCTATCACACCTCACTTATGTGAGGAGCTATGGAGTAGCTTAGGTTATACAGAGTCCATAGTCTTTTATACCTTTCCAGAACCAGACGAGGAAGCCTTAAAGATTGAGCAGATAGAAATACCTATTCAGATAAATGGAAGGTACAGAGCCACAGTAAACCTACCGATGGATGCTGACGAGGAATTAGCAAAAGAAATAGCACTGAAGAACGAAAGAATAAAACAGCTCGTAAATGGCAGAGAGATAAAAAAAGTCATATACATAAAGAACAGATTATTGAATTTAGTGGTGTGATATGGAGAGCATTACAGTACTGCTTGTGTTTATCTTTAAGCTCTTGCTTGTCATGTTAATCATAGGCATCCCTATGTTTATAGTCATAGCTTTCATCTCCAACTTTATATACAAGAGGATAAATCCACATATAGAGAAGTTAGAGAAGGAGAAAAGAAAGAATAAGGAGGATTAACATGCAAGATTTTCATGTCAAAGACCTGTCACTTGCTGAGGAAGGGAAAAGGAGAATTGAATGGGCTGAAAGGGATATGCCAGTTTTGAGAACCATAAAGGAAAGATTCTCTAAAGAAAAGCCGTTAAAGGGCGTTAAGATAAGCTCATGCCTCCATGTAACTACAGAGACAGCAAACCTGGTGATAACTCTCAAAGAGGGAGGTGCTGAGGTTTACCTTACAGCGTCCAACCCCCTATCTACACAGGATGATGTGGCCGCTGCTCTGGTACATTACTATCATGTTAGAGTGTTTGCCGTCAAAGGGGAAGATACTTCTACCTACTATGAACATCTCCGCTCTGTCATAAAAAAAGAGCCCAACATAGTAATAGATGATGGAGCAGACCTTATTTCAACATTACACAAGGAATATCCAAGCCTTGTCTCCAGAGTAATAGGTGGTATGGAAGAGACAACTACAGGTGTTATAAGGCTAAGAGCCATGAGTGAGCAAGGTGTGCTAAAGTTTCCCATAATAGCCGTCAACGATGCGTATACAAAGCACATGTTTGATAATAGATACGGAACTGGGCAATCTACCATTGATGCCATAATGAGAGCCACCAACAAGCTCATAGCTGGTTCTAACTTTGTAGTTGTGGGTTACGGCTGGTGTGGTAAGGGTATAGCTAAAAGGGCAAAGGGGATGGGTGCAACTGTCATAGTTACAGAGATAAACCCCATAAGGGCGCTGGAGGCTAGAATGGATGGGTTTTTAGTCCTTCCTATGATAGAAGCTTCAAAGGTTGGGGACTTCTTTGTAACTGTTACGGGAAACACCTCTGTTATAAGAAAAGAGCACGTCGCCGTCATGAAAGACGGTGCAGTAATTTCCAATGCTGGACACTTTAACGTAGAGATAGATACAGAGGCTCTGGGAAGTATGAGTGTAAAAAAAAGAGAGATAAGAAGGTTTGTAGAAGAGTATGAGCTTAAAAATGGGAAGGTCATATACCTCTTAGCTCAAGGTAGGCTTGTGAACCTTGCGTGTGCAGAAGGGCATCCAGCCTCTGTGATGGATATGTCCTTTGCAAATCAAGCCCTATCTGCAGAATATTTAACCAAAAACTACCAAAGGTTAGACAGAGGAGTTTACAGCGTACCAAAGGAAATAGACGAAGAAATAGCACGGCTCAAGCTAAAAAGCATGGGGATAGAGATAGACAGACTGACACCGCAACAGATAACTTACCTCTCTTCCTGGGAAATGGGGACATGAGGAGCTTCAAAAGATACATTTACAAACTTAGAAAAGATGACCTTTATGATCTTCTTCTTGACTTTAGCAGAGGTGTTGAGGTTTTAAGCGAATCTGACGATAGAATCACATTCGCAACATACGAAGATATAAAGGGTCTAAAACCATTGAAAGCAGAAAAGGTTAACGTAAAACCTATGCAGATGAACTTCAGACCCTTCCAAGTTGGAAGCCTTCTTATTGTCCCGCCATGGACAAAAACACTGACTATAAATCCAGCCATGGCCTTTGGTACTGGACTTCATGCATCAACCCAAGTGAGCTTACTCCTCATAGAGGAATTTTTCAAAGAAGGATGGGATGTTATAGATGTGGGTTGTGGTAGCGGCATACTTTCCATAGCTTTAAAAAAGCTTTCAGCAAAAAGAGTCCTTGCTATAGATAAAGACGAGGTAGCCATAAAAGAATGTAAAAAGAACGCCCAGCTGAATTCAGTGGATGTAAATTGTGTCTTGGCCAAACCAGAAGAAATAAAAGAAACCTTTGATTTTCTCGTAGCAAACCTCGAGATAGGTATCTTTAAAGAAGTCATTACCCATATAAAACCTCTTTTTAGAGAGTATGCGGTTCTCTCGGGACTTTACAAGAAGAAAGAATTAAATGAACTCCTAAAGCTTATTCCAGAGTTCAAAGTTGCTAAAATAAAAAAGTTGAAAGACTGGTACGGTATAGTGATAAAGGCATGAGATACACAAAGTACAAGCTAAAGAGAGGAGGAAAAGATAAAAAAAGGGGGAAACTTATAAAGCTTTTTATAGCTTTGGCTTTAGTTGGGTTCGTGCTTTACTTGGCCGCATCTTCCTTGGTAGCAAGGCCAGACATAGGAAACCTAAAAGAACTTTCATACCTTCCAGCACATAAGAGCATAAACTTGATGCTCCGTAACTTTGGAAGCGTAAAGAATGTGAGCATAAAAGTACTTCAAGGTGAAAAAGAGCTGACCCTTTACAGTTCGAAACCCCAGAATGGTACTATCTCATTTCGTATAGATACAAAGAGTATGGACCTAAAGGACGGAAAGGCAAAGGTTTTAGTGGATATAAGGTATGGATTGATAGGAAAGAGAATCTACCAAGTGGATGCTTTAATAGATACTGTTCCACCCGAGGTTCATACATTGAGCTATACCCCTTTAGTAATCCAAGGGGGTACTGGTGCGGTAAAGGTAAAGATAAAAGATGGAGCATATGCCTATACGTACGTGGGCGATGATAGGTATCAAATGTATCCTCTGGGGAATGGAGAGTGGTTTACCCTTTTCCCCATAAGGGTGGACGAAAGGCCATTCGCTACTATAAAAGTTGTAGCTTTTGATGAAGCTGGAAATTCGTACAGCACGCACATAAACTGCAGGATAAAGGAAGTGAGGTTCAGAGTTGATAGGATACAGTTAAATGATGAGTTTATAAACAACGTCATATTCCCCCTGTTAGGGGAAGAAGGAAAAGGCTTAACACCCATAGATGCCTTCAAAAGAGTAAACGAAGTGTGGAGGGAAAGGGATGTGGAAAAACTTAGAAACATAGGTTCTAAAAGCATTGCTAAAAAGTTGTGGAACGGTGAATTTGTTCAGTTAAAAAACAGCAAGGTAATATCCACCTTTGGAGATATAAGGTACTATCTGTATAACGGTCAGGAGGTTAGCAACAGCAGACACATGGGATACGATTTTGCATCCATAGAAAACTCACCCCTTCAAGCAAGCAACGACGGAATGGTTGTTTTTACAGGAAGCTTAGGTATCTACGGAAACACGGTGGTTATAGACCATGGGTTTGGACTTATGAGCCTTTATGGACATCTTTCGGAGATCCTTGTAAAGGAAGGGAAGTTTGTCAAAAAGGGAGAAATCATAGGAAAGACGGGCAAAACTGGGCTTGCCCTTGGTGACCACCTTCACTTTGGCATATTAGTCCATGGTGTAGAAGTAAACCCTGTAGAGTGGTTAGACAAAAGATGGATAGTCAGTAGAGTAGATAGAGTCTTAGTCCAAGAATGAGAAGGATAAGGTACCTTTTTGTAAAAACACTTCTTCCCGTCTTAGCTCTGCTGGTAAAACTCTGGGGGAAGACCATAAGATGGGAAGGAGGCTATCCCTTTGAACTTGACATGGGAAAGATATACGCCATATGGCACGGAAACTCCCTTGGTATAGCCTTCTTTGGAATGGACAAAGGCATATACACGCTTGTGAGCAGGTTCAGAGATGGAGATTTGGCAGACTACATACTCAAAAGGTTGGGCTATAAGGTTGTAAGGGGTTCAACGGAGGGGGGAAGAGCAGAAAAAGGTGGGCGTACAGCCATAAGAAGGCTGATGGACATAATAAAGGAGAAAGGTAATGTGGCCATAACTGTAGATGGACCAAAGGGCCCGGCTTTCAGAGTCAAAGATGGTATAATCTTCCTTGCAAAAAAAACATCATCACCCATAGTACCAGCCTTTGCAGAGTTTGATAGGTTCATAGTACTGAGCTCATGGGATAAATTTGTAGTACCTATACCTTTCACAAGAGGGAGGGTTCACGTGGGAAGGATCATATACGTGAAAGAAGATGACAGCATTGAACTAAAAGTCAAGGAGCTTGAAGAGGAACTTTTGAGGCTTTCCTCCTTGGGAAGAGCTTTTGGACAAGCCAAGGAGAGAGTACAAAGCTAAAACTCCCGAGGATTGAAGTAAATAGCACCACAAAGAATACATAAGACTGTACAGGGACATAGTAAGCTGCAAAAACAAGTGAGAACTCACCCCTTGATAAGAAAGAAAGAGCAGCTCTAAAAGATACTCTACCGCTCAAACCGTACAGAAGCCCACTTAAAAAAGTAGACAGGCCCTTGAGAACAAAGGCAAGGATAAACAAAAGGACAAGGTTCAGCAGACTGACCTCTACCTCCACACTGGTTTTGTAAGTAAAGAAGAAAAAAAATATGCCCAAGGACAGTTCTTTTAGCCCGCCGAGCTCTCTTTCTATAGCCCTGTAAAAGTTTGTATTTTCTGGCACAAGAACACCCAGCAGGAAAGCCACAAGGACCTCCGAAATACCAACCTTCTTAGAAAAACCAACTGACAAGAAAAGAACTCCAAGAATAAAAAAGATAAACACAGTTTCCTTAGACAGTATCTCTATGACTGGAAAAACCTTAAGCTTACCATACCTATCAAAAAGGTAGAAGAAGGTGAAGAAAACTACCAAGTAAAGAAAGCTGATGAGCGCTGTCAGAGGGTTTAAGTCAGAACCAAGGGACACTGGTACAAGGGCAGAAAGAAGGATTATACATATAAGGTCTTCAAAGATCAGAAGGCCGAGAAGTAAGTCCGCTTCTGGATTTATGAGTCTTCTGTAATCCACGAGCAGTTTAGCAACTATGGCAGTGCTGCTGGGGTAAAGGGCAGCCGATAGAAAGACAGAGAAGATGGTGTCCCTTGTGAGGATGTAGGCAACAACAGAAAAAGGAAGGAAGTTTAAAAGGAAATCGACAAGGCCAGGTTTCCAAACCTGAGTCATACCAAAGAGTCTCTCAAAGGAATACTCAAGACCCAGAAAGAAAAAAAGAAGAATTATAGCCATATTCTCAAACAGAAAAAAGTATCCAACAGTCTCACGGTCAAAAAAACCCTTTCCAATAAGACCAAAAAGCATGAAAGAGACTATAAAGGGAACCTTTAAGCCCTTTAGCATGTAAGAGATTGCAAACATGGAAAAGAGAAAAAGCCCCAAACTGATAAGATGATTGCTTTCCATCTTAAGCGCTACACCTTCCGCACAGTTCCAAAAGATGGTTTATCTGCTTTCTTGTTCCAATGACAACCAAAGTATCGTTGGCTAATATTCTTTCCTTATAGGGGTCTGGACTTGGTATTATTTTATTCCCCCTCATCATAGCTATGACGGAAGCTCCTGTTATTTTTCTTATCTGCAAATCAGCTATTGTTTTGTTTAAAAAGCTGGAATCCTTTTCCACTTTGACCCATTCCATAACCATCTCCTTGAGTATGAGCTCCATCTTCTCTGCTTTTATAGGCTGATAAAGAGCACCTGCTACCAAAAAACCAAGCTCCTTTGCTTCTTCATCCGTTAATTCAAAAAAACATTGTGGTTCATCATCTTCCATGAGATAGACCTCCCTCTTCCCTGTGTTATGTATGATTATCACCAGGTCCCTTCCTTCTTCCAAAGTAACAGCATACTTTTTCCCTATACCGGGCAGGTCAGTCTCCCTTATCTTCATATACCTATTATATCTTGTATTCTTGCTACCTTCTTTCTCTCAGAAAGCACTATAGAGCTTACCTTCTCATCCTCCTGGTAAACCTTAGACATCTCCTTCTGTATAAAGTCTATGAGCTTCTCCATCTGCTTTTCCATCTCCTCCATCTGCTTTTTCATCCTCAAAATAACATCCACGCCAGCCAAATTAACACCCAAATCCCTTGTAAGAGTAAGTATGAACTCAAGAGTCTGAAGGTCTTCATCAGCGTAATGCCTTGTTTTGCCCTCCGTTCTAGAGGGTCTCAAAAGCCCCTCTTTTTCATAGAGCCTGAGCGTCTGAGGATGTATGTTGTACATCTTAGCAACAACGCCTATTGTGTAGTACCTTTTTCTTTCCTTCATGCTTCCCTTTCCTTTACCCTTTTCGGCTCTGGTAGAAGTTTATCAAGCTCTCCAAGAAGTTCTAAGACCTTCTTGCCATCACCAAAAACTTTATCCATAAAGCCAACCTTTGGTACATCTATATTAACTCTTATAAAAAGGTCTCCCATACTTCCTCCCCTTAGCTTTGGCATACCTTTGCC
>JBKBPE010000055.1:0-8023 GCA_046293375.1 Aquificaceae bacterium
TTCTTATGGTAGCTCTATTTTTGATAGTGGTTGTTTTGTTGCAAAGGAGCAAGGGAGATGTGGGAGTAGCCTTTGGTGGAATGGGTCAGGGTATGTTTGGTCCAGGTGGTGTGGATACAATTCTCACAAAGATAACCTATTGGCTTGGTTTCATGCTCATGTTCTTGGCTGTTGTTCTTGCGCTTACTCATCCGTCAAGGAAGGGTTCTCTAATAAAGGATGAAGGTCAAAGACCTCCTGCAACAACCCAGCAGAGCAAGCCAGAGGGAAAAACACCTACTCCTATCTCACCTTCTGAAGAAAAAAGTAAGTGAGCTTTACTTTTTTCTGGACGAAGACCTACCGGAGGAGATAGTTAAGGAGTATTTAAGGCTTCTGTCCATGTTGGAAAATGGTTATCCTCTTCAGTACCTTATAGGGGAGTGGGATTTTTACGGTAGAACCTTCAAAGTAGAGGAAGGATTGCTTATTCCACGGCCAGAGACAGAGATCCTTGTCGAAAAGTGTCTTGAGAAGATACCCAGGGAAAGGAACATACTGGGTTTTGATATAGGTATAGGAACTGGCTGCGTGTCCATCACCCTTCTTCTTGAAAGGAAAAACCTTACAATGTACGGTGATGATGTGAATGATAAGGCCATAAAGCTAGCAAGAATCAATGCTGAACTTTATGGTGTACAGGGTAGGTTTATAATCCTTAAAGGTGACATGTTTGAGCCTGTCAGAGGCATGAGGTTCAACTTTGTTGTCTCAAACCCTCCTTATATACCACAAAGAGAGTGGAAAAGACTTCCAAGGGGTGTGAGGTTAGAAGGAAGGATGTCTCTCATAGGTGGTGAGAAGGGATACGAGTTCTACGAAAGATTCTCGAAGGAAGTTGGAGATTTTCTGGAGGATAATGGATTTTTCTGTCTTGAGATAGGTCATAACCAAGGATCTGTGGTTAAGGAGCTATTCTCCAAAGAGGGGTTTGAGGTTATGGTTTATAAGGACTATACTAATAACGATAGGGTTGTACTGGGATGGAAACCTTAGGTCTTTTGCTTGGAGTCTTCTTTTTCGTACTTATCGAAGGCTTCTTTGCTGGAGCTGAAATAGCTATAGTAAGTATAGACAGAAGTAAAGTGTTAGCTATTCATAAAAAGACGGGCTACAGGTTTTTGCTGGACCTTCACGACAACCCAGAAGAGTATATGACTCTTACTATGCTTGGTTACACTGTAAGCATAGTTTTTGCCTCTACCTTTTACACACTGGCTGTGATCACACTCTCCAACTACATACCTTACATTAAGGGTTACGAAACGTTCTTCTCCTTAACACTTGTAGTTTTTACCCTCCTGTTTGGTGAAATAGTTCCCAAGAGTCTATTCCAGAAGCATGCAGAAAAACTGCTCATTCCAAGCGTTTGGTTCTTGAGTAAGCTTAAGGTGATAGCGCTTCCAGTGCTGAGCCTTTCAAGGAAGACAAGCAGAACCCTGACAGATTTCTTCAGGGAAAGATACAGAGAAACCGTAAGTAGAAAAGACATGATAAAGCTTCTTGAGGAGGTTGAGCTCCAAGAGGACAGGATAAAAATAGCAGTCAAGCTTTTGACTCTCAAAGAAAGTATGGTCTCTGAAATTATGAATCCCATCTACCAAGTCGTAATGGTTGATGATGTTTCAAACGTAGGGCAGGTTCTTCGTAGGATGAGAGAAAGCGGCTTTACAAAGCTCCCAGTTTACCGAACTAGAATGGACAATATACTTGGATACGTTGATATGTACGATATAATAGACAAGCCATCTACAAGCTCTGTAAAAGAATTTATAAAACCCCTTATCTTTTTCTCTGAGTTTACACCCCTCTACTATGTCCTTGAAGCCTTTAGAAAAAACACTGGAAGGATGGGATTGGTAGTAGATGAAAGGGGCATAGTGCTGGGCATAGTGACCTTAGATGATCTAATCAGGGAGATCTTGGGGCAGATAGGGAACAGCTTTGTGAAGTCCGAGGAACCCATAAAAGAGGTAGAGAGAGATAAATGGGTTGTAGATGGAATGCTTGAAAAACATGATTTTGAGAAGGTAGTAGGCACAAAGTTTCCAGAAGGACCCTACACTACGGTGGGAGGGTTTGTTACATACGAGCTCAAAAGCATACCAAGAAAGGGAGATAGTGTCATCTGCTGTGGCCTTAAGTTTACTGTTATTCAATCTGATCAGAGGCGACCTGTAAAGATTATGGTAACAAAGCATGTATAAAGGCAGAGGATTTAAGGATATACCAGAGGAGCTAAGACCAAGAGAGAAGATGAAAAAGATGGGAGCTTCTCATCTTCCTGATGAGGAGCTTTTGGCTCTAATTATCGGCTCTGGAAACAAAAATGAAGATGTCCTCTCCCTTTCCAAAAGGATACTAAAGCTTGGATGGGAGAAGCTTAAAAGCATGCCCGTAGATAGTATAGTTAAGGAGTTAAAAGGCATAGGTGAAGCAAAAGCTTGCCAGATAAAGGCTCTTATAGAGCTCAGCGGACGTATATACGAACCTTACCAGCACATAGTTATAGCATCGCCTGAGGATGTCTACAGCTTTCTTAAGGATAAAGTGGACGACAGAAGGGAGCACCTGATAGGTGTGTATCTTAGTCCATCCAACTCGGTTTTGGGTTACGATGTAATAGCTGTTGGGAAGATGAATTCTGTTTTTGCAGAGCCAAAGGATGTGCTCTATGGAGCATTGCGTATGCTTTGCCATTCTTTAATACTTGTACATACCCACCCAAAGGGAGACCCAACTCCCTCAAAAGAGGATGTGGAGTTTACGAGGAGGATGGCTTCGGCATGCGAACTCCTTGGCTTTGAACTGCTTGACCATATAGTGCTTACAAAAAGGGGGTACTTCTCTATGAAGGAGAAGGGGATCATATAATATAAAACCAAATGGGTATAGAAAAGGTTGTCAAATACTGGAGGGCATGCTGCTACATTTCAGCTGGTATGATATACCTACAGGACAATCCCCTTCTCAAAGAGCAGTTAAAACCAGAACATATAAAGAGAAGGCTTCTTGGGCATTGGGGAGCAAGTCCTGGCATAAGCTTTGCCTACGTACATGCAAACAGAGTCATAAAAAAGTACTACCTTAACTGTATATTCATACCAGGCCCTGGACATGGTGCACCAGGCTTTATAGCACCGGTGTATCTTGAGGGCACTCTTGGTGAGTATTATCCTCAGTTCAGTCAAGATGAAGATGGAATGAAAAGGCTCTTTAGGTCTTTCTCCTTTCCAGGTGGATTGGGAAGCCACTGTACACCCGAGATACCAGGATCTATACAGGAAGGTGGAGAGCTTGGTTATAGCCTATCTCATGCTTATGGAGCTGTTTTCGACAACCCAAACCTAATAGCTATCTCGCTCGTAGGGGATGGGGAAGCAGAAACTGGACCTCTTGCCACGGCTTGGCACTGCAATAAGTTTTTGAATCCGGCAAAAGATGGAGCCGTTCTCCCTATACTTCTTCTTAATGGCTATAAGATCAACAACCCTGCTATCCTTGCAAGAGTTAAAAAAGAAGAGCTTTTGGACCTATTTAGAGGATACGGCTATGAGCCAAGGATAGTGGAGGGTGTGGATGAAATAGAAGTGCATGAAAGCATGGCTAACGTGATGGATCAATGTATAGAGCAAATATTGGAAGTATGGAATACTGCAAGGACTAAAAAAAAGTTCTTTAGACCTAAATGGCCTATCATAATACTCCGAATACCAAAAGGATGGACAGCCCCAAGAAAAGTTGACCAACATTACATAGAAGGCTACTGGAGAGCACACCAAGTTCCTATTCAGGATGTCAGGGAAAATCCAGAGCATCTTTCAGTACTTGAAAGTTGGCTTAGAAGCTACAAACCAGAAGAGCTCTTTGATGAAAAGGGAAGGCTTATAGAGGAACTTAGACAGCTTATCCCAGAGAGAAGGATGAGCTCAAACCCAAATACCAACGGCGGGCTCTTAAGAGTTCCTATCAAGCTGCCAAGCCTAAAGGAGTTTGCCATTGATGTGAAAGAGCCCACAAAGGTTTACGCAGAAAACACAAGACCTTTGGGGAGCTTCCTCAAAGAAGTCATAGGGTTAAATCCCGATAACTTCCGTATTTTTGGTCCGGATGAGACACACTCAAACAAACTTTACGATGTTTTTCATTTTGGTAAAGTCTGGATGGCAGACTATCATCCAGAGGATAAGGATGAAGGTTTTTTGAGTCCTTTGGGTAGAACCGTTGAAATGCTTTCGGAACATACAATTGAAGGCTTGTTGGAAGGCTACATACTTACAGGGCGGTATGGTCTTTTGAATACTTACGAAGGCTTTGCTCCCATAATATCCTCCATGGTCAACCAGTTTGGTAAATGGCTCGACATATCTTCTGATATTCCTTGGAGGATGCCCGTATCTTCTCTGAATCTTCTTCTTACATCGGTGGTTTGGAGACAGGACCACAACGGTTTTACTCATCAAGACCCAGGATTCATAAATTCAATAGTGGACAAATGGCCCAACGTAGTCAGAGTTTACTTTCCTCCGGATGCCAATACGCTTCTTTGCACTATGTGGCAATGTCTACAGACCACAAACAGAATAAACATAATCATATCTGACAAACAGAAACATCCTCAGTATCTGAATATGGAAGACGCTATTAAGCATGTAATAAAAGGCATAGGCATGTGGAATTTTGCAAGCAACCATCCAGAGGATGAGCCACATGTTATTTTAGCAAGCTGTGGAGACATACCTACAAAGGAGGCCGTAGCTGCATCCTTTCTCTTAAAGGAGGCCTTTCCCTACCTGCGAATAAGATTCATAAACATAGTTAATTTATTCTGTCTAACACAGGATTCGGAGCATCCAGACGGTCTGAAGGACAGAGACTTTGACTCTTACTTTACAAAGGATAAGCCCATAATATTCAACTTCCATGGATACCCTTGGCTAATACATAGACTAGCATACAGAAGGACAAACCATAGGAATCTTCATGTAAGAGGATATAGAGAGAACAGGAAAGTAGGTATAGATGCCTCTTACCTCACACCATTTTTGAAAGGAAGGGGAGGAATAACAACACCCCTTCAGCTTGCCATACTCAATCAGGTAGACAGATTTAGCATTGCTATTGATGTTATAGAAAGGGTTGAGATACTGCAAGACAGAGGGGCAAGTTTTAAGGACAAGCTCAAAAACATGCAAATAGAAGCCCTTGAGTATGCCTATGCTAACGGTGTAGACAAGCAAGAATATGAGACGCTTACTTACGCTCAACTACGGTAGTTCTTCTCTTAAATTTGCTCTCTTTGAAGAATACAAAAAGTTAGAGTATGATGTTTTGAGTCTAAACAATGAAGATGACCATAAGTATGCCCTCCTTCATATTCTTGAGAGATATCAAAATGAAGACCTGTCCTTTGTGGTTCATAGGGTTGTTCATGGTATGGGATACAAAAGCCCAATGCTTTTGGACAAAGAAAAGCTAAAACTCATAAAAGAGCTTACGGTAGTGAGCCCCCTTCATAATACTTTTGCTACTATAGGCATAGAGACGGTTTTTGAAAAGATGCCATGGGTTTCTCAGTATGCAGTCTTTGACACATCCTTTCATGCAACCATGCCATTACATTCAAGTTCTTATGCCATACCTAGAAGGTTCTATGAGGAGGGTATAAAAAGGTATGGCTTCCACGGTGTATCCTACTCTTACCTACTTAAAGAGTCCTCCAGGTTGCTCAAAAAGGATCAGCACCAACTCAGTATGATAATGTTACATCTGGGAAGCGGGTCAAGTATCTGCGCTGTCCACGAAGGAAAGTCCGTTGACACATCCATGGGGATGACACCTTTGGAAGGGCTTATTATGTCTACAAGAGGTGGGGACCTAGACCCAGGTATAGTGTTACGTTTGCTTAAAAAGGGTCTATCTTCAGAAGAGGTTGAACGTATACTGTACAGAGAGTCTGGACTGAAAGGTATATGCGGCTTATCTGATATGCGCCAAGTGATAGAAAGAGTTCAGGAAGGAGACGATATGGCGGAGCTTGCCCTCTCCCTTTACGTTTACAGGATAAAGAAATACATAGGAGCCTACCATGCTGTACTTCCAAAGCTTCATGCCATAGTTTTCTCGGGAGGGATTGGAGAGAACAACCCTCTGATAAGGAGTATGGTATGCAAAGGATTAGAAAAGATTGGTATAATCGTAGATGAGGAGATGAACAAGCAAAAAGATTTACCACTGATTGTGAACAAACCAGAAAGCAAGGTCAAGGTTTTAGTAATAAGGACAGACGAGGAGCTTGAAATGGTAAGCCAAGTCTTAAGTTTAGTGGAAAAATGACGATCCTTTTAGATGGAAAGTTCCTATCAAACAGGATAAGGAAAGAAATAGGCGAACGTGTAAAGCGTATGGCTTTAGAAGGCTACAGACAGCCATCACTTGCTGTTGTTTTAGTTGGTGATGACCCAGCAAGCCATGTTTACGTGAGAAATAAAAGAAAAGCCTGTGAGAGTGTAGGTATTAGATCGCTTTTTTATCACCTTCCACAGAATATTACATTATCTGAACTTTTGGAACTTATAGCTCAGTTAAACAGCGATGAGACTGTTGATGGCATATTGGTCCAGCTTCCCCTTCCCAAACACATACCAGAGCAGGAGGTTATTCTTTCCATATCATCCAAAAAGGATGTGGATGGCTTCCATCCAGAAAACATGGGAAAGTTGGTTGCACGCATAGAAGGTGGGTTTATACCATGCACTCCCCTCGGAATAGATATGCTGCTTAGATACTACAACATAGAACTTAAGGGTAAGGGGGTTGTCATAGTGGGTGCTGGTTTTATAGTGGGAAGGCCCCTTTCCCTCTTAATGCTCTGGAGGGATGCAACTGTATGCGTATGCCACATACACACAAAGGACATAACTCTCTACACAAAGAAGGCCGATGTGCTAATATCAGCAACGGGTGTTCCTCATCTTATAAAAGGAGACATGGTAAAAGATGGAGCTGTTGTCATTGACGTTGGCATATCAAAGATAGAAGACAGGATAGTGGGGGATGTGGATTTTGAAAGCGTTAAAGAGAAAGCGTACGCCATAACCCCAGTGCCAGGCGGTGTAGGCCCTATGACTGTTACAGCCCTTCTATTGAATACCTTACAGGCGTACAGAAGCAATACAGGAATAAAAGATGAGAGTCCTTGATGAGTACTATGAAATACCCTTGGAAGGTCTGCCTAAGTGTTTCAAAAGATCCTACTATTTCCTTAGCTCATCAAGCTCTCTTGCCGCTGCATAGAGTATAGCCTCGGCTGCCTTTTGACCATCAACTGTGGCTGTGCCTCTCATTTTGGAAAGGGTTTTTTTCAAGGATATTACTTCCAGCTCCATGATAAGCTGGTCTCCAGGGTATACGGGCTTCTTAAATCTTGCCTCATCAATGCCGGCAAAAACCACGGCGTACTTACCTATCTCAAGTTCAAGGGATTTTATCATAAGTATGCCACCAAGCTGTGCCATAGCTTCAAGGATATAAACGCCAGGCATGAGTGGAAAACCGGGAAAGTGTCCCTGGAAGTAGGGCTCGTTCATAGAAACATTTTTAAGCCCAACTATCTTTTTCCCAAGCTCCATATGAGTAACCCTATCTACCAAAAGCAAAGGATATCTGTGAGGAAGGATTTCCAAGATATCTCTTATATGCATCATCGGTTTTCATTATAAACCTTTTTCATAAAAATTTCATCCTAATGGTTTAAAATTTTCTAAAGGAGGTGTAGCATGAAAAAGGCAGTTTTGATCAGCGTTCTTGGAGTTGCACTGCTTGCATCTTGTCAAAAGAAGGCCGAAGAAGCACCATCAGCTGAACAACCAGCACAACCGCCAGCTGAGCAACCAGCACAACCACCAACTCCACCACCAGCACAACCGCCAGCTGAGCAACCGCAGAAACCACCGGCAGAACAACCCAAACAAGAATCTACAGC
>JBKBPE010000056.1:0-7983 GCA_046293375.1 Aquificaceae bacterium
ATCCGATATACCAGTAAGGCAGGATACAGCCATAACTGGGTCCATTGACCAGTACGGAAATGTGCAGCCAGTTGGTGGTATAAAAGAAAAGGTTGAAGGATTCTACAGAGTCTGTAAGGTGTTAGGTTTAACGGGTAAACAAGGAGTTGTTATCCCTTCAAGAAATTACGATAACCTTGTGCTTGATGATGAAGTAATAGATTCACTAAAGGAAGGAAGATTTCACATATATACAGCGGATACTGTAGATGATGTTATAGAGCTTTGTTTTGACATGAGTGCAGAAAAGTTTCACAGGATGGTTAAAAGAAGGCTTTATGAATTCTATAAGAAAATGGCAAGACCAGAAAAGAAGAGGTGAAAAATGAGTGGATCTGCTTTTGTATTTCCAGGGCAGGGTTCCCAATACGTAGGAATGGGTTACGATTTTTACAAGGAGCATCATGAGGCTTCGGACGTTTTTCATCAAGCAGAAATGGCTCTAAGGTACAATCTGACTGATATAATCTTTAAAGGTCCAGAAGAAGAGTTAAACAGAACTGTAAACACCCAGCCAGCTATACTTACAGTCTCTTACGCTATTTACTCTGTCCTTAAAGCTTATGGTCTTCCAGAGCCTGTTTTTGTCTCTGGGCATTCCTTGGGTGAGTACACAGCTTTGACAGTTGCCAAAGGCGTTGAGTTTTTTGAGGCCGTAAGGCTTGCCTATCTGAGAGGTAAATACATGCAGGAGTCTGTTCAAGAGGAGGAGGGTGCTATGGCTGCAGTACTAAAGCTACCTCCAGAGAAGGTAGAAGAGGCATGTGCATTGGCAAGAGATGAGGGTGTTGTGGAACCAGCAAACTACAATTCACCGGAACAAACTGTCATATCTGGTCAGAAAAGAGCTGTAAAAAAGGCTTTACAGATAGCCGAAGCCATGGGTGGAAGGGCAATTCTGTTGAAAGTTTCTGTCCCATCGCACTGCTCCCTTATGAGACCAGCAGCAGATGCCTTTAGACTAAAGCTTGCTCAGACACCAATAAAGAACTTGTCCATACCTTTGGTGCAAAACTACTCAGCAAAGGACTATACCATAGCCCATGAGGTTAGAGAGAACCTCTACAGACAGTTCTTTTCTCCAGTAAGATGGTATCAGAGCATCCTGTACATGGTGGAAAGGGGTGTGGATACATTTATAGAGATAGGTCCAAAGAATGTCCTTACCAGGCTCATTGAAAAGACAGTACCCAGTGTAAGGGTCTTTAACGTTGGAAAGATAGAAGACGTGGAAAGGATCAGGGAAGTCTTTAAAAGATGATAGAAGAGCTCGTTTATAAAGCGCGCATACTTCAATCTGCCCTACCTTACATAAGGAAGTTTTATGGAAAGACTTTTGTTATCAAGTACGGCGGTTCTGCAATGGTTGAGCAGCAACTCAGAGAAAGCTTTGCAAAGGATGCGGCGCTTTTACAGTATATAGGTGTGAAGGTGGTTGTTGTTCACGGTGGAGGTCCCCATATAAATCAAACGCTGGAGAGGTTTGGAATAAAACCCTCTTTCTTTGGAGGAATAAGAAAAACGGATGAGGAAACGATGCATATAGTTGAGATGGTTCTCTCTGGTGATGTGAACAAGGATATAGTTGCTTTGATAAACCTAAACAGTGGAGAGCAAGTATATGCTGTTGGCATCTCTGGTAGGGATGGTCAGCTCATTAGGGCCAAAAAGCTCAACAAAGAGACATACTTTAAGGATATTGGGCTTGAAGCTCCAGAAGAAGATATAGGTTATGTAGGGGAGGTGGAGGATATAAACGTGGGTCTTTTGCAGGCACTTATGGAAAAAAATTACATACCAGTTATAGCACCAGTAGGTATTGGTGAATGGGGTGAGCCTTACAACATAAATGCTGATATTGTAGCTTCTGAAATAGCAAGGTATCTAAAAGCAGAGAAGCTCATGTTTTTGACAGATTCTCAAGGGGTGCTTGACTCTCAGGGGGAGCTCATATCCTCCTTAAACAGAGAAGGAGCATACAGGCTTATTAGGGAAGGGGTTATAAAGGGTGGTATGATACCAAAAGTTAAAAGTTCTCTGAAAGCCCTTGAGGGGGGAGTCAGAAAGGTTCACATAATAGATGGAAGGATACCACACTCCATACTCTTAGAAGTTTTCACAGAAGAAGGAATAGGGACGGAGATAGTGAGTTGAGCTTTAATTTTATAGAAAGTTTACCATTTCCCCTATTGGAAGGTATTCTTAGGCTTTTGTTGGCATTTATCCTTGGCTCTCTTATAGGTTTTGAAAGGGAGAAAAGAAAACAGCCCGCTGGTTTTAGGACACATTCTGTATTAGCTCTTGGCTCCTCTCTTATGAGCATACTGTCCATTTATATACCGTACGCATATGTACAGGGACCCTCTGTGGACCCATCCAGAATAGCATCGCAAGTTATAACTGGAATAGGCTTTCTTGGTGCTGGTGCCATAATAAGGATAGGTGTATCCATAAGAGGGCTCACAACAGCCGCAAGCCTATGGACGACTGCAGGCATAGGCCTCTCTGTGGGTGCTGGAATGTATGTCCTATCCATACTCACTGCAACGCTCTTACTTACTACTCTATCTTTGATGAGTAAAGTTGAGAGGGAGTTTATAAGCGTTGGTGTTAAGTACACTTTGAATATCTCCTTAGAGCCTGTTGATGATGTTATAAAATATCTGCAGGAGATTCTAGGTGATTTCAAGCTGAACAAGATCATAAAAAAAGAGGGATTTTTGAGTGTTAGCATAGAGTTAGAAACAAAAGAGGAAGAGTTAAGAAGAATTTTGAGTAAGCTTACAAAAGAGGAAAAGATAAAAAGTGTAGAGTTGCCTTAAAATATGTCCTAATGAAAGCTGTAAACTTTATAGGCCTAAGATACTACGCTTATGTAATCTCTTCCTTGCTCGTGGTCCTCAGCATACTTTCCCTTTACTGGAAGGGACTAAATTTGGGGCTTGATTTTACCGGTGGGACTGTTATAGAAGTGAGGTTTTTTCAAAAGAAGACCGTGGGTGATGTAAGGAAGATGCTCGAAGAGTCTGGATTTGACTCGGTGCAGGTTCAAGATACGGCCAGTGGGACTGTTTTGGTAAAGCTAAAGCTCGGCGAATTGGGAGAGAAAGCCTTGTCATCTTTGAGAAACCTTGGGGAGTATGAGGTTGTGAGCTTAGAAACCATAGGGGGCATAATAAGTGATGAGCTAAGGCGCAAGGCAGTGTGGGCAATGCTTGTCGCTCTTGGAGGGATCCTCCTTTATTTGGGATATAGGTTTGAGCCCATCTGGTCTTTTAGTGGTATATTGGCCTTGGCTCACGATGTGCTCATAGTCATGGGTGCTTATTCCATCACCCAGAGGGAGATAAACCTTGATGTAGTGGCAGCTTTTCTTATAGTAGCAGGCTATTCTGTTTCGGATACCGTTGTAGTGTTTGATAGGATAAGAGAAAACCTTAGAATAAAGAAAGGAACACCCCTCATGGATATTATTAATCTATCCATAAACCAAACGTTATCCAGGACCATCATGACATCCCTGACAGTGTTTTTGGTTGCCTTAGCTCTGTTTATTTTTGGAGGACCAGCTATTTCCAACATAATGTTTGCCTTTGTTATAGGCATAACAGTGGGCACATTATCTTCCATATTTGTGGCAAGCGCCCTTATGCTTGATATAAAAGCTAAGCTCCAAAAAAGGGTTATGCTATAATTTTTGTAATGCAGATTACAATTCTAAGGATAATTGGGGTTTTTAGCTTTGTTCTGCTTCTATCCGGTGCTCTCTTGGGATGGAAGTGGTGGGAGGAGAAAAAACTATCAAAAATATCCTATGAGGAGTTCCTTATTAGAGAACGTATAGTGTCTGGAGATTACAAAGACGCGGAGAGTTTAATGAATGACGCTTTAAAATCCAGCACACCCTATAAACCCCTCATATTATCCTACAAGCTTTATTTAGAGAGAGAGAACGGAAAAGGAAATGACATAAAGTACATTGAGGAGATCCTTAACTCTTTGGAAGATAAAGATTTAAGGTCCATCTATCAAGAGAGGCTTGCTTACGCCTATTTCCTTTCTGAAAATTATCAGAAAGCTCTTGACGCTTTAAAAAGCATAGAGGAAACAAGGTTTAACTATTACTCTGCCATGATCCTCAAGGGGTTGATCCTTGAGAAGGTTGGTAGAAAAGAAGAAGCTGAGAAACTTTACGCTCAAGTGATGTCTCTTGCAAAAGGAACTTACTTTGGGAATCTCGCAGAGGCTATGCTAACAGAGGAGAGGTAGTATGGACCTTCTCATAGAGATTGGCACTGAGGAGCTTCCAGCAAGAGTTATAAATCCATTGCTTGAATACCTGAAGGGATCGCTGGGTGAACTGCTTAGAAGAGAGGATGCAAAAGTCTACGGCACACCAAGACGTTTGGCTTTATACTATGAAAACTTTGAAAACGTCAGCATGGAGGAGAAGGAAGTTATTATAGGCCCCCCTTTGAGCCTGGCTTACGACGAGCATGGGAGGGCTACAAAAGCCTTAGCTGGGTTTCTACAAAGGGTATCCGCATCGGAGAAGGAGATCTTTCATATAGAGAAGGGCGATGCTCTCTATGTAGCCGTTAAAAGAGTTAGATCAGGCCGAAAACCCCTTGAGCTTTTAACAGAAAGTTTTGAAGGCATACTTCTGTCAGCCCCCATTCCCAAGAGCATGAGATGGGATAACTCTGGAGTTAGGTTCTCAAGGCCAATAAGATGGATATGTTCCCTTTACGGGACTGATGTTGTACCGTTACGCTTTGGTAAAGTGGTTGCAGATAGGAGAACGCAGGGCCATAGATTTTTATCCACTGGCTGGATAGAGCTGATGTCAGCCTCAGAATACGAAAAGAAGCTGAAAGACAGTTATGTTATACCAAATTTCAAAGAAAGATTAAGCCTTATACATTCCTTTCTAAAGGAAGAAAGCTACAGATTGAATGGAACTGTAGAGTATCCTGAAGGTTTAGTGGAGGAGGTTGCCAACTTAGTGGAGTTTCCCTTTGCGTTGGTTGGACAGTTTGACAGTAAATATTTGGAACTTCCTGAGAAGGTAACAGTTACAGTCCTTGCTCACCACCAAAGATTCTTCTGTATTAGGAAAAAGGAGGGACTTCTTCCAAACTTTATAGCCATAAGCGGGAACATCCCAAAAGATAGCCTTATTGTAAGAGGATATGAGAAAGTTATAAAAGCTAGGCTTGAAGATGCTCTCTTCTTCTACAAAGAGGACATGAAGAAAAGGTTTGAGGAGCTTGTAAAAAAGCTTTCCCATGTTCTTTTCCATCCAAAGGCTGGAAGTATGCTTGAGAAAACTGAAAGGATAATGCATCTTTCTGAATATCTGTCTGACCAGCTTCTACTGGATGAGGGTCTGAAAAAGAAAATAAGAAGAGCAGCTTATCTTTCAAAGGCTGATATACTAACTGAGATGGTAAGGGAGTTTGATGAGCTTCAGGGATACATGGGTTATGTGTATGCAAAAAAACAAGGAGAAGATGAAGATGTAGCCCTATCCTTGTATGAATACTACTTTCCTAAGTCACCCAGCGACCCACTTCCATCCAACACCATAGGCCTTGTACTTTCCTTATCGGATAAGATAGATGACCTTGTTATATTGATAAAGTACGGAGAGATACCATCTGGAAGCTCTGACCCTTATGGTCTCAGAAGGTGTGCTTATGGGATCTTTTCTATACTTGATGCTGCAAGATGGAACATAGACCTGCAAGAAATTATAAAAAAACAGTATGGGGATATACCATTACAGCTGGAGGGCTTTCTAAGGAGCAGGCTCGAAGCCTATCTTGAGCCTTACGGTTACGATGTGGTCAGGTCTGTCTTGGAAGTTGGAGATGTTCTCAAACCGTTGGAGTGTATAGATCTTGTTAGGGAGATTGCAAATTTAAAAGAGGAGCAGAAATTTAAAGATATAGTAAGTACTTACAGAAGGGTGGTGAGGATAATGCCCAAAGAATGGCAGGATGATAGGGTGGAAGAAGCTCTTCTGATTACAGAGGAAGAGACGGCTCTATGGGAGGAGATAAAGAGACAAAGGATAAGATCAATTGTGGACCTTTACTCCATAAAGGAGCCTGTGGATAAATTCTTTGATAAAGTTTTAGTAATGGAAAAGGATGAAAATATCAGAAGAAACAGGCTTGCTTTGCTCTTTAATGTAAAAAAAACCTTCAATAAGTTTGCAGATTTTAATAAATTGGTCTACGAAGGAATTTAAAGGAGGTATGGAATATGGCTAAGCACTACCTTGTTTGGCTTGATGAAGTTGGTATAAGGGATATAAGCCTTGTTGGCGGTAAGAACGCTTCCCTTGGTGAGATGATAAAAAATTTATCCCCACTTGGGATAAACATACCCTATGGTTTTGTTGTTACATCGGAGGCTTACTATGAGTTTGTAAAGTACAATAAGCTTGAAGAAGAGATAAGGAAAACGCTGAAGGGACTTGACGCAAGCAACATAGAGGAGCTCTCCAAGAGAGGGCATCAGATAAGGGAACTCATAAGGGGTGGAGAGTTTCCAAGGGAGATAGAAGAGGGGATAAAGGAACACTACAAGAGGCTTTCCGAAAGGTATGGTTCCTTTGCGGTAGATGTAGCAGTACGATCCTCTTCTACCGCAGAAGACCTTCCTCATGCATCCTTTGCCGGTCAGCAAGAGACTTATCTTAACGTAGTTGGTGCAGAAAACGTGCTTACAGCCATAAAGAACGGCTTTGCTTCTCTCTTTACGGACAGAGCCATATCCTACAGGGAATCTTTTGACTTTGACCATTTCAAAATAGGGATAGCCATGGGCGTGCAGAAGATGGTAAGGTCAGATATGGGTGCCTCTGGTGTTATGTTCACGCTTGATACTGAGTCTGGCTTTAAGAATGTTGTAGTTATAAACGCTGCCTATGGCCTAGGAGAACTCATGGTGCAAGGAGCCATAACTCCGGATGAGTACATGGTTTTCAAGCCCACCCTACAAGCTGGATACTCAGCTATAATTGAGAAAAAACTAGGACGCAAAGATAGAAAGATGGTTTATGGTATAGGTGGGGAGAGGACCAAGATAGTAAATGTGCCCTTGTCTGAACAGAAAGGGTTTGCTCTGACTGACGATGAGATAATCAAGCTTGCCAGATGGGGTGTTCTGGTGGAAGAACATTACTCCAAGAAAAACGGAAGATGGACGCCTATGGACATAGAATGGGCAAAGGATGGCATACTCAACGAACTTTTTATAGTTCAAGCAAGACCGGAAACTGTACATTCAAGAAAAGAGGAGAGGGTTCTCAAGGTCTACAGGTTTGTTCAGCCTGTGGAAGATAGAAGCAAAAAAAGAATAGTTTATGGTATATCCGTCGGTGATAAGATATCTACTGGGAAGGTCAGGGTAATACACGACCTTAAGGACGCTGGACAGTTCAAAGATGGTGAGGTTCTGGTAACTGACATAACAGACCCAGATTGGGAGCCTGTAATGAAGAAGGCTTCCGCCATAGTTACAAACAGGGGTGGAAGAACTGCACACGCTGCCATAGTTGCAAGGGAGCTTGGCATCCCAGCCGTTGTAGGTACACATAAGGCCACAGAGATACTCACCACAGGCATGGAAGTTACCATATCATGCGCAGAAGGTGAGATAGGTTATGTGTACGAAGGATACGTACCCTTTGAGATAGAAGAGGTAAACGTGGAAAATTTGCCAAGGCCAAAAACAAAAATCATGATGAACATAGGCAATCCAGAATCAGCTTTTAAATACTCATTTATACCAAATGATGGCGTTGGCCTGGCAAGGGAGGAGTTTATAATAGCCAACTACATTAAGATACATCCTTTAGCACTTCTGCATTATGGAGAGCTAAAGGAGCTGCTATTGGAGCTTGAGAAGAAGGGGTTTGTCGATGAGAGGGGT
>JBKBPE010000057.1:0-7939 GCA_046293375.1 Aquificaceae bacterium
CCTTTTTGACCTTAGACGGTCAGAAAGGAATGGAGCTAAGAAGGTTAGACCATGTTCTTATGAAAAAGTCAGAAAATTATTGCTATATGTATCCAAACCCAAAAAGAGGCTTTTTTGAGATCCTAAAGGAGAAGCTCAAATGGGGCTAAGTTTTAAAGATACCCTGGTCTTTCGTTTCAAAGAAGGGAACTTACAGCCTGTGAAACACCCTCATATTCCAAGCTTTGATACTCTTCTCTGCATAGAAAGGCAAAAGGAAGAGGCAAGAAGGAATACGTTAAAGTTGGTGAAGGGTCTGCCATCTCACGATGCTTTGCTTTGGGGGGACAGGGGAACAGGTAAGTCTTCCCTTGTCAAGTCCATGCTTGGACTTTTTGGGAAGGATGGCCTTAGGCTCATACAAGTCTATAAGATGGACATAGAGCACGTATCAGACCTCTATGAGCCTCTGAGAGAAGCAAAGGAAAAGTTTATACTCTTCTTTGACGACCTTTCCTTTGAGGAAGGAGATGAGAGGGTAAACGTTCTTAAATCTTTGATGGACGGCGATGTAGAAGAAAGGCCAGAGAACGTGGTCATATACGCTACCTCCAACTCAAGGAAGTTAGGGCTTGGGCACACGGTAGATGAGAAGTTCCCAGAAGAGTCTCGGGCTTGTGTACTTTCCCTTCTTGAGAGGTTTGGTCTGCGCCTTGGCTTTTTCACTTTTGGCAAGGATGATTACCTGAAGATTGTCAGACACTATGCAGAGATAAGGGATATAAAGATGGAGAGGATAGAGGAGACATCCTTAGAGTGGGCAAGGAATAGGGGTGGTTTTTCTGGAAGGCTTGCCTATCAGTTCATAAAAGAGCTGGAAGGAAATGAGCTTGGCGAACTTCATAACGCTCCTTAGGTTTTTGCTTGTCTTTCCTACTATGTACGTCCTGATGTCAGAGCAAAAAGCAGTAGCAGTCTTTTTGATAGGGGCTGGAGCTCTCTCTGACTTCTTTGATGGCAGCCTTGCAAGGAAGAACAGAGAGGAGAGCGCGTGGGGAGCACTACTTGACCCTTTAGTGGATAAGGTCTTCTTCCTATCCCTGCTTGCAGTTTTTGTCTATATCCATAGAGTAAACCCTTACATGTACGTACTTTTTCTTATCAGGGAGCTTTCCATCTCCTTCCTAAGGAGTCTTGCCCTTCAGAAGGGCTATGTGATGAGTGCGTCCTACCTTGGAAAGATAAAGGCCTTCTTTGAGTTTGCAAGCCTCCTTTTGCTATCTCTTGAATCTTCCCTTAGCCTTTGGTCCCTTTGGATAGCGCTGTTTTTAGCCTACGCTTCTATGTGGGACTATCTGGTAAAATACTTATCCTTTGATGATAGGAGGTAGAAATGCTAAAGGAGTACAGTCCGTACCTTGAGTACAGAGGAGAGGAGCTTTATTTGGATGGTGTTTTCATAAGAGAGCTTGCCCAAGAGTTTGGAACCCCCCTTTATGTGTACAGTGCTTCCCACATAAGGGATAGGATAAGAGCTTACAAGGAAGCTTTCCCCAATGCTATAATATGCTACGCAATCAAGGCCAACTTCAACCCGGAGGTTATAAAATTAGTCAAGGAAGAAGGTGCAGGTGCTGACATAGTCTCTGGAGGGGAGCTTTACGCTTCTTTGCTAGTAGGAATGGAACCCTCTAAGATAGTTTACGCTGGAGTAGGCAAAACTGTTAAGGAGCTTGAGTATGGTATAAACGCAGACATACTCATGTTCAACGCAGAATCCAGAATGGAGCTTGAGGTTCTAAGCGAGCTTTCACAAAGGTTAGGAAAGAGGGTAAGGGTTGCCATAAGGGTAAACCCAGACGTAGACCCAAAAACACACCCTTACATATCAACCGGTATGAAGAAAAGCAAATTTGGAATAGATATAAAGTATGCAAGGGAGGAGTATGAGTACGCAAGGAAACTAAAAGGTCTTGATATTGTGGGAATACACTGTCATATAGGCTCTCAAATACTGGACGTATCTCCGTACGTAGAAGCCACCCAGAAGGTCTTAGACCTTTACCAAGAGCTATTAAAAAGTGGCTTTGACATAAGATACATAAACCTTGGAGGTGGGCTTGGGATCAAGTACAAGCCAGACCAAGCAAATCCAGAGCCCTTAGACCTTTCAGAGGCTGTGTTGCCCCAGCTAAAAGATACAGAAGCTCAGCTCATCTTGGAGCCTGGAAGGTCCATCGTTGGAAACGCTGGAGTACTCATAACTCAGGTGCAGTTTCTCAAAGATAAAGGACACAAGCATTTTATCATAGTAGATGCAGGGATGAACGACCTCGTAAGACCAGCCATGTACGAAGCCTATCATCACATAGTGCCAGTGATGAAAAGAGAGACAGGTTATATAAAGTCTGACATAGTAGGTCCCATATGTGAGACGGGGGACTTTTTAGCTCTTGACCGAGAAGTTCAAAAGGTGGAAAGGGGAGACTACCTTGCTGTTCTTTCAGCTGGAGCTTACGGCTTTGCCATGTCTTCTAATTACAACGCCAGACAGAAAGCTTGCGAGGTTCTTGTGGAAAAGGGTAGGCATAGGGTAATACGGGAAAGAGAGGGATATGAGCATGTATTTCAATCGGAGGTAAGAGGATGAAAGGGATACTGATAAAAGCAGTTCTTATAGTTCTCTTCCCCGCATTGGCCCTTCTGTCCTCTGTAAGAGTTGGCTTTACGGAGGCTTTTTTAGAGTGGGAGTACTCAAGGAAGGACTTCCCAAAGGATAGGTGGGGACTTGATGATAGGATAAGGCTTGGGATTGCAAAGCTTGGACTCAGGGCTGTGCTTTCTGACAAAGGGATGGAGGAGTTTAAAGCTTCTGGTTATTTCAACCCTAGGGAAGCTAAGCATATGGAAGATGTAAAGAGGCTCCTTTCTGTACTATTCCCAACTCTCTACATCTTGGCTCCCCTTTGGTTCCTCTTGCTTCTGTCCTTAAGAAGACCAAAAAGCATAGGATGGGTGCTTGTGCTTTCTGGAACCTTTGCAGAATTTTTGAGTATTCTATTCATAATTATTTCCCTTACAAACTACGGCTGGCTCTTTGCTACTTTTCACAACTATATATTTGACCCATACTCTTGGCGCTTTAGATACGAAGACATGCTTTTGAGGGTATACCCTATGAAGTTTTGGTTTGATGCTACTGTTTTTACTTTTGTTCTTACCGTTGTTATATCTTCTTTATCCCAGATGGTTGGTTTTGTCCTGGTCAAAAGTAATCTACAGAACCAGAAGGTACATCAGAGCTTATGAGCTTTGATACAAACTCAGCTACCTTTTCTGGTGATTTTAGCCTGTTTGGGTCTTCCTGTGGGTATGCCATGGCTCTCATCTTGGTCCTTGTGGCTCCGGGGTTAAAGGCGTAAACTCTTATCCTTTTACTCTTTAGCTCATCGGCAAGTAGCAGTGAAAAACCCTCAACTCCAAACTTGGATACTGCGTAAGCTCCCCAATAGGGAGCTGGTCTTTTACCTGCACCTGAGGATAGGTTTATTATGACTCCACCTATGGACATATAAGGTATAGCATATTTGGTTATGTAAAAAACGCCGTTTACATTAACCCTTATGACCTCCTCCCAAACATCCTCCGGATACTCTTCTATGCCTTTCCTTAGTCCAAGAATACTTGCATTGTTTACCAGGACATCTACCTTGCCCAGCTTCTCTACACAGAAGCTTACAAACTCCTTTGCCTGTCTCCTGTCTCCTATATCGCAAGCCTTTGTGTACAAGTTGGGATCTTTTAGCTCTTCTTTCAAAACCATCAGGTCCTCTTCCCTTCTTGAACAAGTACAAACACTATAGCCATTGCTTAAAAACTTGACGACCATAGCCTTGCCTATGCCCCTACTGCCCCCTGTTATGATTGCCTTAGATGCTGACATCTTTAACCCATTTCCAGTTTTCCATCATCCAGCCTACTGTTCTTCTTATACCATCCTCCAAGTCCGTTCTTGGCTCCCACCCTAAAACTTCCTTTGCTTTGTCTATGCTTGCCCATGTGGCTCTCATATCAGCCTTATGAAACTCTTTTCTTTCCAGCTTGGCTATCTTCCCCGTATACCTTTGTATGAGCTCTATAACTTCAGAAAGCTTGTGAGGATTGTTGTTTCCTAAATTGAATATATCATACTTGACTGGCTTTAGTGCCAAAATTGTACCCTCAGCTATATCATCTATGTAAGTAAAATCCCTGCTTTGACTTCCATCGCCAAAGACCTCCAAAGGTTTATCTTCCAAAATCCACTTTGTAAACCTGAATATGCTCATGTCTGGTCTTCCAGCTGGTCCGTAGACGGTGAAGTAACGAACAACAGAAACGTCAATGCCATAAAGGTAGTGATATGTGTAGGCTAAGACTTCTGCAGATTTCTTAGATGCAGCGTAGGGAGAGATGGGAGTATTTACAGGAAGGTCTTCTTTGAAGGGCATAACTTGCCCAGCATATAAGGAAGAAGTGGAAGCGAGAATAAACTTACCAACCCCAAACTCTTTGCACATCTCCAGCAGATTCAAGGTTCCGTAAACGTTCGTAGTTATGTAAATGGAGGGGTTCTCTATGGAATACCTAACTCCAGCCCTTGCAGCCTCGTTTATAACACCATCGAAGGAGTTACGATTGAATATCTCCTTCAGAGCCTTCATATCCTCTATGTCCGCTTTGTGAAATTCAAAGTTTTTAAAATCTATGAGAGTTCTCAGCCTGTACTCTTTTAGCTTAACATCGTAATAGTCGTTCATATTGTCAACACCTACCACCGTGTAGCCCATCTGAAGAAGCTTATGAGACACCTTCCAACCTACAAAGCCAGCACAACCGGTTATCAAAAACTTCTGCACTATAATTATTTTAGCTCATGCACAACAAAAACATAGAAGAAGTG
The DNA here is from genome assembly GCA_046293375.1 of Aquificaceae bacterium. Classification (GTDB taxonomy): domain Bacteria; phylum Aquificota; class Aquificia; order Aquificales; family Aquificaceae; genus Hydrogenobacter. The sequence goes on from JBKBPE010000057.1 coordinate 4,922, forward strand.
CTGAAGGATTTAAACACAAGCCTAAGCGGGCTCAGTGAAAGCCAAGCAGAATATAGGCTTAGACTCTATGGGCCCAACGAGCTTGAGGAGGGAGAAGAGAGCAAGCTTAGAGTGTTTTTGAGACAGTTCACGAGCCCGCTTGTGATAGTTCTCCTGCTAGCTGGGTTTTTATCTCTTCTGCTTGGAGAGTTAAAGGACTCTATCGCTATATACGGGCTTGTGCTTGTAAACGGTCTTTTGGGGTTTTATCAAGAACTAAGAGCCTTAACCTCCTTAAGAGCTCTAAAGAGCATAACTGCCCTGAAAGCGAAGGTTCTGAGGGATAAGGATGAGAAGGAGATAGACATTCGCCTTTTAGTTCCCGGGGACATAATCTTCCTAAGAGAAGGCGATATAGTGCCAGCTGACATAAGGCTTGTAGAGAGCGTGGCTGTTCAGGTTGACGAGGCTATCCTCACAGGTGAATCCTTTCCAGTTGAAAAGATGGCATCCTTAGTTCTTCAAGAGGATACTCCCATCTTTGAAAGGGTAAACTGTCTCTACAGAGGCACCGTCGTTGCTAAGGGGAGGGCTGTAGGCGTGATCTTTGCAACTGGAAGGAACACAGAGATAGGGAAGATAGCCAGAAGAATGGTTGAACCATCTCCGGAAAGCCCACTCACAAAAGCCATTGACATACTGGCCAAAAGGTGGGTGCTTGTTTTGGTATTACTCCTTTCTTCTCTCTTTGTGATAGGTTTGTTACAGGGCAGAGAAATAAAGGTTATGTTCCTCTTTGTTCTTGCTCAGCTTGTCTCTGCTGTTCCAGAGGGCCTTCCCATAGTCATAACTGTAACTCTTGTGGTTGGAGCCCTAAGGTTATCAAGACACAAAACCTTAGTCAAGTACTTACCGTCCGTTGAAACTCTTGGAAGTGCCACATACATATGTGCAGATAAAACTGGAACTGTAACTGAAGGAAAGCTAAGAGTAGAAAGGTATTACTCTATAGATAAGTTTCATCTTTTTATGTGTGCTGCTCTGTGCAATGACTCAGATGGCATAAGAGGGGACCCCATAGAAGTAGCTCTACTTGAGTGGCTCGGAAGAGAAAGGTTTGGTTGGCCAAGGATAAGGGAGGTCTTTGAAAGGGTTTGGGAGTATCCCTTTGATGCTAAAAAGCGGTTCATGGCTGTTGTGGTAAAAAACGGTGATTCTTATGACCTTTACGTGAAGGGAGCCTTTGAGAGCCTTTTGGAAATGTGCAAGGAGTGTCCTAAAGAAATCGTGCAGGTGCATGACAGCTATGCACAAAGTGGACTCAGAGTTCTTGCTTTTGGGCACTCAAGAATAAAGCGCATCCCCCACGAGGTGCATCGGGTAAAGATTGACTTGGTAGGAGTTGTAGGATTTTTAGACCCACCTAAGAGTGGTGTTTACGAAGCTGTAAAAAGGGCAAGAGAAGCTGGTATAAGGGTCGTTATGATCACTGGTGATAATATTCTGACAGCTAAAGCTGTCGCTTCAATGATAAACATATATAGGGATCAAGATATAGCTCTTGAGGGTAAAGACTTAGATAGGTTCTCCAACGGTGAGCTCTATAGCTTACTCAGGAGGACAACAGTGGTGGCACGGGCAAGCCCCGATGATAAGTACAGGATTGTAAAGGTACTGCAACAGAAAGGGGAAATAGTGGCCGTGACCGGAGACGGTGTTAACGATGTTCCAGCTCTGAAGACAGCAGACCTTGGAGTTGCCATGGGTTCTGGTTCATCTGCAGCAAAGGACGCAGCAAAGATGATAATAACCGATAACAATCTTAGCGTTATAGTGGAAGCAATAAAAACTGGTAGACATATAGCAAAAAACATAGGAACTGCTATAAGGTACCTTCTTTCAACAAATGCCTTTGAAGTGATGTACGTATCCTTAGCCATACTTTTAGGTTTCCCTCTTCCCTTTTACGCCACGCAAGTGCTTTGGATAAACTTAGTAACGGATGGGGTTCAGGATAAGGTTTTTCCTTTTACAAAGTACGAAGGAGACCCAATGAAAGAAAGACCAAAAAAACCCCAAGATGTATTAGTGGGAAGGCAACAGCTTTTTAAAATACTTTACAACAGCGTATTTATAACTATTTGCCATATTTTACTGTTTGCTTACTTACTGCAGACTTTTTCTTACGAGCAGGCTCTTACTATAAGTTTTATCTCCTCTGCACTTTCCCAGTTTCCCGTTGGTATTCAAGAGATAAGCGATAGACCCTTCTTTAGAAATCCATTAAAATTTGCACTTATAAACCCTTACATTTTTTTGAGCGTTCTTCTCGGAGTGTCATTGCAGATGGTAGCCATCTCTTTTCTTTCCGAGTATTTTCACGCCGTTAGATTAGAGTGGGAGCATATTAGGTACGCCCTGCTAATACCTATCTTTACCTTCCTTGCCATAGAGCTAAGAAAATACCTTTCCCACCTCATGGTCTTTCAAAAATAGCCTGTGATTTCTACAGACTATGCCCCTGTAGATAGAGGCAATTTATGAATTGTCCCTACAAATCTCTATCCTTGTATTTTATGAGTTATGGATTATAAGTTATGAGTTGGTAGCAAGTAGTTGTAAATATATAATCAACTCATAACTAACAACTTGAATTAAGAAAGATGAGTTTAGCATAGACGGTTATTTTGCCCATTGTTTATAATTTTACTATGGGATTTTTGAAACAACCTCCTTTGATCTTATGGCTGTTTTACCCACGAACAGAGCTAGAGTATTTGGGTTACTGAGGTAAAGGATTTCATAAAGATGGTTGGAATAATTGGTGGAAGTGGCATTTACAGATTGGAAGGATTGAAGGTTGTAAAGGAGATAAATCTGCCAACACCTTATGGGGATCCATCTTCTACCCTTATCGTAGCTGAAGTGAGGGGAAAGAAAGCGCTTTTTCTCTCGAGGCATGGAGAAGGACACGTTTACCCTCCACATCTCGTACCTTACAGGGCAAACCTGTGGGCTCTTAGGGAGGTTGGAGTCAGA
>JBKBPE010000058.1:0-7780 GCA_046293375.1 Aquificaceae bacterium
GAAGTTTATAAGATAACCATAGAAAATGAAAAAGCTCAGATAGAGCTTGAGAGTAAAGTCTTTGAACTACAGGGCATGAGGGAGTTAGGAATAGAGAAGTTTATAAGAGAGCACAAAGATAATAAGAACGTAAAATTCTGTCTAATAACTGCCTTAAAAGACTCAAAGCTTAACAAATTTTATGAAAGCTTTTCAGAGGACAATAAATTTTTACTCGTCAGGTATGCCGAGCTAAAGACTGCCTATTTTTCCGAAAAGACAGAGCAGCATTGTTTTATTGTCTATACTCAGGAGATGGCAAAGCTTGCGAAAAGCTTGGGTATACAGATGGACAAGGATGTGGCAGCTATTGCCCTAAAGCCTGCCCATGCTAAGGGATTTGAGGATGAAATGTACCATCCTGCTTTGCAGCTGTTTTTCACGGAAAAGGTAGGATGGGAAAGGGATGAGGTCTATTCGGAAAAGAAAAGTCTTTTTATATTTACGGTGCTTGCCCTTTCCATGTACGAGAGCGAATCTTATAATACCCCCTTTAGCAAGCTTAATGTCCGGTCAAAGGAGAGGAACTACTATCTTACTGTAAATAGAAAAGATATGAACTATATGTTTCCCATGCAGTCAGTCCTTTATGAGATGTTGATGTTTGCTCAAGTAAGACCTGGAAAAGGAGGTATAGAATGAGCTATAAAGACCTGCCATCTGGAAAGAACCCACCAGAAGACATCTATGTGGTGGTTGAGATCCCCCAAGATAGTCCCATAAAGTATGAGCTGGATAAGGAAAGCGGCCTTGTGTTTGTGGACAGGTTTCTATTTACAGCCATGCATTATCCCTTTAACTATGGCTTTGTACCTCAAACGTTGGCAGACGATGGTGATCCTCTAGACGTGCTGGTAATATCCAGGTATCCTGTTGCCCCAGGTGGGGTGATAAGGTGTAGACCCATAGGAGGATTGGAGATGAGGGACGAGGAAGGTATAGACACAAAGCTCATAGCAGTTCCTCATTCTAAGGTTGACCCAACGTATGACGATGTAAGGTCTGTGGAGAATCTCCCAAGAGTCTTAAAAGACAGGATAAAGCACTTCTTTGAACATTACAAAGAACTTGAACCAGGCAAATGGGTAAAAGTAGAAGGTTTCAAGGACGTACAGTTTGCCATAGAGGAAATAAAGAAGGGCATAGAGAACTACAAAGCTAATGAAGGAAGAGATACTTAAGCGAGCAAAGTATGTATTTGATACAGAGATAGAGGAGCTTAAAAGGTTAAGAGATTGTTTGGATGATTCTTTTGTGGAGGCTGTCTCTACTATACTGTCCTGTGAGGGTAAGGTTATCACTACTGGCATAGGCAAGTCTGGACACGTAGCTCGTAAGATAGCCTCTACGCTCTCCAGCACTGGTACACCAGCGAGTTTTCTCCACCCTTCAGAGGCTCTTCATGGGGACCTTGGGTTGATAGACGCAAAAGATTTAGTCCTTGCCATATCCAACAGCGGTGAATCTCCAGAAGTTGTTTCCCTAATACCCTACTTAAAGCTTCTAAACGTTCCGCTTATAGCAATAACCAACAGAGTTAATTCTACTTTGGCAAGGTACGCCAATATTCATCTTTTTTTGAACGTAAAAAGGGAGGCATGTCCTCTGGAGCTTGCGCCCACAAGTTCTTCAACAGCATCCTTAGTTATCTGTGATGCTCTGGCCATGGTACTTTTAGAACTAAGGGGTTTTACAAGGGAAGACTTTGCCATAAGACATCCTGCTGGATCTCTGGGGAGAAGGTTAAAGCTTGTGAGGGACATATACCACACGGGAGAAGAGATTCCCATAGTTCATAAAGACACACCCATGTCCGAGGTGATAATAGAGATGACAAGCAAGGGGTTTGGGGCCACAGCTGTCATAGACCATGAAGGGGTTCTGTGCGGGATAATCACCGATGGAGACCTAAGGAGGTTTGTAAAGGGGGGTGGGGATTTTAACAGGAGTTTTGCAAGGGATGTTATGACAAGAAACCCCAAGACTGTAAAATCTCATGAGCTTGCGGCAGAAGCCCTTAAAAAGATGGAAGACTATAAAATAACAGTCCTTATGGTAGTAAATGAGGAGAATAAGCTTGAAGGTATAATTCATATGCATGATGTACTAAAGGCGAGTGTAGTATGAAGAGAATAGGGGTCTTGGGTTCAACAGGCTCTGTAGGCAGTCAAACCCTTGAAGTCATAAAATCTTACAGAGAAAAGTTTGAAGTTGTAGGGCTTGTTGCAAAAAGAGCATCGGATAAACTTCTCTCTCAGGCCATAGAGTTCAGGCCTAAGTACGTAGTCTCTTACCAGGAACCTTCAAAAGACTGGATTGATAGCCTTCCATCAGAATCTGAATACATAAAAGGAGAGGAAGGCTTACTCACCGTTATAGACGAATCGGATAGAACTATCAACGCAATATCAGGAGTTGATGGTATATTACCTACCTACTATACACTAACCAAAGGGAAGGTTCTGCTTGCTTCTAACAAGGAGTCCATCGTATGCCTTGATGAGCTCGTAAAGGAGAAGAGAGACAGAATCATACCCATAGACAGCGAACACAATGCCATCTTTCAGCTTCTTTCCTTCACGGCAAGAGAACATTTAAAAAAGGTTTATCTTACAGCTTCTGGGGGACCATTCAGAGAAAAATCCTTAGAAGACCTAAAGCACGTAAGCGTAAAGGATGCCCTTAATCATCCTAGATGGAAGATGGGAACAAAGATAACCATAGACTCTGCAACACTTATGAACAAAGGTATTGAGATGATGGAAGCCATGAAGCTTTTTGACCTCACTGTAGATGATATACAGATAGTCATACATCCACAGAGCGTTGTTCATGGCATTGTGGAGCTAAAAGATGGAAGCTTTCTCTTTCATGTTTCACAAACTGATATGAAAGTACCCATCTTACATGCTCTTTTTTACCCAGAAAGGCAAAACTATCCCTTTGAAATAAAAAGCTTACTGGAGCTATCACCCATAACCTTTGAAAGCGTTGACAGAGAAAGATTTAGGGCGGTTTATCTATGCAAATGGGTTGCACAGACGGGTGGTGCTTATGTACCAGCCCTCCTTGGTGCAGATGAGGCTGCAGTAGAAATATTCCTAAGCGGTAAGATAGGCTTTTTGGACATTGTTAGATTAGTAGAAGAAGTTTTATACCAAGTTAACATGCCAAGCCCAAACACTCTAAATCAAATTATGGAGATAGTAAAATGGGCTTACAATAAGGGTAAAGAGATAGCTGAAAGCTACAAATCTATGCTATAATCAATACTTATGGAATACGCCTTTTTCGAAGGAAGCATTTTACCCGTAGAGAAAGCCAATATAAACATAAAAACAAACTCCTTCCACTATGGAACTGCAGTTTTTGAAGGTATAAGGGCCTATTGGAACGAAGAGGAGCATCAGCTTTATATATTATTTGCTAAGGAACACTACCATAGGCTCTTAAATAACGCAAGGGCTATGTTTATGGACATTCCCTACAGCGTAGAAAGCCTTGTGGAGATAACCAAGGAGCTCTTGAGAAAAAGTGAGGTAAGGCAAGACATTTATATACGCCCCATAGCTTACTTTAAAGACCTTGCCTTGACGCCCAAGCTGATAGGTTATACGCCAGAGATTGCCATATACATATACAACTTTGGAAGGTATTTGGACACATCTAAGGGAATAAAGGTTAAAGTTTCATCTTGGAGAAGGAACGACGACAACTCTATCCCTTCAAGATGGAAGGTAACGGGAGCTTATGTAAACAGTGCTTTGGCCAAAACAGAGGCTCTTATGGCTGGTTACGATGAAGCCCTAATGCTAAATCAGCATGGCTTTGTTTCTGAGGGCTCTGGGGAGAACGTATTCCTTATAAGAAACTCAAAGGTAATAACCCCGGCTTACTCTGAGCATATACTGGAAGGAATAACAAGGTCTGCAGTTATAAAGCTTCTTGAGAAAGACCTGCTTATCAGTGTGGAGCAAAGAGCTGTGGCAAGGAGCGAGCTCTACACATGCGACGAGCTTTTCATGACTGGCACGGCGGCGGAAGTAACACCCATAGTGGAAGTAGACAACAGGAAAGTTGGAGATGGAAACATTGGAAAAATCACAAAAGAGCTTCAAGAGATATACTTCAATGCAGTAAGGGGAAGGATAGAAAGGTACAAAGTATGGCTTACACCAGTCTATGAAGAGTGATACCTTAGAAGAAATACAAGACATATCAGAGAAGCTCCTACGTATAAACAGGCTTTCTGGACATGAGGGTAACTCAAAAGTGAAGAAGGCTTTAAAAGAAATACTAAGAAGTAAAGGAATCCCTTACACAGAGGAGAGGTTTTATGTGGAAAAGTTTATACCAATGAGAGCCATCTTAGAGGTCCAAGGCAAAAGAATAAAAGGAATTCCCTACATAGGTAGTCCTTCTGGAGTTTATGAAGGCTATTTGAAAAGGGACCCTTTGGAAGGAGATATAGCTCTTTTTGGGGTGTCTCATGAGATTGAAGGAATAAGGCGAGCAAAGGAAAAGGGAGCAAAAGCCTGTATAACATACATGGAGACGCTAAACACACACTACTATGGTGCCATAGAAGATGTAAGCATTCCAGTGGTTAACATAAAAGAAAAGGACTTAGATGGCTTGGAAGACGCTTATATAAAAGTCTATGTTGAGTCTCAAAAGAAGAAGCTTGAATGTAGCAACATTATCTTTGAGTTGGGCAGAGGACCCATTGTATATATAGTGGATAACATAGATACAAGGCATGAGGTGTTTGGTTCCATTGAGAATGGCATAGGATCCTTGCTTCTTATCTTTGTTGCAGATGAGTTAAAGCACACTTATAAAACACCTTACAGGTTAAGATTTTTGATAACAGATGCAAAGGAGTTAGGGTTAGAGGGTTCAAGCTTCCACGTAAAAAGGGGAATAAAACACACTTACTACTGTATAAACCTGAATTCTGTTGGATGGTACTATCCAGAAGTTATATACAGGGATGCGGAGGGGTATAACAGTGATAGAATGATGAGTATGTTTCTAAAGCATGCCGAGGATATAAAAATGTCTGTGAGCTTCAAAGCCTGTGAGGAAGCAAAGGGCGACCACATGCCATTCAAAAGAACGGGTGTTCAAACTCTTTTTATAAGCTCCAGCCCTTTCAACTTGAGACATACCTTTCATGACAATTTGGATGCGGTAAACTGGGATATGTTTTGTGCATGGTATGAGCTTATATTATCCTTTCTGAGGAGGTTTCACAGGTTATGACCTATGCACTTTTTCTTTTTCTTCCTTTAATTGCTTTGGCTAACACCTTTGAACTTCTGGATAAGAAGCTTGAAGAGATAAAAAGCCTTAAAGTAGCCTTTGTGCAGAGGGTTTACTATTCGTGGTATCCAAAATCAGATGTATCAAAGGGTTTCTTTTATGCCCAGAAGGGAGGAAAGTTCAGAATAGAGTACGAACAGCCTGAGCGTATGCTTATAGTTTCTGACGGTCATGAGATCCTCCTTTATAACCCAGAGGACGGCTCTGCCATCGTAGATAGAGTAGAGAACAACAGATCTGGGACTGTTGAAGCCTTATTCCTCCTTTCAAAATCACTCAGAGAAGTTTTTGACCCCATAGGGGAGATAAAAAAGGAGAAGAGCATAACCCTGATCCTAAAGCCCAAAGTAAAAGATGAACTATTTTCAAAAGTTTACGTTGACATTGATGAATCGTTTGATATAAAAAGCATCAAAGTTGAGGACAAAGAGGGAACAACTACAGAAGTAGACTTTCTAAGCATTAGCAAAAACTTTACACCATCCTACGACCTTTTCGAGATAAAAGTTCCAAAGGGGACAAAGATAAGAAGGCTATGAAAAAGCAATCTATAAGCTTCAACGTAGAGAGGGCTACAGAGAGAGACGTTCAAGAACTTTCAAGCCTTTATTTAGAAGGATACAAGGGGCTTGAAGAATACTCCTACACTCATGTGGATGATGTTATGGCTTATATTAACTGGCTTTTCAGAAGGGACATAGCCGGCATATTTGTAGCAAGGTATAAGGATAAGGTTATAGGGTTCATAGCGAGCGATGGTAATTGGTTCAGTAAAAGAGAAGGTAAAACAGTAGGAGCCATTCATGAACTCGTCGTCCTTCCAGAATACAGAAGCAAGGGTGTTGGGAACGCTCTGATAAAAAAGGTTTTGGAATACTTCAAGGGTAGAGGTTTAGATACCGCAGAGCTTTGGGTTGGGGACGAGAACTACGATGCCATAAACTTTTACATATCCCTTGGTTTTGAAATCAAAGATAAAATGAGCTATTGGATAAGGATGGTGAAAAAGTTAGATAATTAATCTATGGACAACGAGAGCTTACTAGAGAGTTTAATACAAGTTGTCTCTTTGGCAGAGAAGGATGTAAAGATAGTCTCTGCATGGATAAAGGGGGATACCTTAGAGAGGGTTTTGGATAAGCTCAAAAAAAATGTTCAAGTGGAAGTGATCCTGAAGGCTGGTGAGAGGGAAGATATGAATATAACTGACATAAGAGTTTTCAGGGCTGTCAGGAAAAAAGGAGGGAAGGTTTACGTAAACCCAAGACTTCATGCAAAGTTTCTTCTTGTAGATGACAGAATAGCTTTTGTTGGTTCTGCTAACCTCACTTACTCAGGAACTCAGACAGAGTTTGGAAACTTTGAAGCAGTTGTCAGGTTAGAGAAGGAGTACGTAGAGGGACTCATAAAAAAGTATGAGGAGCTAAGAAGAGAATCGGAAGAGATATTCCCGAATACTGCTGCGATAGCTATCTCCTTTGAGAATTCTCTCACCTTTAGAGCTTTGCTCCTTGAAGATGTGCCAGAGCAGTCCTTCTTGAAGGTACAAAGAGAAAGGGGAACCATACTCTGTAAACTCGTCAGTGTAGAATCTTACGCCTTTGATGAATCCCAACTGATGGGAAAGGATAAGGATAAAGATTGGCTTGTAGCCTTCTTAAAAGCTTACTTTAACGAGACTGGAAACATAAAGCTTGGAAGTGTAAGGGTTCTATGCGAATACAGAAGGATAAGGGTAGAAGAGAAGGAGAGCTATTTTGGCGTACCACTTTTGCCTTTGGCTGTAGGGACGCAGCTGTTTTTGACTGACCAATCTGACCCAGACATGCAAGCTATTATGAGCATTAACATGTCTGGATATCCTATGGATAAGAGGGTTTACATAGGGAAACTTTTAAACACCAACGTGGATGTTTACTTGGACTTATCCAAAGTTTCAAGCATGCATATGGCCATTATGGGCGCAACGGGTGCTGGAAAGACCACATTTGTGAGAAGACTTATAGAAAACTTAGGTAAAAACCACGCGAAAGTTTGTGTTATGGATGTTTTTGGAGAGTACTATGAGAAGCTTTCTGTAGACAGGGAGAGGATGGAGTATGTAAAACTTCCCTACACTTTATTTCCTGTGCATGTGGATGATGTAAAAGAGCTGTTTAAAGCTTACGGCGTCGGAATTCAGGAAAAATCTCTGGAAGAAAAGAACTTCTTTGCAAACATCAGGAGAGTTCTAAAGCCGGACATAGAGACTGTCGCATACAGAGATAAAAACTTTGAGGAGATACTTTTAACATCCGCACCCTCTTCTCGTATAGAAGAAGAGATTGAAGATTTCTTAAGGATACTAAAGAGAGATTTTGGGGACGTGTCGGTAAACAACCAAAGGGAAATATACAGACTTATCAAAATGGGACTT
>JBKBPE010000059.1:0-7699 GCA_046293375.1 Aquificaceae bacterium
GCTGCATACCCAAGCATATACCAAAGGTGGGCTTTTTTGATAACCTTCCGTAGTTTAAAGCTTTCATCTTCCCTTCTATTCCCCTTTCACCAAAGCCACCGGGCACCAATATGCCGTCAAGTTTATCCAGTATGTCCTCATCAACCTCTTCGGAGTTTATCCAGTGGATGTTAACTTCCAAACCATTGGCAATACCACCATGTATAAGGGCTTCTTGCACGCTTTTGTAAGAGTCTTTCAGTGACATGTACTTTCCCACAACTCCTATATTTACGTTATCTTTTGAATTCTTAATTATGTTTATAATGTTCTCCCACTTTGTTGGAACATCCTTATACTTGAGCTTCAATTTCTGTGCTATAAGTTTATCTACACCCTGTTTTTTTAAGATTATGGGTACTTCGTACACATAATCTACATCCTGTGCGGATATTACAGCTTCCTTGTTTACGTTTGTAAAGAGTGCTATCTTTTCTTTTATACTTGGTGGCAGTTCAAACTCGGACCTGCAGACTATTATGTCTGGCTGTATTCCTATGGCTCTTAGCTCCTTTACTGAGTGCTGGGTAGGTTTTGTCTTTAGTTCACCCGCACTTTTTATGTAAGGCACATAGGTAACGTGAATAAAAAGCATATCCTCCCTGTTTGATTCGATGTACATCTGTCTTATAGCTTCCAAAAAAGGTAGGCTTTCTATATCTCCAACTGTGCCACCTACTTCAACAAAGGCTATGTGACTATCCCTTTCCACAGCCCTTATGAGCCTTTTTATCTCGTCAGTTATATGAGGTATAACCTGTACAGTTGCACCAAGATAACCACCCTTCCTCTCCCTCTCTATCACATTAAAGTAGACTTTACCTGCTGTTACGTTGTTTATTTTTCCCATGCTGGCCTTTGTAAATCTCTCATAATGTCCAAGGTCCAAGTCTGTTTCACCCCCATCCTCCGTAACATAAACCTCCCCATGTTGGTATGGGCTCATGGTACCCGGATCAACGTTCAGGTAAGGGTCTAGCTTTTGAAAAGTTACTCTGTATCCCATCTCTTCCATAAGGGAAGCTGTGGATGCTGCAGTTATACCCTTTCCAAGGGCTGAAAGAACACCCCCAGTGATGAAAATAAACTTCGCCATTTAAAAAAATTTTAAAATATTTTCGTATGGAGTTCTCTATCCTTGGTGGTGGAAGGTGGGGAGTTGCCCTCTCCACCTATCTTGGTAAACTTGGTCATAAACTGCTCGTCTACGATAGGAACAGGGATGTTCTTAAAAAGTTAAACATGGGCTTGCATCCATACATAGAGGGCTTAAACCTTGTTAACGTAGAAGGTACAGACTCTCTCAAAGATTTAGAAAAACATTCTGAGTACATTCTGTTAGTTTTGCCAGTTCAGGTCATAAGAGAGGTGGTTTCACTTATGGACCTTTCCAAAAGTAAGGTTATATCAGCCTCAAAGGGGCTAGAAGTCAAGACATACAAGAGGGTTTCGCAGGTTGTAAAGGGTATACATCCAACTGCCAGGGTCTTTTCTCTTTCTGGTCCTTCCTTTGCATCTGAGGTTTCCAGAGGGCTTCCAACGGCTCTCGTTCTTGCGGGAGATGATCTGGAGGAAATGAGAAAAATAAAGAGTTGGTTCATGTCTGAAAGGTTCAGGGTCTATCTTTCCAACGACCTTGTGGGTGTGGAGCTTGGTGGTGCCTTGAAGAATGTCATAGCCATAGCGTGTGGTATATCCGATGGACTTAGCTTTGGTGAAAATGCGAGAGCCTCTTTGATAACAAGGGGGCTTACAGAGATGGTAAGAATAGGTATAAAGATGGGGGCAAAGAAGGAGACCTTTTATGGGCTTTCCGGGATGGGAGACCTTTTCCTAACTGCCAGTTCTTCCCAATCAAGGAACAGAAGCTTTGGCTACCTGCTTGGGAAAGGTGCAAGCGTTGAGAATGCTCTAAAAGAGATTGGGCAAGTCGTTGAAGGCTTTGAAACAGTTAAGGCTGTAAAAAACCTCTCGGAAGAGCTTGGAGTTTACGCACCCATATGCAATGCAGTCTACAGGATTGTAGTAGGTGAAGAGAATCTTCTTGATACTGTAAACTCTTTGCTTCTGAGACCACCCCAGATGGAGTTTGAAAACTTATGAACATAAAACTCTTGCTGAAGCTCTCCTTTAGATACATATCTGCCAGCAGGGGTTCAACATTGCTTGTTTCTTTTATCGCTTTCCTTGGCGTTCTACTGAGTGTTGTTGCTGTTATTCTCACAATGGGTGTCTTTGCAGGTTTTCAACACGCTCTAAAGGAAAAGATACTTTCAACATCACCCCATATAATTGTGAGTCTTCCTGCAGCAGAGGGCTTTGAAGATTACGAAAAAGAGATAGAAAGTCTAAAAGAAGTGCAAATAGAGTACCCGGTTGCAATATACCAAGCTATAATTTCCAAATCCTCCTCCGTACAGAGTGTGAGCGTGAAGGGTCTTAGGCACAAGGATATTGCGTACAAGAAAGCTTTCTTAGTTGAAGGTTCTCTTGGGAACGGATTGCTTGTTGGCAAAGGCCTTGCGGACATTATGAACATAAAACCTGGTGATACTGTTCTTTTGATATCTCCCATGGGGAAGAGAACACCCTTTGGGTTCTTACCAAAGGTAAGGGAGTTCACTGTAGGTGGTATCTTTCAGACCGGCGCTTTTGACCAGGACTATCTTACAGTTTTAATGCCCATGCCCCAAGCTTTGGATTTCTTTGGCAGCCAGTGGCAGCTTTACGGGTTTGAGGTCTTTTTAAAAGACCCTTACAAGGCCCAGGAAGTTAGAAAAAGGTTGGAGGAAAAGCTCGGAGATTCTGCCATAGTTCGCTCCTGGATAGACCTAAACAAACCTCTTTTCAATGCACTCCAGCTTGAAAAGGTTGGTATATTCTTTGTCCTACTTCTCATGGTCATAGTTTCATCTTTTAACATAACGAGCATGCTCTTTATGAAGGTGAGAGAGAAGATGAGAGATATAGCGGTACTTCGTACCTTTGGCTTGAGAAGAAGGGAAGTCTTTGTTCTGTTTGTCCTTCAGGGAATCATACTTGGAGGGGTTGGAATACTGAGCGGGTTCTTGCTTTCCTTGTTAGGGGGGTATATGATCAACGAGTACAGGTTGATAAGGGTTCCAGCAGATGTTTATCTTATGGACCACATTCCAGTGTTTTTTGAGGTTTCAGACCTTGTTATAACTCTGGCCGGAGCTCTTCTTCTTTCCATTCTTTCCAGTCTTTTGCCAGCCCACAGAGCAAGTAAAACAAGCATTGTGGAGATACTCAGGAATGAGTGAAGCCATAAAAACTCAAAATATCTGGAAGGTTTATCCTAATGGAACAAAGGCACTCAAAGGTGTTAGCATAAGCATTAAAGAAGGAGAGTTCTGCGGGCTTATGGGGCCATCTGGATCTGGTAAGAGCACACTTTTGCATATAATGGCTGGCTTGGACCATCCTACGGAGGGTAAGCTTTGGGTACTTGGGGAGGAGATCAATAAGATGAGTGAAGACCAGCTTGCAGGATTCAGAATGAGGAATATAGCCTTTGTTTTCCAGCTGTTTTACCTTCTTGAAGACTTCAATGTCTTAGAAAACCTTTTGATAGTTGGACAGATGGCAAGTGTAAAAAATTCGCAGAAGAAGGCAATGGAGCTTTTGGAATTTTTGAGGCTATCTGACAGGGCAAAACACAAACCTAGCCAGCTCTCCGGTGGAGAACAGCAGAGGGTTGCTTTAGGTAGAGCCCTTATGTTGGAGCCTAAGGTCATACTTGCGGATGAGCCTACTGGAAACCTGGACATTGAGGAAGCTATAAAGATCTTTGAGCTCTTCAAGACCTTAAATATAGATAAGAAGATAACTCTCCTTGTAGCAACTCACAACGTAGAGCTCAGTAAGTTTTTTGATAGAGTTTTAAGGCTGCGTGATGGGCTGATAGAACCTTAGAAACTCTCGGGCAATCCTGCATAAGAAGCCAAAAGCTTACCATCCTTATCAAAAACGTAAGTAGATGGTAGAAAGGTTATTGGAAAGTAGTTGTTAAACTCTGCAGAAGTATCTACGAGCGTTTCAAATATGGGTTTTATGGCAAGGTCTCTGTAGCCCACCATCACATCCTTTACATCCATAGCTATGGCGTAAGATATTATGTTGTAGCTTGGATACTTTTGGGTCAACGTGTTTAAGTTTTTTAGGTCTTTAGTATGGCCTGCACATGTTCTACTCCATACATAGATGATGG
The DNA here is from genome assembly GCA_046293375.1 of Aquificaceae bacterium. Taxonomy (GTDB): domain Bacteria; phylum Aquificota; class Aquificia; order Aquificales; family Aquificaceae; genus Hydrogenobacter. The sequence goes on from JBKBPE010000059.1 coordinate 4,271, forward strand.
TCTCTTTACCCTTGTACTGGGTAAGTTTTACCTTTTCCCCCTTCATGTTTCTCACTGTTATATCTGGAAGACTGGATGTGTTTTGACAAGAAGATATTAAAAAAATAAGGACAACAAGTATTGTCCTTTTCATATTCTTACAAGTATCTTCTCCTTAAAGTCTGCGAGGGTTGGCTTTATCTTTACGGTTTCATGTAGGTGTCCCTCAAGGACTTCCATAGTCTTGTAGCCGTTTCCAGTTATGTAAACAACTACGACCTCATCTCCACTTAGCATGCCCTTTTCACATAGCTTTCTTAGCACTGCTATGGATGTCCCACCAGCAGTTTCTGTGAATATACCCTCTGTTTCTGCAAGCAGTTTTATACCCTCTATTATCTCCTCATCCTTTGCCACTTCCCATCCACCCCCGCTCTCCTTTGTAACCTGAAGAGCATATATACCATCCGCTGGATTGCCTATTGCTATAGATTTGGCTATAGTGTTTGGCCTTACGGGTTTTACAAAATCCCTTCCCTCTATCCATGCCTGAGCTATGGGAGAACACCCTTCCGCCTGAGCACCGTAAACCCTAGTTTTCATATTATCCAAAAGCCCAACAGCAACGAGCTCCTTAAACCCTTTCCATATTTTTGTTACCAAAGATCCTGACGCTGCCGGAGCAACAACCACATCTGGTGACCTCCATCCTAATTGCTCTGCAACCTCAAAAGCAAGGGTCTTGGAACCTTCCGCATAGAATGGTCTTATGTTTATGTTTACAAAAGCCCAGCTTAACTCGTTGGATATTTCGGAGCATAGTCTGTTTACGTCATCGTATGTTCCTTCTACGGCAACAACTGTCGGCTTGAATACCAAGCTACCAAAGATCTTTTGAGACTCAAGGTTTGCTGGTATAAAAACAAAGCAGTTTAAACCAGACTGGGCTGCATGGGCTGCAACGGAGTTAGCCAAGTTTCCCGTAGAAGCACAAGCAACTGTGTCAAAGCCAAACTCTTTTGCTTTGGACAGGGCAACAGAGACAACTCTATCCTTGAAGGAGAGAGTAGGATGATTAACTGAATCATCTTTTATGTAAAGGTTTTCAAGGCCCAAAAGTTTTCCAAGGTTTTCTGCTCTTTTTAGCGGTGTAAAGCCAGCGCTCAGCCCAACGGTTGCTCGCTCCACTGGAAGTAGATCTACATACCGCCAAAGGCTTTTTGGCCCCTCTTCCACTTTTTCCCTGCTTATTCTTCTCCTTATACCCTCATAATCATAAATAACCTCAAGGGGACCAAAGCAAAACTCACACACATGCATAGGCTCTATAGGATATTCTTTTCCGCACTCTCTGCATTTGAGACCCTTTACCTTTACCATCTTTCACCTCCAAGGTAAAATAATATAAAATAATTCCTTTACAATTAAAATATCCAAATGTATGTCCATATACTTCCCTCAGACGTTATAGGAAAAATATCGGCGGGGGAGGTCATAGAAAGCCCGGCAGACTGTGTAAAAGAGCTTGTAGAGAACTCTCTTGATGCAGAAAGCTCCAGGGTTGAAGTGGAAATCTTACAAGGTGGGAAAAAGTACATATGCGTAAAGGACAACGGTACTGGCATACACAGAGAAGATATGGACAAGGTTACTTTAAGATGGGCTACAAGCAAGATAAGAATTTTGAGCGACCTTATGAACATCCAAGTTTTTGGCTTTAGGGGTGAGGCACTTTACGCTATATCTAACGTTAGCAGGATGACTATAAGGTCAAGGTTCTTTCAGGATAAGCTTGGTGTTGAGATGGGACTTGAAGGGGGCAAGATAACATGGAAGCGAGATGTGGGTATGCAAGTTGGCACTTGCGTGGAAGATTACGACCTTTTCTACAATCTTCCCGTGAGGTTAAAGTTTCTAAAGAAGGAGGACACGGAGAGAAACAAGATAAGCAAGCTTGTAAGGAAGTATGCCCTTTCGCAACCAAGGGTTCATTTTACTCTTGTTTCGAACAGCAGAAAGCTCCTTGACCTTCCACCCTTTGATAAGAGAAAGGATAGGGTAGAGGCAACTTTTGGAACTAAATTTGACAGGATAGAGACTTCTGTAGATAACGTAAATATAGAAGTGTACACTTCCGTGGAGAACGTGGGGGGAGAGGTGCACGTGTTTGTGAACTCAAGATATGTTCAAAATAGGTCTCTTGTAGAGTATGTAAGAAAAGCTGTTGGCTATAAAAAGGTCTGCGTGCTGTTCTTAGACCTACCTCCCTATATGGTAGATGTGAATGTACATCCAAAAAAGAGTGAAGTGAGGATATATAAAGAGGGAAAGATAAAGGAGCTTATGGGGAGCCTGTTTAAAAAGAGGGAGAGCTATCCATCCTTCCTTTTTCAGAAAACATCCCCATATACTGTACACTTTGACCTCCTTGGAGTATTGGATAACACTCTGATCCTTGTAAGAATTGGTGACTATCTGTATTTTTTTGACCAACACTTACTTTCGGAAAGGTTAAACTTCGAAAGAACACATAACGCAGAGTATTCCTGCAGAAGCTCCATAAAAGCTGGAAGAGAGCTCTCTGAGGAGCAGGCACAGGAGCTTATAAAGGCGTGGATGAACTTTGAAAACAGGGAAGTTTGCCCACACGGAAGACCCTTGTATTATAGATTATACATAGGTGATGTTTACAAAAGTTTAGGGAGAAGATGATGCTTGCCAAAAGAATAATACCTTGTTTGGATGTGGACAAGGGAAGGGTTGTAAAAGGCATAAGGTTCAAAAATCTGATAGATGCTGGAGACCCTGTGGAAGTGGCCATGGCTTACGAAGAGCAAGGTGCCGATGAACTCGTCTTTCTTGACATAACAGCATCTTCAGAGGGTAGGCAGATCACTCTGGAAGTAGTAAGGTCCGTAGCAGAAAATGTATTTATGCCTTTCACAGTAGGGGGTGGCATAAGAAACCTTGAGGATGTGAGGAAACTTCTTCTTGCAGGGACTGATAAAGTATCTATAAATACGCAAGCCATTAAGAACCCTAAATTAGTAGAGGAAGGCGCTAAGTACTTTGGTTCCCAATGTATAGTTGTAGCTATAGATGCAAAGAGAAAAGGAGACAGCTGGGAGGTTTACATAAACGGGGGGAGAACCCAAACGGGTATTGATGCGATAGAATGGGTAAAGAGAGTGGAATCTCTTGGGGCTGGTGAAATACTTCTCACATCTATGGATATGGATGGAACTAAAAGAGGATACGATGTGGAGCTCACAAGGCATGTATCAGAAAGCGTAAATATACCTGTTATAGCCTCTGGTGGGGCTGGGAGCATGGATCATTTTTATGAAGTATTGAAAGAAGGTGGTGCGGATGCCGCTCTTGCGGCATCCCTCTTTCATTTCAAGGAAATAAGCATACCTCAGCTTAAAGATTATCTATACAGGAAGGGTA
>JBKBPE010000060.1:0-7610 GCA_046293375.1 Aquificaceae bacterium
GTCCCCTCCTTTGCTAAAATGTACGAATCGTTAGGTGGAGAGCTCCCCCTTCCAACTCAAATGCTAATTGCTGCCTCCAACACACTCAGAAACAACATACTGCAAGTAATGCTCCTACTTATAATCTCCTCCTTAGTCTTCAGATTCTTTTACAAAAACAACTATACTTTTAAAAAATCAGTCCATTCCTTCTCTTTGAGGTTTCCAAAGATGGGAGACCTGGTAGTAAAAAGCACCATGGCTAAGTTTGCAAGAACTATGGCAACGCTCTTTGCGAGTGGTGTAAGCATAGAGAAGGCCTTTGATATAGCAGGTCAAGTGACTGGAAACATTCTTATAAAGGAATCAGTTGAAAGGACTAAGAAAGGAGTCATAGAGGGGGAGCCCATGTATAGGGCTCTCGAAAAGACAGGTATATTTCCAAAGCTTGTTATAGCCATGGTAAAGGTGGGTGAGGACACGGGTAGGCTTGATGAAATGCTCGATACAGTTGCAAGGTTTTACGAAGATGAGTTTGATAAGGCGGTGGAGGGTATGATAAAGCTTATAGAACCTATGCTCATTGTATTCATAGGTGGTGTTGTAGGGCTTGTGCTCATAGCTCTCTACCTGCCCATTTTCAAAATGGGTGAGTTGATAAAGTAAGAAAGGAGCTTATATTCTATAGCTTATGGGTTTTAACTGCGGTATAGTGGGTCTTCCCAACGTAGGGAAGTCTACTCTTTTTAATGCTATAACTGAGTCTTCAAAAGCACAGGCTGCAAACTACCCATTCTGTACTATAGAGCCTAACGTGGGAGTGGTTGAGGTGCCTGACGATAGACTTTATCAAATAGCAAAGCTCGAAAGGTCAAGGAAGATAACACCAACCTTTGTAGAATTTGTGGACATAGCCGGACTTGTAAGGAACGCAAGCAAAGGAGAGGGCCTTGGAAATCAGTTTTTGGCAAACATAAGACAGGTGGATGCTATAGCCGTGGTTCTCAGATGCTTTGAAGATGCCAATGTGGTACATGTAGAGGGGAAGGTAGACCCAATAAGGGATGCTCAGATAATTGACCTGGAGCTTATAGCAAAAGACTTAGAAACAGTAAACAAAAGATATGAGAAGGTAGAAAAGTCTGCAAAGCTTGGGGATAAACCTGCTAAAGATGAGTTGGAACGTCTGAAAGCCATCAGAGAAATACTGGAAAGAATGGAGCCCTTAAGAAAACATCTAAAAGGACTACCAGTCGAAACAGTGGAGTATGGTGAAAGGGTCCTCTTTCTACTCACACTAAAGCCTATAATGTATGTGGCAAACGTAGGAGAACAAGACCTTTTTAGAGGAAATGAGCACTTAACAAGGCTTGAAGAGTATGCAAGGCAAGAAGATGTCTCCCTTGTTGTCATATGCGCCAAATTGGAAGAGGAGCTTACACAACTGGAGAAGGAGGAGAAGTTAGAACTTTTAAAGTCCTATGGGCTTGAGGAACCTGGGCTTAACAGGTTCGTGAGAGAAGGCTATAGATTGCTTAACCTTATAACCTTCTTTACAGCCGGGGAAAAAGAGACTAAGGCGTGGACTGTTAAAGAAGGTACAAAGGCATCCAAGGCTGCTGGTAAGATCCACTCAGACTTTGAAAGAGGTTTTATAGCCGCAGAGGTTATAAACTACAAGGAATACATAAAGGTAGGTTCTATGACAAAGGCTAAAGAGCTCGGATTTGTGAGGTTGGAAGGAAAAAACTACACAGTAAAAGATGGGGATATAATCTACTTTAGGTTTAACGTTTAACTCCAATTCCATACTCACAGTACCCCCTTATAGGACATACTATGCACATAGGTTTTATTGGCTTACATATGGCTTGCCCAAAGGCAACAAGTAACCTGTTGAACTCTGTCCAATACTCTTTTGGTAGGACCTCCATAAGCTTAAACTCCGTCTCTTTTGGATTCCTAGTTTTTACAAGACACCACCTGTTGGTTATTCTGTGGACATGCGTATCCACGCATATGGCTGGTATTTTATATCCTTCTGAGAGAACAAGGTTTGCCACCTTTCTTCCTACACCTTTTAGCTTGAGAAGGTCTTGAAGCCTATCTGGAACCTTGGAGTTATACTTCTCTTTTAGCTCCTTGGCAATATCCTTTAAAAACCTGGCTTTGTTTTTGTAGAAACCGATCGGGTAAAGGAGTTTGTAAAGCTCTTCGTATTCAATACTGTAAAGGTCATCTATGCTTTTGACCCTCTCAAAAAGCTTTTTGCAAACCTTCGCCGTTGCTTCGTCTCTAGTCCTCGTCGAGATGAGTGAACAAACAAGAACTCTAAAGGGGTCTTCAGTCTTCTGCGCTATCAAGCTAACTATCGGAGAGTTCCATTTGGGAAACTCTTCTCTTAGTATACCCATAACCTTAGGAAGGTCTTCCTTTTTCAAAAATAATAATATCCACCCACATATGCCGAGTGAGAAATTCAAAAAAGCTCAGATACAAGCCTATCAATAAAAAAGTGGTAGGGCTATAATTATAACCTTACAACATCTTTATCCAATATGCTTATGCTATTGGATTTGGTTTGATGATGCCTAATTTCTCAGCCGACGTATGGATAACATTATACTTTGACTACCTTTTAATAAGGTATATATTAAAGAATGAATAACTATTCGGAGGTTTGTCATGTGTAGAGAGTGTGGTTGTTCAAGCACAGAGCATGGTCATTCGTCACATAAGACTGTTCAGGCACTTGCAAGAGTGCTCGACGCTAACGACAAACAGGCTCAGGAAAATAGGGAGCACTTTGAAGAGTGCGGTGTGTATTGTATAAACCTTATGAGTTCACCAGGTTCGGGTAAAACGACCCTTCTGGAAAAAACCATAGAGATTCTTGGAAAAGACATCAAGATAGGTGTTATAGAAGGAGATTTAGAAACGAACAGAGATGCAGAAAGAATAAAGGCAAAAGGTGTACCAGCATACCAGATCACTACGGGTAGTGCATGTCACCTTGATGCCTTTATGGTCCATGAGGGCATACATAACCTGCCCATGGAAGAGCTTGACTTGGTATTTGTGGAAAATGTAGGAAACCTTGTCTGTCCAGCATCCTACGATGTGGGAGCCCATTTGAATGTAGTCTTGCTCTCTACAACTGAGGGAGATGATAAACCAGAGAAGTATCCTGTCATGTTTAGGTCTGCGGACCTCCTCCTTATAACAAAGGTAGACCTTATCCCCCATGTGGAGTTTGATCCCGATTCAGCTGTAAGTTCTGCAAGGAGGATAAAACCAAACATAGACGTTATAATGCTTTCTTGTAAGAATATGAAAGGTTTGGAAGAATGGATAGATTACATAAGGTTAAAGGTAAGGATGTACAAAAAGGCCATAAGATGAGGGTTCTGTGGCTTCAGAGACTCTCTTGCTGTGGCAATACCCATTCATTTCTAAACTACGAGAACCTTGATATGCTATTTAAAAACGTAGATTTCGTCTTTCATCCTTCTCTTTCAAAAGAGAGCGAGCATAGAGTAATGCAGAGTGTGTTCAGCGGAGGACAGAAGATTAACATACTTGTTGTTGAAGGTGCTGTCCAAAGGGATGACAAAGATGTAAAAAGGCTATCTGAAGTTGTTGACTTTGTCGTTGCTGTTGGAAGCTGTGCATCCTATGGAAACATTCCAGCCTTGCATAGGGAAGATGTTTCTGGTCTCAGTTACAGGTTTAAAGAGAGGGGTGGACTCTTAGGAGCTGGTTTTCTTTCAAAGGGTGGGCTTCCTGTAGTCAATATACCTGGATGCCCGGCTCATCCCGAATGGATAGTAGGGGTTCTCCTGAGCTTATCCATGGGTACAAAGCTTAAACTGGATGAGTGGGGAAGACCAAAGGATTATTATTCAAATCTGACACATTGGGGATGTATAAGGAACGAGTATTTTGAATGGAAAGTAGAGACGCACCAGCTAGGTTCTAAGAAGGGTTGTCTCTTTTATAACTTTGGTTGTAGAGGTCCCATGACCCACTCCTCGTGCAATACTGTGCTATGGAACAGTATAAGTTCAAAGACCAGAGCTGGGACCCCGTGCTTTGGTTGTACAGAGTTTGATTTTCCAAAGACGGGTCTGTTTGAAACAAAGCAATTTGCTGGTTTACCAGCGGAGCTTCCCATAGGTGTTTCTAAGAGAGGATACATAATGATCTCTGGAGTTGCTAAGGTATTTGCACCCGAGAGGTTAAAAGTTGAGGATTGAGAGGAGGTTATTATCTAGAGTTGAGGGTGTTGCAGAGCTTGAGCTGTTTTGGAAGAACGGACAGGTCAACGATGCCAAGGTAAGGATACCAACTTCTAGGGGTATTGAGAAGGTACTTGAAGGAAGGCCCTTCATGGACGCTCTTGTTATAACACCGAGGGTATGCGGCATATGCGGTCATGCACATCTAATGGCTTGTGTAAGGGCCATAGAGGATGTAATAGGTAAAGTCAAACTTTCCAGAAAGAGCAAACTCCTAAGGGATGTGACGTTGCTTATGGAGATAGTTAATAACCATATAAAGTGGTTCTATCTATTTGTTATGCCTGACTTTTTAAGGCTTGGAGGAGGTTTAAGTGAGTTTGAACCTTTCAGCGGTGAAAAGTGGAAGAAGGCCATAAACGTATCCTCAGAACTGTTGAAGATTGTAGCTTTGTTTGGTGGTCAATGGCCACACTCTTCCTATGCAGTTCCTGGGGGTATTACATCAAACCCTACCCATTCTGATTTATCTAAGGCTCTACTCATACTCGATAGAGCTTTCCTCTTCTTCCTTGAGGATATGGTGGGAATGAGAGAGGATGATTTCCAAAATATCAGAAATGCTGGTCTTTGGGAAGATATAAAAGGAGACCTGGGAGTTTTTATAGAGCTGAGCATAAAGTACAGAATGGAGAAAGTCGGTATGTCTTACAATAGGTTCATAACAGGTGGAGAGATCTTTCCTTGTGTGAGCCAGGGGCATTTTACTGGTGAGAAGAAACTATGCTTTTTCAACCTTTCGAAAATCAAAGAATGTCATGAAAGCTCATATTCAGCGGCTAAGGCTGTTAGATACGGTGGACTACCGTATGAGACAGGACCACTCCCCAGGCAGTTTTTATCTGGAAACCCCTTTATTAGAAGGATGCATAAGAGCTTCAAAGATAGTTACGTTACCAGGGTTGTATCCCGTGTTCTTGAAGTTTGGGAAATGCTTGTTACAGTGAAGGATAAGCTTATATCTCTTTATACTTTTATTGATGAACCATCCTTTTACACATCTTATAAAAGGATAGAGGGGGTCTCGGGGAGTGGTGTTGGTATTGCGGAGGCGGCCAGAGGAACACTCATACATCGTGTATGGATAGAAAAAGGTACGATAGTTAGGTATCGGATAATAACACCATCTGTATGGAACCTGGGACCCAGGTGCGAAAGATTTTTGGGTGTTGCTGAAAAAGCTATGGTGGGTTTAGAAAACCCAGTACAGGCAGAGATGGTATTAAGGAGCTTTGATGTGTGCTCTGTTTGTACCACTCGTTAGGAGGGCTTATATATGAAAAAAGTTCTTCTTTCATATGGTGGCGGGGGAGAGGAGACTTGGAAGTTAATAAAGGATGTGTTTATAAAGTATTTTGACAACGACAAGCTGAGTAGACTTGAAGACTCAACTATCTTAGAGATAAATTCCAAGGTAGCTTTTACAACTGACTCTTTCACTGTAAAGCCCATATTCTTCAGCGGTGGAAACATCGGTAAGCTTGCAGTCGCTGGAACTGTAAATGACCTTTCTGTTATGGGAGCAAAGCCCCTTTACTTATCTACAGGTTTTATAATAGAAGAGGGTTTTCCCCTTGAAGAGCTTGAAATCATTGCTAAAAGCATGAGGAATGAGGCAAAAAAGGTTGGTGCACTCATAGTAACAGGTGATACTAAGGTAGTACCAAAAGGCAGCGTAGATGGAGTTTTTATAAACACGTCGGGTATAGGAGAGGTCCTTTACGATGGGTTATCCTGTAAAAACGTAAGACCTGGCGATGTGATCATCGTATCGGGAAGTATAGGAGAGCATGGCGCATGCATCCTTGCCCAAAGGGAAGGTATAAATGTAGATATGGAGCTCCAGAGCGATTGTAACAGTCTGTGGAGCCTTGTAGAGTGTATAATAGGCACTGGTGCCAAAATACATGCCATGAGAGACCCAACCAGGGGTGGGCTATCTGCAGTTCTTTATGAGTGGGCTTTTGCTTCGGGCGTATCTTTTTTAATAGAGCAAGAAAGTGTACCCATTAAGGGACCCGTCGTTGGACTGTGTGACCTTTTGGGTCTTGAGCCTTATCATCTTGCTTGTGAGGGGAGGCTTGTTTTGGCAGTACCATTTGAACATGGACAGAAGGTGCTAAGCGCTATTAGGAGTCATCCTGACGGTAAAGATGCGACAATAATAGGAGAGGCTTTACCCTCTGATGGACTTTCTAAGGTTTTCTTCAAAACCCCCTATGGTACGCACAGGACACTTGACCCACCAACTGGTGAGCTATTGCCAAGGATATGTTAGATGCATGAATTCTCTGTAGTTCAGAGTCTTATTACCCTTACAGAGAGGTATGCAAAGGAGAATGATGCCAAAAGGATAACAAAGATTGTTGTAGTTGTTGGAGTTTTGTCGGGTATAGAACCGCACCTTTTAGAGCTTGCCTTTGAAGCTTTTAAAGAGGGGACTATTGCAGAGAAAGCTGAGCTTGCTATAGAGGTGGAAAAGCTAAAACTTCAGTGTGAGGACTGCCTTGTGGAGAGCGAGAAGGAGGAGTTGAACATTACATGCCCTGTATGTGGTTCTCTAAACACACGTATAAAAGGTGGACAGGAACTTCTTCTTAAAAGCTTAGAGATGGAATGTCCCGATGAGGCTTAGGATAAAGCTTAGAGGTTTGGTACAAGGTGTGGGCTTTAGACCTTTCCTTTACCGATTAGCCAAAGAACTAAATCTTAAAGGATGGGTCATAAACAGCCCTTCGGGCGTTGAGATGGAGGTAGAAGGAGAAGAAGAGGTTTTGGAGCGGTTTTTAATAAGGCTTTACCAAGAAAAGCCTCCCTTGGCTCAAATATACTCCCAAGAGAGGGAATACCTTGAGGAGGTGTGCTATAGGGACTTTGAAATAAAGGAAAGCAAAGAGGAGGGCAAAAGGGAAGCCCTAATTCTCCCAGATATAGCAACCTGTAATTTATGCTTGGAAGAACTTTTCAATCCAAAGGATAGGCGCTATAGGTATCCCTTCATAAACTGCGTTCATTGTGGTCCTCGCTTCACCATCATAGAAAGACTTCCCTACGACAGGCCAAACACCACCATGAAGGTCTTTGAAATGTGTCCCCAGTGTAAAAAAGAGTACGAAGACCCAGGGGACAGAAGATTTCACGCACAGCCTATAGCCTGTCCAAGCTGCGGTCCAAAGCTTAGCCTTTTGGATAAAGAGGGAGAAGTTATTGCCGAAGGCGAAAAAGCCCTAAGTAAAGTCTTGGAAGCTTTAAAGGATGGGAAAATAGTGGCGGCAAAGGGGATAGGGGGCTTTCATCTTCTGTGCGATGCCACAAGGGAAGAGGTGGTAAAGA
>JBKBPE010000061.1:0-601 GCA_046293375.1 Aquificaceae bacterium
GAGGTTTACTCTTTCTATCCTCGCACAGCAGGGGAGGGATATAAAACTTTCTGAAAAAAGGTTTGAAGGCTACAAGCACTTTGCCAATAAGCTTTGGAATGCAGGGAGGTTCATCCTCCTGAACTTGGACGATGATCTCCTCCAAAGCCTTCCTTACGGAGCACCCCCAAGAACGGAAGACTTGTGGATCCTGACAAAACTCAACAAGACAGTACGCAGGGTAAACGATGCACTCTCCAAGTACGAGTTTTCTGATGCCTGTCATGCCATATATGAGTTCGTTTGGAGTGAATTTTGTGACTGGTACCTTGAAATGTCCAAGCTAAGGCTTTACGCAAAGCCAAAGGAAGAGGGAGAAGAGGAAAGGACAAAACAAGAGAGGATAACAGTTCAGGCTACGCTTCTCAGTGTTTTTGATAGGATTTTAAAACTTTTGCACCCCTTCATGCCTTACATAACGGAAGAACTTTGGAAGATGCTTCCCACATCTTATACAGATACCGAAGTCTTTATCGTCTATCTTTTGCTCAATTTCGAGCAACTTCTGTAATTTGTTTTCCGAATTTCTGAGTGCGTTTTCCATCACGCTCTTTTTGTTGAT
>JBKBPE010000061.1:611-5548 GCA_046293375.1 Aquificaceae bacterium
TTCCCACATCTTATACAGAAAGCATATCCATACAAGAGTATCCCAAGTACAACCCTCAAGAGGTCTACCCAGAGCATGAAGATAAAGTCGAAAAACTGAAAGGTATTATATCCGCAGTAAGGTCTCTGAGAAGTGACCTAAGGATAGAACCTTCAAGGAAGATAAAACTCTACTACAGAGCCAATGAGTCCGAAAGTCTTCTGGGGGATTTGAGAGAGCACATTATGAACCTTGCACGTCTTGAAGAGCTTATAAAGGTGGAAGACAAACAGATCAGCGCCATATCTGGCTTTTTTAAAGACTTTGAGTTCTTTATACCTCTGGAGGAGGGCATAAAGGTAGATGAGCTTTTGAGCTCTTACAGAAAAAAGTACCAAGAAGTTGTTAGGTCTTTGGAGAACATCGATAAAAAGCTAAAAAACGAGAATTTCTTAAAAAGAGCTCCGGAGGAAGAAGTAGAGAAGGTAAAAGCCATAAAAGAAGAGCTTACATATGAGAAAGACAAAACAGACATTCTTATAAAGAGTCTTGAATCTTTGAAGGCTTCCACCATAGACTCATAACATACCCACTGCTTTTTATTTATTCCTTGCCCATTTAGCTGTTATCACTCATTTCTCTTGGATACTTTTTTGACCTTTGGTTTCTTCTTAGGTACTAGGAACAGATGTATAAGGTATTTACATATATCTGGTTGGGCCTTTTTTTAACCTTACTGACCTATACTGTCCCCTGACTTACTTGGAAAACAATGGCTCAGAAAAAAGGCGGGTACTCAAAGCTGTGAAGGGTCTTTCATCATACATTACTTGGAAAAGGTCATATACGTGGAGTTGCCGCCAGACGTTATCCGATTAGGAACTTCTACCCTTTTTCTTCTTAACATGTTGTTATACACAAGAAGGAGTAAAATAAAGTAGTGATATAATATTAATCACACTTCTCAGGAGGTAAACGATGAACCTTTACGAGTACGAAGCTTATGAGAAAATATTTAAAAAGTATGGGATCCCAACCCCCAAGTATATGTTTGATAGTACTGTAAGCGACAAGCTTGTAGAGTTCATAAACCAACTTGGTGAATGTGTAGTTAAATCTCAAGTTCTTGTAGGTAAAAGGGGGAAGGCTGGAGCTGTTAAAGCATGCTTTGACCCTCAGATAGCTGTAGAAACTGCAGGAAGCTTACTTAACTACCCAGTTTATGGTGAAATGCCCGTTGGTGTTCTAATTGTAGAGAAGGCCAACATACTCAAGGAACTCTATGCATCTATAACATACTCAACGGAGGTTAGGGCTCCAGTCTTGACCCTCAGTCTTGAGGGTGGGATGGACATAGAAGAAGTTCCGTCCGAAAAGGTAAAGACCTGGAAGATAGACCCCCTAAAAGGGCTCTATCCACATATGGTTAGAAATTATCTCCTCGAGCTTGGCTTCCATGCAGAATACATGGGAGTGTTAAGAGAACTCTCAGAAGCTATAGCCAACATGTACAGAGCCTTTTGGGAAGCGGAGGCAAGGCTTCTGGAGATAAACCCCCTTGCCATATGTGACGTGAGTGGAAAGTTAAAAGTTTTAGCTCTTGATGCAGTTATTACCATAGATGATGATGCTTCTGTTTCTCCTTCCAAAGTATACGGGGTCAGAACTGCCATGAAGCGGCCACCAACGGAGAGAGAGTTGGAAGCATCCTTAATAGATAGAGATGACCACAGGGGAAAGGCAGGCTCTTATGTGGAAATGGACGGAGACATTGCCATGATGACCTTTGGAGGTGGTGGTTCAACTGTTACCATAGAAACATCCTATGCGGTTGGTCTAAGACCTGCCAACTTTACAGACATAGGTGGGAATCCACCAGCAGAGAAGATGTACAAAATAACCCGTATAATCCTTTCAAAGCCTAACATAAGAGGGGTTCTTGTGTGTGGTGGTACCGCAAATAACACGAGGATTGATGTCACGTTGGGTGAAGGAGTAGCTAACGCCATAAGAGACCTCTATAGGGAAGGTAAGTTAGACCCAAACTGGATGTGGATCGTCAGAAGGAATGGACCGGAGGCTGAAAAGGGTCTTAGAATGCTTTATGAAGCTTTTGTAGAGTGCAAAGTTAAAGGTGAGATTTACGATTCCTCTTTGCCTTTAACGGAGGCTCCCATAAGGCTAAAGGAGCTTATTGACAGATGCTCTTTTCTGAGCAAAGGAGAAGCTTCTTTAACAGAAGAACAGGCAAAAGACTTAGGAATATAAAAAATGGAGGCAAGCATGAAAAACTGGAATGTGGGAACCTTATACCTAAACGATAAGACAAGGGTAGTAGTTATGGGTATAACTGGTAGGGAGGCTTCTCAGGTTGTGGCCGAGTCAGAAGCCCTTTACCCCGGTTTCATAGTGGCTGGGGTTACGCCGGGTAAGGGTGGAGCAGATGTTGCTGGTATTCCAGTTTACAACACTGTTAGAGAAGCTCAGAAAAGACATCCAGAGATAAACACAGCTATAGTTTATGTTCCACCGCCTTCCGTAAAGGATGCCGTGATAGAACTTATAGATGCTGGTGTTAAAGTGATATTCATAATAACTGAACACGTTCCTATAAGGGACACGGTTTACTTTTATCATTATGCAAAAGAAAGGGGTGTTGCAATAGTAGGACCTACGTCCTTGGGCTGTATAGTTCCAAGCATACCTACAAGGATAGGAGCCATAGGCGGGAAGGACCCATCTATAGCTTATGCAGATGGTGGGCTTGTCATTCTTTCTAAGTCTGGTGGATTAACAACAACCACTGCGGAGATGTTCAAAAGAAGGGGTTGGGGAGTTTATATGGCCCTGGCCTTAGGAGGTGATGTTATATCGTGTACTACATTTGCAGACGTTCTGGAGAACATAGCAGATGACCCGAGAGTTAAAGGTGTTGTTATACAAGGAGAGGTAGGTGGCTCTTACGAAGAGAAATCAGCCGAAACTGTGCTGAGGCTCTGGAAAGAAAAAAGGTGGAACAAACCAGTGGCTGCCTTTGTAGCTGGTAAGTTTCAAGAGGGTCTTGAGGGTGTCTCATTCGGTCATGCTGGTGCCATAGTGGAAAGGGGGAAAGGGAAAGCCACCGATAAGATAAGGGCTTTTAACGAAGTCGGAAAGGAAACGGGCCTTGTAAAGGTGGCAGAGTTTTACCATGAACTTGTCCATTGTATAGAAGAGCTGGGTGTCCCAAGGGACTTTGAAGACACAAACCCAGAAGGCAAAATAAAACCCCTTTACTCTTCTATAGACGAGGAGACTTGCGAATTCAAAGCGGAGTGAAAAAGAGGGCAGAAGCCCTCACTTTCCTTCCTTTTCTATCTTTATAGCCTGATTGCTTGAATTTATCTTTACCTCTACAAGCCAACCAACTTGAAGGTTTGTAAGACATTGGACACCAGTCATATAAACATGCTTTTGATACTCGCAGTATGTACTGTTTGTTACTTCTATTGGATTGACATAAGTATTTAAGTTGAAGGTGTTTGAAGAAATAGTTGTTACGTACCCTTTTAGCTTCATCATGTTTGGTAGGGGGTTAGGGTTTGGTAGGGGGTTAGGACTTGTTATGCTCATACATTTAGCTGGGTTTTCCGTTTCTATTTTTAGAGCTGTTAAGGTTGTGGAAGCCGTTGGATTTGACATGGCCTTTACCTCAAGACACATGTTATTCTGTATAAGGTTAGTGCAGTTTGCTCCTAAAGAATGGATGCCGTTTATTTCACATAAAGTATTCTGGTTGATTTCAACAGTGTAAGCGTTACCCATCCATGTACCTGTGATTGTACTGTTTTGATAGTTTACATTCTGTACTGAAAGGTGGACTTGGTAATAAGAAGGTACGGTGTATTGCGGTGTGAGAGGCATCATACTCACCTCTATTACCTGCCAGGGAGTAACGTTCTGATTTACATCAAAATCTTTCAGCTTGAAATCCACCACAAGCTTATCCATAGAGAAAGGCTGTACTGTACCGTTAAACCTTATATAGCATTTGCTATTATTGCACTGCACCGTATTGGGTTTGTTTGGCTTTTCTTGCATAGGTACAAAGATGGCATTATGGCTTTGTCCCGAACCATCTACTATGTTCAGGTTTTTATCCATTACAACTTCAAGCCTGTTATACGTGCCTTGGGGTATGTTTGAGGTGTTTATGTATTGGAGAACGCCATTTAGCTTACTTAGGTCTACCTCAATGCCCTGCTCACTTGTAAACAGATTAACCTTATTCTGACACTGGTTGTCTGAACAAAGGTTGACCTCGTACATCTGCACAAGGACCGAGGAATAAACATCTGCTGGTGTGTCTGTAAGGAAGAGAGAGACACTGCCCGTTTGAACGTTACCTCCACCAGTACCACCTCCTCCACCACAAGCTCCAAAGAGAAGCCCCAAGGAAACGACCACAAAGGCTCGAGATACTTCTAACATCCTTCCTCTCATGTTTCTACCTTCTTCTCTGAGTTAATATATTATATGCTACACCTTCTATTCACACTGAGGCCGTGTCAAAAATCCTAGAAGCAAACAACTTTTACTATCCATACACTACCACCCTGTCAATAACCTATTCTCTTACTATGCATGAGTGGTTCATGGTATGATTGGGGTCTGCCTCTTTTAGATGTTTTTGTGTGTTCTTTGTTAGCCATTAAGGATTATACGAAAACTTGCTATTTTTTTGAAACACGCTCATAACTTTCAGGTAGGTGTTATTACTACTACATTTTCATACTATCAAATCTTTTTGATATGTTTAAGCTATCTATATAACTTTACCGGTTAACTTCTGTCCACCCTCTCTCGTCCTTTCTGTAAACTCTCTCTATCTTTTTGAGTCTAAGCTTTCTTAGGTCTATGTAAGCTTGGAAGTCCTCTAAGAATCTCTTTAAATGCTCGCAAGAATCAAAGTAGAGAAG
>JBKBPE010000061.1:5558-7565 GCA_046293375.1 Aquificaceae bacterium
CTCCTCCCTCAGCAACGCAGTAGTCGTCCTCCTTTTTTACAAAGGCACTGCATACTGGACATCTTGTGCCATCGGGTGGCGGGCCTGGAGGTAAAAACCTCTTTTCCCTTTTCTCCATAAAAGCATAAAAGGTTATACTAAGCACCAGCATAAAGGCAAAGAACTCGAAGGCAAAAGAGTATTGAGCAGAAAAGGCTTTTGTAAAAAAATTTATTACAGATGCAAATATACCGATAAGCGTGACGCTGGCAACTATAAAGATATATTTGACGGGAATGCCTTTGAAAATAAAGAACAAGATAACACCAAAGCTGAGCATCTCAAAGATCCTTGATAGGATAATGAGAATATGGGCAGTTACAGATGTATCCATCTACTTTTTCTTTTCTGGAATTATAAAGGGTTTACTTCTTATGTTCTTCAGCCTATCTATGAAATAATCTCTGTTCTTTTCTGAAAAGACCATACTAAGAAACCCTAACAAAAAGCCAGCCAACACTATCAATCCAAGTACTATTCCAAACAATTTGGTTTTTGTCTCTTCTCTCATGGTTTTTAAAAAGCCCCCAGGAAGGGGGCGTACACATCATACATGGGTATGATAGCCTTTGTAGAAGGCGTACGGATGCCAGTCTTCTGGAACCTCCACTGGTGTCTTTTTGAAGTTGTGTGGAGCTACGGGTGTATCCGTCATAGACCATTCGAGAGACGGAGATTTCCATGGATTGTTCTCTGCCTTTGTACCACCAAGGCTCTTTATCCAGTTTATCAAAGACAGGAGCACTCCAACACCGAGTATAAGAGCTCCTACTGTCTGTATTTGGTTCAACGTCACCCATGCAGGTATGGGTGGATAATCGGCGTACCTTCTTGGTTCTCCAAGGAAGCCAACAGCCATTTGCAAAAAGTAAAATATGTTAGCACCTATAAGCATAAGCCAGAAGCTGAGTTTTCCTAATCCTTCTGAGTACATCCTTCCTGTAACCTTTGGATACCAATAGTATATTCCACTGAAAGCAGCAAAAGTCAATGCCATCCCAAGGACATAGTGAAAGTGCCCAACTATTGCCATAGAATCGGATATACCAAGGTCTATAGAAACCATCGCATTGGGAATTCCCGTAAGCCCACCTATAAGGAACATGAGTATTCCACCAAAGGTGAAGATCATGGGTGTATTGTATCTTATAGCTGATTTATGAAGCGTAGCAACCCAGTTGAAGATCTTTATACCCGTAGGAACGCCAACAAGCACAGTAGTATAAGAGAACAAAACCCTTGCCCAATCTGGTACACCAGATACAAACATATGATGCACCCATGTTTCAAAACCTATGAAGGCTATTGCATATATGGCTATTGCCATGGATATATATCCAACTATGGGCTTCCTTGCCATAGTGGCTATAACTTCAGAAAATACACCAAAGGCTGGAAGTATCATAACGTACACAGCAGGATGCGAGTAAAACCAGAAGATATTTTGGTAGACAAGAGGGTCTCCCCCCAGAGCTGGGTTGAAGTAATTCATGTGGAAATATTTATCAAGAAGAAGGAGGTTCACTGAACCTAAAAGAGCAGGAACCCCAAAGAGCTGTATAAGATTGGTAGCTAAAATAGCGTGCACAAAGAGGTTTAATTTAGCCCATCCTATACCCTTTGCTCTCATCCTTATTATGGTTGTTATGAAGTTTACCGAACCAGCCGTTGCGGAAACACCGTAAAGATTAACTATGAGCGAATAAAGCGCTGTAGGTCCTGCGTTATCGTTGAGAGCATAGGGTGGGTATCCTGTCCAGAGCATCTTTATCCAGTTTCCAGGTATAAGGGTTAGGAGAACCAAAAGGCTTGCGCCTAAAAATGCCCAGTAGCTAAAGGCGTTTAGCCTTGGGAAGGCGACATCCTTTGCACCTATCATAAGCGGTACGAGAAAATTAGAGAAGGCACCCGTCCATATAACAACAGCCCACCACAGGAGCATTACCGCACCATGACCTGTAAGAAGGT
>JBKBPE010000062.1:0-7561 GCA_046293375.1 Aquificaceae bacterium
AAACAACCCTCCACCCAGCTCTTGTTATGTTTATACATCCATCCTCCATGGGTTGTCTCAAAACTTCCAGCGTTTTCCTCCTGAACTCTACCATCTCGTCAAGAAAGAGAACCCCTTTATGGGCAAGGCTTATCTCACCAGGCATTGGTATGCTCCCACCGCCTATGAGAGATATATCGGATGCTGTATGATGGGGCGACCTGAAGGGCCTTCTTGTTATAAGTGGCTCTGTCAGAAGTCCTGCAACGCTGTATATCCTTGTTACTTCAATAGCCTCTTCAAAGGTCAAGTTGGGAAGAAGAGTTATCATCCTCTTTGAAAGCATACTTTTACCAGAACCTGGTGGACCAACAAAAAGAAGGTTATGAAACCCTGCACAAGCTATCTCTACTGCTCTTTTGGCGAGAGTTTGTCCGTAAACATCAGAAAGGTCTAAGTTGAAATCTTCTGCGTTTTTAAATAGGTCATCTACGCTTACGTTTATAGGTTCCAAAATCTTCTCACCTCTTAAAAACTTAACAATGTCATATATGCTCTCAACTCCATAGACGCATACATCTTTTACTACTGCAGCCTCAAAAGCGTTTGCCTTAGGAACTACAAACTTTCTGTAGCCAAGCCTAGAAAGAGATAGAACAATGGGAAGAACACCGCTCACTTTATTTACTTTTCCATCAAGAGATAGCTCACCAAGGAAAATACTATCTTCACCTGCATTTAAAACGCCAGAAAGCTGAAGTATACCTATTGCCATGGGAAGGTCGTAGAGAGTCCCCTGTTTTTTCATGTGGGATGGAGAGAGATTAACCGTTATTCTTCTTAAGGGCATTTGAAAGCCTAAGTTTTTGAGAGCTGACCTTACCCTATCCTTTGCCTCGTTTATGGCTTTATCGGGAAGGCCAACTATGTTAAACTGTGGCAATCCGTTGGATATGTCAACCTCCACATCCACCTCAAACCCATCTATACCAAATACTCCTCCGCTCTTTACTCTGCAAAACATGATCAGAACACTTTTACTATATTGTAATATGTATCTCTCTGAGCCGGTATAAAACCAGCAGACCTGATAGCTTCTATCATATCCTGCACCCTTGGAATACTTACCCTATAGGAAGTAGAAGATATAACATTTTCTTCTATCATCACACTACCAAGGTCGTTGGCTCCAAAGTGTAAACCTAAGGCCCCAACCTGCATAGTCTGGGTCACATGTGAGCTTTGTATGTTTCTAAAGTTATCGAGATATATCCTGCATATGGCAAGTACCTTAAGATAAAAAACAGAAGAAGCTTCTTCCAACATATCCAGCTGTGTGTTTCCCTTTTTGAAGGTCCATGGGATGAAGGCGGTAAAGCCACCAGTCTCATCCTGAAGCCTTCTTATTCTATCCAAGTGTTCCACTATGTGTTCTGGCTTTTCTACATGTCCAAACATCATCGTTGCTGTTGTTGTCATGCCAAGCTCATGAGCCTTTCTATGAACCATTTCCCACTCTTCCACAGAGCATTTTCCTGGGCTTAGGAATCTTCTAATACCTTGAGAAAGTATCTCCGCACCACCACCTGGTAGGGAATCAAGGCCTGCATCCTTGAGCCTTTTTAGAACTTCCTCTATACTCAATCCTTGGACCTTTGCAAGGTAGACTATCTCTGGGGCTGAAAAGGAGTGTACTTGAACCTGTGGGAAACTCTCTTTTATGGATACAAGAAGGTCTTCATAGTAAGAAAGGGGGAGGTCTGGGTTCAACCCACCTTGCATGAGAAGGGTTGTACCGCCCCATTGGACAAGTTCCTGAACCTTCTTTAGAACTTCTTCCCTACTTAGCACATATCCATCCTTCGAACCCACCTTTCTTTGAAAAGCGCAGAATCTGCATCCAGCAACGCATACGTTGCTGTAATTCACATTCCTATCTATTACAAAGGTGACAATGCCATCGGGATGAAACCTTCTCCTTACATGGTCTGCCAAAAAGCCAAGAACTGTAAGGTCTTCTTCAAAAAGTTCTATAGCTTCGTACTTACCTATGCGTTTTCCTTCCATAACTGGAGCTTTCATGAGTCCTTTCCTCCTATAGTAAAATAATAACCCTCCAAGTATGGAAGATACTTTTTTTATGCAAAGAGCTCTTGAGCTTGCAAAGAAGAGAAAAGGACTTACCAACCCCAACCCTACTGTGGGGTGTCTGATAGTGAAGGATGGGAAAATTATAGCTGAGGGTTATCATGAAAAGGCTGGAATGCCACATGCTGAAGTCGTAGCCTTAGAAAGAGCTAAGGAAGTTGCAAAAGGTTCAACTGTTTATGTTACATTAGAACCCTGTACCCATTATGGAAGAACACCTCCATGCACAGATGCTCTAATAAGGGCAAAAGTAAAGAGAGTGGTAATAGCAGCATTGGACCCAAACCCTTTGGTGCACGGGATGGGAGTGAAAAAGTTGAGGGATGCAGGTGTAGAGGTAAAGGTAGGGGTGCTGGAAGATGAAGCCAAAGAGCTAAACGAGGACTTTTTTACCTATATAACCCAAAAAAGGCCTTACATAACACTAAAGCTCGCCCAGAGCATTGATGGACGGATAGCAACCAAAGTAGGGGACAGCAAATGGATAACAAACGAAGAAAGCAGAGCTTTTGCTCATAAGCTAAGGTCAGAGACCAATGCAGTACTTGTTGGCATAAACACCGTACTAAGGGATAACCCTCTCCTCACTGTTAGAGCCTTCCCATGGGAAAGACAGCCCATTAGGGTAGTGCTCGACCCAAGCTTAAAGATTCCACTCGATTGCAACCTTGTCAAGGACAGATCTGCCAGGACGCTGGTAGTAACTGCAAAGTATGAAAGAGATAAGGTAAAGAACCTTGAGAATGAGGGAGTTGAGGTGCTTTTACTTAAACCGGAGGATGGGTCTCTAAAGATAAGCGAAGTTTTAAAGGAGCTCTATATAAGGGAAGTTATGCATGTGTTAGTAGAAGGAGGAGGTCAAACAGTTACGAGCTTCATAAGGGAGGGTATATATGAAAGGCTCTTTGTCTTTGTAGCTCCCATTATTTTGGGGGATGGGATAGGCATAGGAGCGCTTGGAATAGAGAGGGTATCGCAGGCAAACAAGCTAACCCTAAGAAAGGTTTTAAGATTCGGCAACGATTTAGGACTGGAGTATGTAAGAGGATGAGAATACTTTTTATGGGCACTCCTTTTTTTGCACTTCCAAGCTTAAGAAGTCTTCATGAAAGGTTTGAACTTATAGGCGTTGTAGCACAGCCAGACAGACCAGCTGGAAGAGGTAAAAAACTTACTCCACCACCTACAAAGGTCCTTGCCGAGGGATTAGGCGTGGTTGTCCACCAACCAGAAAAGAAAGAAGAGCTTGAGAAGCTTGTTTTTGAGCTAAGCCCTCAGTGCATAGTTGTAGTTGCTTACGGTAAGATACTATCAAAGAGGATCCTGGATGTTCCAGAGCATGGGTGTATAAACTTGCATGCTTCTTTGCTTCCCAACTACAGGGGATCTGCACCCATACAGAGGGCCCTTATGTCTGGAGAGAGGACGACAGGAAACACCATCATGCTAATGAATGAGGGAATGGATACAGGCAAAGTCCTAAATCAAGAAAGCCTAGATATAGATGAAGAGGATAACCTTTTTAGCCTTACAGAAAAGCTCTCCATAAGAGGAGCCAAGCTTCTGGTAGAAACCTTGGAGGAATGGTTTGCTGGAAAAATAGAGCCAAAAGAACAGGACCATTCAAAAGCAACTTACGCACCACCCATAAAAAAAGAGGAGCTAAGAGTCTGCTGGAAGGCACAGGCAAAGAGCGTAAAGGACAGGGTTAGAGGGCTTTACCCAGACTGCTACGCTTATACAGAGTGGGAAGATAGAATAAAAGTGCTAAAGGTTAAAGTTTGTTATGAGCCTGGAGAACCTGGAGAGATTCTGGAGAAAAACAGGCTTTTGGTAGCATGCGGGGAGGGCTCTGTTGAGATCCTTGAACTTATAAGCCCAAAGGGGAAGAGGATGAGCGGAGAGGAATTCATACGTGGGTACAAAGTTAGTATGCTATATTAAAGCAACCTGTAGTAGGAACCTACCCTTTGCACCTTCCCCTCAAGCTCATAAAGGGTAAGCTTTTGAGATAAGTCCTGTGAACTCAGGCCAGACAGGTCTAAGAGCTCTTCAAAGGTCTTTGGGTTCAGGAGAAGAGACAAAAGCTCATCTAAGTCTTCCGCAGGAGGCTTGGAGCTTGAAAGAACTTCTTTAACGCTCCTAAAGAACATGGCCTTACCTTGGTTGATAAGCTGAGCACATCCGTTCCACCTTTCGGACTTACCTATCCCTATGTGTGCATAAACTGGTCTTTTTTGTCTGCAAGCATAATCAGCAGTTATAAGAGCCCCGCTACTTTGGCCGGCCTCTACTATAAAAAGAGCCTGAGACATACCGCTTATTATCCTGTTTCTTCTTGGAAAGGTAAAGGTGTCTGGAGTTTCCCAGGGCAAAAACTCAGAGACCAAGAGCCCATTTTTCAGTATCAGGTCTTTCAAAAAAGTAGGGGCTTTGAGAATACCCATACCAAGCACGCAAACACTGTATCCACCAGCCTCTATGCAGAACTTATGCGATAGGTAATCTATACCCTTTGCTCCACCAGAAACAACACCAAAAGAAAGGTCAACGATGTCATTGGCAACTTCCCTTGTAAAACTTATACTGTACTGGTCTGGTTTCCTTGTTCCAACTACTCCAATAAGGTTCAAATTTCTCAAACTGCCTCTATAAAAAACTATAGGTGGTGGATCCTCTATGTTTTTCAGAGGAGTAGGGTATTCTTCATCCTCAAGGGTCATCCATCTTATACCTTCCTTCTGGATAAGATGCACTACCTTCTCTGGGTCAAAGGAAAGAGAGCCTCCTTTTAAGCTCCTTGCCTTCTCTCCTCCTATGACCCTCTCTATGCTTTCGTACTCTTCTTCTAGTATTCTTTCTGGTGTCCCAAAGGTTAAGTAGAGTTTCTTTATGCTTTTCTCTCCAAGTCCCTTTGTAGCTTTAAGGATAAGCCAATTGTAAAGCTTACTTTGATTCATCCACCCATGTACCCAAAAGGTAAGAGAAGTTTTCAAAAAAGGCCCTTATAATCTCCCTTGAAGGCTCAAGCACTATCACCGTGCACCCCATTTTGTCCCTTCCTACTCTTACACCTCTCTTTAAACTGCTTGGAAAGAGTTCAAAAAGCTTCTGGTTTACAACTGTTTCCAAACCAACAAAATCCTCTTCAAAGTCCAGGGATTCTGTAGTTATTATGAGGTCAAATTTATCTTCAACGCTTCTTCTCACTTCCAGTTTAGAAGGTTCAAGAGGCATCAAGTACTCCACAATCAAAGAGTATGCATCCTCATCAGAGTAAACAAGGACTTTCTTACCTTTGAGGTCCTTTGCCCACTGGGACCTGCCTCCAGACTTTTCCACAAGCCTTATATCTTCTATAACCATGCTATCGTCCATGCCTTTACACATATCGTACACAGTAAGGAGTGAAGAGCAAACGGATGTGAGAGCCTCCATCTCGTATCCTGTTCTTCCTATACCCTTTACAAAGGCAAAGACCTCCAGAGTATCCTTGCTTAGCTTCACTTCCACTTCAACGTGGTCAAAGCTTATAGGATGGCAAAAGGGTAAGATTTCGCTAGTTTTTTTAGCTCCAAAGACACCAGATAGCTTGCAAGCTTGCAAAACATCGCCCTTAGGAACCTTCCCATCTAATATGGCTCTGACAGTATCAGACTTTAACTTTATCCTTCCATAGGCTTTTGCTGTTCTCAAAGTTACAGGCTTTGAGCTAATATCCACCGTACGCATTTAAAGTATATTATCATATAAAAACCCGGGATGAAGGTTGATTATTAGTTGAAGTATACTTTGATCTTACAGGGTCTTTCAAAATAGCCTGTGTTTCCCACAGACTACCGCCGCTGAGTAAGAATACGACAAAGCATTAGTCCAAAGAGGTTCCATAAGCCTGTGGATATCCCAAGAAGCCATCTCCCTATGGCTCTCCAACAAGCCAAAAACAGAAGGCTTTTTAAAATCCATCTTTGATATCCTAAAGTTGTGTGTGTCAAGATAATGGAGTGTTGTGGTTGGAGTTTGTGTTAAAAATCTTTTTACGCACCAAGGCCATTTTACTATGGGATTTTTGAAACAGTCTCCCATAAACTACTGACTTTCTATTAACTCTTTTATCACTCTGTTAACTATCTGTGGATTTGCTCTTCCCTTTGCCACCTTCATAACTTGACCTATAAGAAAGCCAATCAGTTTCTCTTCACCCTTTCTGTACCTTTCTACTTCGTTGGAATGCTTACTAAGGACATCTTCTACAAGCTTCTTTATGCTTTCTTCGTCGCTCAACTGCCTTAGACCCTTTTCCTCTACAATGACCTCTGGATCCTTAGATGTTTCTACCATAAGCTTTAAAACTTCCTTTGCAAGCTTTGAAGATAAGACACCTTCCTTTATTAGCTTTACAAGCTTTGCCAGAGACTTTGGCCCAACAGGCGAACTCTCTATGCTGATGTGCCTTTCCTTTAAAGCCCCCATAAGGTCGTTTAGTAGCCAATTTGCTATAAGCTTGGGTTCACTGTAATAGCTTACAGCTCTTTCAAAGAAGTCACCAACCTCTTTCATATCTGTCATGACTTTGGATTCGTAAGGCGTAAGACCGTAAGCTTTTACAAACCTTTCTCTTCTTTGGTATGAAAGCTCTGGCATCTTTTCCTTTATCTCCTCAACCCAATCCCAACTTACAAAGAGGGGGAGAAGGTCAGGGTCTGGAAAGTACCTGTAATCTTCAGCCTCTTCCTTTGTTCTCATGGGGTGGGTAGTTCCCGTCGCCGGGTCAAAGGTTCTTGTCTCCTGCTTTACTACATCTCCAGATTTGATGACCTCTATCTGCCTTTCTACTTCGCTGTCTATGGCCTTCTGTACAAACCTAAAGGAGTTTACATTTTTTACCTCAACCCTTGTGCTCAGCTGGTTTGATCCCTTTGGTCTTACGGAGATATTTATATCACATCTCAGCTGCCCCTTCTCCATGTCTGCCTTTGATACCCCTGCATATCTCATCATGTTCCTCAGCTCCTCCAAAAAGAGCCTTGCTATCTCAGAGGAATCTATGTCTGGCTCTGTGACTATCTCCATGAGTGGGGTACCTGCCCTGTTTAGGTCTATGTATGTTTTGTTACCCTCATGTATGCTTTTCCCAGCATCCTCTTCTATGTGCAGCCTTCTTATCCTTATTCTTTTGCCATCTACCTCAAGCCATCCGTTGACTGCCAAAGGCTCCTCGTACTGGGATATCTGATAACCTTTGGGAAGGTCTGGATAAAAGTAGTTCTTTCTTGCAAGGATGGACCTTTCTTTTATCTCACAGTTGAGGGCCAAAGCTGCCCTTATAGCATACTCCACGGCTCTTTTATTTATTACAGGGAGGCTGCCAGGTAATGCAAGGCATACTGGGCATGTCCTAGTGTTTGGTTCTGCTCCAAACTCCACTGGACAT
>JBKBPE010000063.1:0-7405 GCA_046293375.1 Aquificaceae bacterium
ATACCTCTTACGGAAGCTGTGGCAAACTCTTTACCCACAGAAAAGACAGCAGAAGGCTTTAACAGTATACTGGAGAGTCTGCCTGCAACTATACCAGCAACCCCTCCTACCCATTCTTCCATTTTTGCAATCAAGAAGTTTCTGCTCTGCTGTCCTTTCACGCTGTTCATGGCTTTTTTAAAAGCTATGTCGGAAAGGTATTTCCTATAGCTATTGACCTCCTCTATCTTCCTTGCCCACATTCTTGCTGTCTTCTCATCCTTCGAAAGGAGCAATTTCATAGCTATGATGGTTTTCGAAACCCTTCCCGGTGCGTTCAAGCGAGGTGCTATAGAAAAGCTTATATCTCTCGAAGTTATATCCCCCTTTATACCTATGTTTTCCACAAGAGCCTTTATACCATACGAGTTTTCTGTGTTATATTTGACCATATGATTTATCATTCTTATTCCATTTGATACAATGATCCTGTTAAGGTAATTCAAAGGCATCGCATCCGCAAGCGTTCCCATAGCTGTAAGGTAGAGATAGTTTCTTACATCAAAGTCTATGTTGAGCTCCTTTCTGAGTTTGGCAACAAGGTAAAAACTCAAAGTAACAGAAGGCACCTCCTTTAGTTCATCTGGGACGTTGCCTATCTTAGGGTTTATGATAAGAGCTTTTGGCATCTTATCGTGTGGGTTGTGATGGTCTATTACTATGGTTTCTATCTTTGAGTTTTTCAACTCTTCAGTTGCAGTGGTACCATTGTCAACGGTTATGAGAAGGTTTGCATAATTGGAGAATTCCTCAACGAGCTCTCTACTTAGCCCATAGCCCCCCTGCCTGGTTGGAAATACAACATAAACCTTTGCACCGGCTCTCTTTAAAAAATCGTAAAGCACTACACTGCCAGTGATACCATCCACATCGTAATCTCCGTATATGATTATCCTTTCACCCCTCTTTATGCTCCTTGTTATTCTTTCTGCCCCCTCCTCTATGTTAGGAATTGTGTAATAGGGAAGTAGGTTTTTAA
Source organism: Aquificaceae bacterium (assembly GCA_046293375.1). Taxonomy (GTDB): domain Bacteria; phylum Aquificota; class Aquificia; order Aquificales; family Aquificaceae; genus Hydrogenobacter. The sequence continues at coordinate 1,019 of JBKBPE010000063.1, forward strand.
GCTTGTTGTCAAAAATGTTTTCATCAAGACTCCTGTTGGATAATATCTGAGCTATGAGGTGTCCATACTTCTTCTCAATGTCTCTGCTGGGTTTTACCTTTTCACTCAATAAGATCCATTCCTTTCCAGATATACCCTTCATTTTCTTTCAAGATGTAAAAACTCTTCACACCACTTGGAGATATTACCTGCACCCATAAAAAGTATCACATCGTTCTCGCCGATGGTGTCTTCTAAGAACTCAAACAGCCTTTCTTTATCTCTGGCATAGATGCACTCTGAAGCTTCTGCAAGGTATTGGGAAGACACACCGTATACGTTTTGCTCTCCTGCTGAGTATATATCTGTTAGGAAACATGGATTTGCTTGCCTTAAGACCTCGCAGAATTTGTCAAAAAGATAAAATATTCTGGAGTATCTGTGGGGTTGGAACACTAAAAGAATACGTCTATCAGGATGCAGTTCTTTTATGGTATTCATAACGGCAAGCATCTCTGTTGGGTGATGACCATAGTCGTCGTAAACAGGGCACCCTCTGAAGTAACCCTTAAGCTCAAGCCTTCTTTCTGCGTTTTTAAAGTTCTCAAGAGAGTGCTTTATAATGTCAAAAGATATATCCATGTTGAGAGCTACACCTATGCTGGCTAAGGCGTTGTAAACGTTGTGTTTTCCAGAAATTGATAAATGTATATATCCCAGCCTTTGCTTATGATAAGAGAGGTCAAATCTGTAGGTCCCTCCTACCACCTGTAAGTTGTGGGCTATGATGTCTGCATATTCTTCTATTCCAAAGGTTATTACCTTCCTTCTCACTTTTTCCATCACTTCCTTTGAGTTCTTATCGTCTAAATTCATAACGCAAAAACCGTAGAAAGGTATGCTGTTGGCAAACTTTAAAAAGGCCTCTTTTATATCCTCAATATCCTTATAATAATCCATATGCTCTGCATCTATGTTTGTTACAACGGCGACTGTGGGGAAAAGCCTTAGAAAGGACCCATCGCTTTCGTCAGCTTCGGATACTATAAGCTCGCTGCTTCCAAGCCTTGCGTTGCTTCCAAACTTATGTAACACCCCACCTATTAAAACGGTTGGGTCATACCCAGCATCGTGAACTATATGGGCTATCATAGATGTTGTGGTAGTTTTACCATGAGACCCGCACACAGCTATACCTTCTTTTAACCTAAAGAGTTCTGCAAGCATCTCACCTCTTGAGATGATGGGTATACCCATGTTTTTGGCTTGCAGTAGCTCTGGATTGTTCTCAGTCACGGCAGAGGAGTAAACCACTACATGGACATCCCCAACGTTTTCGGCCTTGTGGCCTATGCTTATCCTTGCCCCCCTCCTTCTTAGGAGTTCAGTGTTTTTGTCTTCCTTTATATCCGAACCAGAAACGTGGTAACCCATGTCTATGAGCACCTGTGCAATACCACTCATACCCATTCCGCCTATACCAACAAAGTGAAACTTCCTTATCTTCTCCCTGAACATTTGGCTAAAATTTTAACATGCATAAGCTTATATCAACCATCTTCAAAACCTTGGGCATAACAGAAGAGAAGTGCGTGGTTTGCGGTGGCCCAAACCTACCAGACGACCAAGGTTATGTGTGTGAGGAGTGTCTGAACCTTATAAGTCCTACTTGTCCTATAGTGTACGAACCATTACCTTACGTATCCTCATACCGAGTATACGGAAGATACGAGGATGTTCTGAGAGATGTTATACTGTGTATAAAGTTTAATAGCAACATACCGTTGGCGAGAAAGCTTGGGCAGGTCATATCCTTACATCTTTGGGAATACATAAAAGATATAAACCCAGACTTTATAACTTATCCAGCTATAAACTTAAGAAGGTTGTGGACTAGAGGGTTCAATCATGTGGAAGAGCTACTCAAGGGTGCCAGCGTGCCCTACATGAGCCTTTTTAAAAGGGTAGGCTTGGATGGGCCATCCGTCAGGATGAGAAAGGAAGAGAGGTATAAGAAAGTTCAGAACCATAGACTAAGGGAAGAACTTGCAGGTCTTTTGGAAGGTAAAAGAGTTCTTGTCGTAGATGATGTTTTGACTACTGGTGCAACCATATCAAGACTCGGGGAGCTTCTCCTTTCTGCTGGTGCTGAGGAAGTCAATGCCTTCTTTGTGGCAAAGGAATAACTTATAGCTTATGGATAAAAGTCCCAACATAAGCCTTATATTAGAGAGCTTTCAGCATTTGGAGAAAGCATACATGGACCTTAGAAAGAATATCTCCATGCCAAAGGAAGAGTTTGTAAACAACAAACTACTTCTGGACAAGGTACGCATAAGCTTTAACTTGGCCTTTGAGAGCAGCATGAGGCCATGCAGACACCTTTCTATGGTCTATCAGCTTAAGACCACATCCAGAGACTGTCTTATAAAGCTTGGAGAGCACATAGGTATGGATCAGCTGAGAGCGCTAAGGGAGCTTACTGAATTTTACCTCAGATACAGAGACCTAAAGGATGAGGTATCTCCCGAAGAGCTCTACGATTTCTTAAGTGAAAACCTTGTAGTTTTTAGACACTACGCTCAATCGGTCATAGAGTATATTAAAAGAACAACAAATAACAGATTACTGATAGACTTTGACCTTCTAAACAGGAAGGCAAAGCATGTAAAAGATTCTGTTAAAAAGGTAAGCTTTATACTATTACAAGGCTTTGATGAGTTTAAAAAGAAGCCTATGTATTACGATAGGGTAAAGTATTTTTATCAGGTGGCTTACGATTCACTCTTTGATATATGTAAGCATTTGGCACCCAAGTTTGGAATAAAAAAGTTTGGTGATGATTGCCTTTCCAAGTTTGTGGAGATTGGAGTACTACCTCAAGAGTACTACGTAGATGTCCTCAAAATGACAAACCTGAAGAACAAGCTTATAAGCACATGGGAAGTGTCCCCAGAGGAGCTCTATCGTGTGCTTGTAGATGTCAACGAAAAGTTTGAACCTATACTTAAAGAAGTTTCCAAGAGTCTCAGAGGGCTTATAGAGGGGAAGGGTTAGTGTTAAAATGCTCATATGTCAAAGCTTGAGCTCTGGAAGGAAAATATAGAAAAGAGGCTAAGAGAACTGCTCAGACCCTTTGAACCCATACCCCTTTACGACGCCATGTCCTACTACGTTTTTCAGGATGGCAAAAGGGTAAGACCGTTGCTTCTGTGCGCTGTCAGCGATGCGCTTGGAGGTAACCAAGAGGATGCCATAACCATAGGATGTGCCATAGAGCTAATACACAATTACTCTTTAGTACACGACGACCTCCCAGCTATAGATAACGATATGTTAAGGAGGGGGAAGCCTACCTGTCATATCTTTTACGGGGAAGACATGGCTATACTTGCTGGAGATGGGCTATTGAGCCTCACATTTGAAGTGCTCTCCAACAGAGAACTTTTCCATACTCTAGATGAGAAAGACCTTCTAAGGGTCATAAATACTCTGGCGGAAAAGTCGGGTTACAGTGGTATGGTTGGTGGCCAGGTGATGGATATAAAAAAACTTGGAAACAATTGGGAAATAAGCTCCAAAAAGACAGCCTCCCTATTTTCTGCTTGTTTCTCCTGCGGTGGCTTAGTCTCAAAAAGGTACCATATGGTTAAAAGCTTGGAAACTGTTGGTAGAGACGTAGGCATACTCTTTCAGATAGTTGACGATTATAAGGATAAGGATGGCTTTTATTCGTTTTATGGAGAAGATACTATAGAGTTAATTGAGAAAAAGTACAGAGAATGTTTAGATAAATTAAATAAGCTTGATATTCTTACAGAAGCTATGTATAAACTCATTAAGAACATAGTATCCCCTGTGAGTTGTACTTGAGTTGTAACTTTGTTGTGTCCAGTAGCATCTGAAAGGCATTCTCTCCATCAGAGTAATACTTTATCCTCTCGCCAACCCTTTCAAAGCCCAACGACCTGTACAATCTTATAGCCCTTATGTTAGATTTCCTAACATCCAAGGCCATGCTCCTCACTCTGTCTTTAAACTTTTCTATAAGGTGTGACAAAAAACGCTTTCCATAACCTAAGCCCCAATAATCTTTTTTTATTGCAAAAGTGATTATATTGGCTGTGTCATGTATTACCCAGAGAATACAGTAACCTATAATTTGATCATTAAGCTCTAACACAAACTTGTAAGAGTAATCAAGAGCAAACTCTCTTTCGAAAGCTTGCTTGCTCCAAGCATCCTTGTTAAAACCTTCCTTGTTTATTTCTAAAACTGCATCTATGTCTCCTGGCTCCATTGGCCTTATGGTGGCGTTATCTTGGATACTCACACTTACCCTGAACTATAAGACTCCAGATAAGGAAAGCGACAGGTTCTGGCACGATCACAGTCTTTCTGTTGGCGCTTTGACTTAGTATTTCATGTAGTTCTGTTCTCAGGACAGCATTTCCAGTTAGCTCAAAGAGTACGTCTATGGAGTCTTCAAAGGCCTTCAGCATATCCCCCGCATCCCTAAAGTAAGCTATCCCCTTCCCCTTTGCGATGTTGACACTTTCTAACTCTTCCCTAGGTTCCGCTACTGCCACTACCTTTACGCCTTCCGCACTGACGCTGAGTAAAGCTTCTAGAAACTGGCTACCTACCCTTCCAAGCCCAGCTATAGCTACGTTTATACGCCTCAATTTTAAACCTCCTAGTATAATTATTATACATAAGGAGGGTTATGATGAGAAGGGTTTTTATTCTATTAACGCTCCTTGGCTTTTCTTATGCAGATTGCCCAGCAAGCATAAGCATGGAAGAAGCTATAAGAGTTGGAAAATCTTACGTGGGTGATGTTATATCCTCCAGCAGAGGGCAGAACAGAAAGACAGGAGAATGCTATTACAGAATAAGGGGGAGAGATGGAACTGCCATCATAGATGCTAAAGATGGTAAACTGATAAGGTTTTACAGAAGCAGATGAGTTAGCATGCCTGACATCCACCAAGTACCATAGACTTTATCCTCATGGTAGGTTGAGCATCTGCAACTGGTACCCCCTGATTGTCCTTACCGCATGTGCCTATGCCCCATCCCAGATCTCTTCCAACTGCATCCACATCCTGCAGAGCCTTAGGTCCATTTCCCAAAAGCACTGCAGACCTTATAGGATAGGTTATTTCCCCCCCTTCTATCATGTATCCCTCCATGACCTCAAATAAAAAGTCCCCTGTTACAGTATTTACTTCGCCACCACCCATCTTTACTACATAAATGCCTTTTTTTGTGTCTTTTATTATATCCTCTAAGTCTGAATTGCCAGATGCTACGTATGTGTTTGTCATCCTCACAATGGGTATGTGGGCATAACTCTGCCTTCTTCCGTTACCGGTAGACCTTTTTCCTTCCCTCATAGCAGTGAGCCTATCGTACATATATCCAACAAGATAACCCTTCTCTATCAAAACCTTTTCCTGGGACAGCACACCTTCATCATCAACGGTGTAGGAGCCGTTGTAGCCTTCCACACTAGCGTCATCTATGACAGTTATTAGCTCACTTGCCACCTTCTGCCCTATCTTTCCTTTGTAAACAGATAGCCCCTTCTGTACTAGGTCAGCCTCCAGTCCATGCCCCACTGCTTCGTGTATCATTGTACCACCAGCTTGAGAAGACAAAACTACTGTAAAGGTGCCCGCTGGTGCAGGTTTTGCAGAGAGCATAAGAAGAGACCTTTCCGTTGCTCTTTTGGCCATTAACTCCGGTGGATTCTCCTCCAAGACTTCAAAACCCTTTGAGCCACCAACTGACTCATAACCTCTTTGAAGTAAAGTCCCATCCCCCGCTACAACTTCAGTGAAGAATACCACCCTTTTTTGCACATCCTCGGCCATCTCTCCAAGGCTGTTCAGAATTAAAATATCCCTCGTCTTATCGATTAAAACCGCAGTAACTTGCCTTATTCTATCTCCGTAACTTCTTGCCGTATCGTTGGCTCTTTTTAAATAATCAATCCTGTACCTTATATCCTTATCGTCTATATCTACCTTTACATCAGTCCATCCCCTTACGTACCTTTTTCCAAAAGCCACAAGACCATCACCGTTGGATCTTGCCAAGTCGCTGGCAAGATTCAAGAGGTTTTCAAAGGTTATATCCGTTGTATAACCATAGTGAGTTTTTCCATCCTTTATAAGCCTTATGCCCACACCCTCATCCACGCCCCATTGAACCTTGCTTATATCGTTATTTTCAAGGGTTATCCTGCATACTCTTGATCTCTCGTAGAATATCTCCCCATAATCACCCCCTCCAGACATCAAGTTGGAAAGCACATTACCAGACCTCTCCCTCAGCATATCTTTCACATCTGCTACATTCAGAAGTTTTTCCGACATGCTTTGTATTATAGCATGTTAAAAT
>JBKBPE010000064.1:0-7239 GCA_046293375.1 Aquificaceae bacterium
AGTGGCTCCGTAGAAGGTCTTTTGGAGGCGGAGAGCAAAAGGGAGGCTGTTGCAAAGTTAAGGTCTCAGGGCGTCAGAGTTCTTAGCCTCCGTGAGGTAAAACTAAAGGAGTCCAAAGTTGACTCAAGCTTTCTCGAGAGGTTCACATCGAACCTTTTACAGCTACTTAGGTCTGGTCTAACGGTTGACAAGGCCCTTATGTTCATAGCGGAAAGGGAGAAGAAATATCGTGAAAAGCTCCTTAAGGTCTATGAGGAGATAAGGTCTGGCAGCAGCTTGAGCCTGGCTTTGCACTTCTCTAACCTTTTTCCAGAGTTCTACGTGCAGATGCTAAGGTCAGCAGAGGAGAGCGGTAGCTTAGAAGAAACGCTAAACCTAATACTTGAGTTCATAAAGGAAGAGAATCAGCTGAAGAGTAGTGTGAAGACTGCAATGGTTTATCCGTCCTTTGTGCTTTTTGTATCTCTTGCCTCTCTTCTTATAATATCCACATACGTAGTTCCCAAGTTCAAGCTTGTCTTTCAGAGTACGGATATTAAGCTTCCTCTGCTTACTAGGGTTATGTTCTTCTTTACGGATATTGTAAACTATCTAATCGTGGGTACAATTCTGTTTCTGTCTTTTTTGCTTTTGTTTGTTAGGTACGCTCTGAAGGATAGAAGGAGGAGGTTAGGTTTTGAAAGCATCCTTCTTAGAACGCCCCTTCTGGGAAGGTTCCTTTTGGATACAGAAATAGTTAGGACCTTTCAGACTCTCTATACCCTCGTTAAGGGTGGTGTCACCCTAAACCATGCCCTTGACCTTGCAGAAAAGGTACCAGTTACCATAAAGATGAGGGAGGCTTTACTTTCTCTGAAGAGGGATGTGGTGAAGGGTTCTTCTCTTTCCAAGGCTATGAAGTCTGTGAACGTTTTCCCAGACATGACCATAGAAGTGGTTTCCGTTGGGGAGCAGACTGGGGAGCTTCCAGGTGCCTTTTATCAGATATACACAACCTACAACGAAGAGTTCAAGACCCTTATAAGAAGGTTTCTCAGCTTTCTTGAACCAGCCATCATACTCATCATGGGTCTTTTTGTAGGTCTTATAGTTTTCTCTATGATGCTGGCAGTCTTTAGCCTCTCCGAAGGCATATAGGATGGAGATAAGACTTTACAGAAAGGGCGACGAGAAGGGCATAGTGGAACTTTTTAAGATGGTGTTCAACAAGCATATGAGTATGGAGCTTTGGGAATGGAAGTACAGGCTCCACTTCCTTTGGACACCCATGGTATGCGTGGCAGAGGACGATGGGAAGATAATAGCACATTACGGTGCTGTTCCCAGAAGATGTTCCTATTTTGGGAAGGAGGTCATATCGGCGGTTGTATCGGACAGCATGGTACATCCGAGCTACAGGGGAATGTTTACAAAAGGAGGGGTTTTTGTAAAGCTAACAGAAACTTACATAGAAGCCTATGCACCGAAAAGAGGGAAAAGGCTTATAGACTTTGGCTATGGCTTTCCTATGGAAAGGGCAAGGTTGCTTGCTTTAAAGCTTAACCTCTACGAAGATGTAGAGTCATGCAAAGAGCTCCTTGTAAAAGGAGGCGGTAAAAGGTTTTACGAGAGTATGGAGAGAATAGAGAACCTTAGTATAGCAGACAAGCTTTGGAAGGAGATGAAGGACCCAAGGTTTATAATAAACTACAGAGATAGGGCTTCCTTGGAGTGGAGGTACAGCATGCCAGACGCTCAGTTTTCCTTTTTCCTGTACAGAACTCTTTTTTTTCCAAAAGCTCTTCTTGTCCTAAGAACAGATACAGACCCACCCAAGCTCTATGACTATGTGGGAAACCTCCAACATCTTTCAAGAGCTTTCTCTACTCTACACAGTAAAGTGGGGAACTTCCTTGTAAAGATTCCTCCTTGGACTTTACAGCTTCTAAAGGAGCCGAAGGTGGAGGATATGCATTCAAAAGCCTTTTTGGTAGCTAACAAGCTTACGGGACCGAGTGCCCAAGAGATAAGGGGAAGGTTCTTCTACATGTGGGGGGACGAGGATACTTAGGACCTTATTTTTATAAAGTACTCTTCTGAGCAGAATATCAAAAGTACGTATTCCCTTCGTCCTATCCTAAACCTTATAGACTTTCTTCCATCGTAGGAGAAGATGGAATCCACTGGTAGTGTATACCTGTAAAGCAGGATACCATCCCATGGGTCGTACTCTTCGTAGAGCACACCATCCTTCCCAGCATCCAAATGAACCCTTACAAACTCCTCAGTAAGTCCGAAGGATGTAAGGTAGCTCATGCCATCTCTAAAATCTAAGCTGTGACATCCTATCAGCTGTCTCTGAACTGTGTACACAAATTGGTCCACCTTTTTCTCCTGAACCTTCTTTCTGTAAAGGTCAAGTGTTTTTAAGGATACGTTTATAACGTAAGACAAGGAAAGAGCCACAAAGAGGCTAAGGACTGTTGCTACAAGGAGCTCTATGAGTGTAAAACCTCTACTCATCGTTCCTTCCACAGTCTACTATGTAGCCTGTCTTTTCAAAGATGCAGAAAATCCCATGGGAGAAGGGGCCCTTATCCAACATTACGCTTATCCTGAAGTACTGCGGGAGCACGCTGGAATAGAGGGCAGTCTCTATGATGACCTCCTTGCCTGGGAAGATGGGTTTTAGGGTCTGTTTTGAAAAGTGTTCAAGCCTTTCTCTGAGGCTCACTATATGGTCTGCCTCATCCCTACTAAAGCCAACTGCCTGAAGAACCAAGGGGCTTGCGTAGTTGACATTTACCAAAGTTGGAACTATGGTCATCTTTTCCTTTGCTCTTGTGTACTCCTCTTGGCTCATGTAGGCCTTTAGCTCCAAAAGGGATAGAAAGACCCTTTGCTTTCTTTCTGTGACCAGTCTTTGGGATATGTCCCTTGCTCTCCCTTGTTCTGTGCCAAGGAGTGTAAGGAGCCTTTCCATAGATTGGGCATTGGCAGCGTTTATACTGAGCTTGGCATCCTCTGGTTCAACCACCACACTGTAGAGCCTGTTTTGGTACCTGAACTCTTTTTTTGCGTAGACCACACCTTGGGGGTTCTTTGAAAGAAAAACCCTGTTCCTGACCTCTGCAAGGGACGCCTTTGCGACGGCAAGCATCTCCAAGCTTTGCATGTAGTTCTCAGAAGTCCTTGCTAGAGTTCCCCTGTAAAAGTAAAGCCCACCTGTTATAAGCATGAGAATAAAGGAGACAAAGCTGAGAGACCAAAGGACGTATATGAGTATGCTACCCGTTTTCATTCTATCCTTGGGAGGAGGTACCACCTTCCCTTTATCTCGGCCTGGTAGGAATCGGAAGATATGGACTGGCCTTCTAGCTTGAACGTGTAAGGACATCTTACTGTTTCTATACCCTTTAGTTCCAGCTTGTTGCAGTAAAGTTCACCCTCCTTTGTCACACCCCTGTTTAGTATGTTTACGTCCCTGTAAAGGGCAACGTAGACATGCTTGGAAAGGTCAGAGATATCCTCATTCTCTTCCTTTCTTGTTAGGTTCAAGGTCAGGCTTGAAACGGAAAAGTAAAAAAGGGATGTGCCAAGCACTGCCAGGGTGAAAGCCACTATGACCTCCAAAAGGCTAAAGCCCTTCATCTATTTTTTCTTTCCAAGTACCTGTCTATTAGGGTTGTAAAGTTGGCAAGGCTGTCAAAGGCATGGTACATTATCCTTAAAAAGTCATTCTGCACCAGCTTTTTTAAAGTATGTGGGTCAAAGGCCTTTAGCTTCCCTATATCTATGGTGTTTACCCTAACCCTTATGTCTTTGTAGAGTATGTCCCTTGGGACCAAAAGCTTTAGGTCCTCTATGGTCTTCAAAAAAACACTCCTTATCTGATTGCCAGAGATAAAGGAAAAAAGATGGTCTACAAAGTTCTTCTGAGCATACTGGGTTAGCTCCCCCTTCTCGTCTACCATGAGCTCCCCTTCCTGGTAGCTCCATCCAGGGCAATCAAGACCTATGAGAAGGCCTACCTGGTCTGTTCCTGGTACGTTCTGACTTGTGAAGGGGTATTTTTTGCAGGCAATAAGCCTATCCTCCCCAAGGGTGCACCCCCTTTCTGGGTCTAAGTAGACACAGCCCAGTTCATCCTCCACATCAGCGTATTCAAGACCAAGGGAGTAAACTGCTCTAACATCCAGCGTTAAAGAGCCATCCTTCTGCTTTAAGTAGGGAAAGACTATGGGAAAAAAGCGGGAGGCGGAGGGGATCTCGTGAAGAGCTATGGAGGTATCCACTGCCCGCATACAGCAGTTGACAGAACACTGAGACGTCAAACATCTCCAGCGCAGCCCTGCATGCTTCTTTTTATCTAAGGGCTCTGATGGCTCAAAGAACCTAACCTTTTTTTGCTCTACCATTGAAGGGCGTATCCCAGCATGGGAAGGTCAACAGCATAGTACCATTTACCGTCTATGTAAACCCATATATTACCCCTTATCTTCTGCTCTACGTTTCTCTCTTGCTCTTTTATGGGCTTTCCCATAATCTCCTGCGGAAGTCTTGCCTTTATGTATCCATCGCACGCAGCCAGGACTGAGTTTTCTAAAACTTTGCAGTTTTCAAGCCTGTAGTCTGAGATCTTGGCGTTTATCTTTTTCATCATATCCTTGTGCATCTCTTCCGATATTACTGTTCTGTAGGTTGGGTCCAGCATACTATAAGTACACTTGTAGTCGTTATTTTTTCTACATTCTGTGTACTTGTTAACAGTTTTCATAAGCAGGTCCTTGTCTGGCTTTGGTAAGTCGTAAAGGCTATCTATACCATCAGCCTTTATGTCCTTTGCTCTGTATATCCATACCTTATCCTTTCTGTCCTCTACTGGATAGAAGACCCTAAAGGTGTCCTCTCCCAGATAAACAACCTTTGGGCTTCCCGTCGTAACCCATGGCTTTTCCAAAAGTATGTCTCTTTTGACAAGCTTACCCTTGGAGTCTATCAAGGATGCCATAACGGTTGGAGCTGTAAGCCTCCTGTCCTCATAGGCAACAAGGGCATACTTGTCAGAAGAGTCGTAGGATGGTAGCGTGCTTGTGAACATAAAGGGCTTTCCACCAACCAACCTCTCAAAAGTACTGCCATCGTAAGAGTAGAAGGTATTTAACTTTTGAGGAAGGGAAAGGTCGTCCACTTTTACCGGAACAGGTGGTATGCCAGCGCCTAACAGAAGGGGAACCCCCCTGAAGAGTCCTACCTGAATTATATCAAAGGTGTTGGATATGTCCTTTGGTTTATCTATGGTGTACTCTTTCTTCTTTTCAAAGGTTCTATCATAAACTATGACTTTCACCTTTTGAGAGAGCTCATAGGGTCTCAACACAAAACCTTCCTTGTACTCGTAGAAGTCAAAATCTGTTGAGCCATCCCCAGAGTACAGAACCTTCTCATTACCGTCATATAGGAACCTTATCCTTACCTCTGAACCTTTACCTCCTTTGCCAGCCTTTGTGTAGAGAAGAGCAAAGCCCTTGCCCGTGTAAAGGGACCTTACAGAAAGGATTGGGTTTTCCTCAAAGGATATCACCTCCTCCTTTTTGGGAAAATTGTCTTCCTTCACAAGCAGGTAGGCAGCCTTTACATAGGGTGGTGTCTCATCTATCCAGGAGAGGAGCATGTTTCCCTTCCCATCAAAGGCAAAGGATGCAGGCCTTAGAACCTGCTCCAGGTAAGAGAGCTCCTTGGTGTAAAGGACCTTCCCATCTGGCTCCATCTTTATGAGTATCAGCTTCTTTGGACCCCATCTCACAGGCTGGGAGAAGTAAAGATACTTTCCATCAAAGGCATAGGAGAAGCTCATGGGAACAGCGCCCATCTTTTTGTACTTGTCCATCACTTCCCTGTTTATAATCCTGTCCTCTTTTCCGTTGTAATAATGGGTGTAGCCCTCTTGGTCTTGGTAGAAGAAGACTACCCTATCCTTTGTGTTTAATTCCCTCACAAAAAGGTACTTCTCTGGGCTATAATCTGTTTCCACCTTTGTCTTCACATCAAAGGAGTGAACCTCTTGCCTCTTGGTGCAAGAGCCCATAAGCATTACAAGCATAAAAAACAAAAAAAACCTAACCATATCCTACCCCTTTTAAAAAATCCCCCCGGAGGGGGGAGCTTTTATTTTGCGTACCACTGCTGGTGCTGTGGCGTTACAGCATAGCCATACCCTCTGGCAAACTCAACCTTGTAGATGATAGCAGCATCACCAAGCTCATTACCAGCACCATTGCCATTACATTCTTGTAGTCCAATTGGAGGTTCATTTTCAAGACATCTTGGGGATATGTTGTACCATCCACCGTCTACTATGAAACCAGACAATCCAGAGTCCACCATCTGGTCGGGTGATAGCTGGGCAAGACAGACTACATCATTTCTCCTGGTCACGGATCTAAAGTCCTCAAGCCTGTTGTAAACACCAAGGCCATAACCTTGGGCGGCATCCATTAAGACTTCTAGCCTTATCCTAGCATTGTAATCAGCTGCTACAAGGTTCACTGTGGTAGCAAGGTCAGCAGCTTCCGCTGTTCCTGGTCTGTTGATAGCTATTACGTATGCGCTCGTGAATGCTGTTCTGGGTGGAAGGAACATAAACCTGCTGAGAGTACCAGCTGTACCGTTACCTGGTGCGGTGCCAGCACCAGCTGAGAAAGGTTGCGCCTGCAGATAGTTACAATTACCGCATCCTGGCGCTTCAATGTCTACGTTGCCACCAGGAGAGGCAGCGTTATGGGTTACTGTAAGTGCCCTTTGGGAGTAGAGGAAAGAAGAGCCAAGGTTGAAAACAATTGCCTCGGATGTTAGGGTTCCATCCTTGCCAAGAGCCCCAGTATCGTCGTAGTTTTCAAGCACCAAGAAGCCTTCTGCTGGGGCTGGTCCTGGGGGGTCTATGAGGGCACTGCCTACGGTGTCACCTGCTGGAAATACGGTCCCCCAAGCAGCGTCAGCGCTTGAAAGAACCGTTGTAGTAAGGTCGTTCTCAGTAGTTCTGGACCTTCCATCCAGGTGTACACATCGGCCTGTCAGGTCGTTTGGGTTCTTTACCTGATAGGTGGCGTGAACAAAGGTAGCTCCCCCAGCGGGTACTGGCATTGTGTTGACGTAGGATACTACAGAAACCCAACCGCCATCTACCTTGATGGTTGGTATAAGGTTGGCGTGCGCCTTTGCGGTGCTATTGGCACCAAAGAGGGCTGCGCTTGCAAGAAC
>JBKBPE010000065.1:0-7227 GCA_046293375.1 Aquificaceae bacterium
AACCTCAGCTATTCCATCGCCTCTGTTCTTGTAAACCTCTGGAACCCTATCGTAGCAGAGCTCACATGAAGTGCATGTGTCCGGGTCCACCATAGTTTTTAATGTCATGCTTCTTACCTCCTTTTAAAAAGTTAACTTATTAAAATACACCGTATACCTGAAGCATCAACCTATTATAAATCATTCTTTTGCTAATACTTCATGTACTGATCTGCCTGTGAATGCCGGGTTTTCAATAATATAAACACCGGCAGACTCAAGAGCCTCCATCTTAGCTTGAGCTGTTCCTTTCCCACCGCTTACTATGGCTCCGGCGTGCCCCATTCTCCTTCCTGGTGGAGCTGTTATACCAGCTATGTAGGCAAAGACCCTTTTCTTTACATGTCCTTTTATATACTCAGCTGCCTCTTCCTCTGCAGTTCCGCCTATCTCACCTATCATGAGTATGGCTTGGGTCTCTGGGTCTTCGTCGAACATCTCTATTACATCCTTGAAAGAAAGCCCATGAACTGGGTCTCCTCCTATTCCTACGGCTGTGGACTGTCCTAAGCCCAACTTTGTAAGCTGATGAGACACTTCGTAGGTGAGCGTTCCGCTCCTTGATACTATTCCTATACTCCCCTTCTTGAATATATGTCCTGGCATTATGCCTACCTTTGCCTCGCCTGGTGTTATGATACCTGGACAGTTTGGCCCTATCAGCTTGGCATTAGGATAGTTTTTCCTCATGTAGTCTTTTACCATCATCATGTCTCTTACAGGTATGCCTTCTGTTATGCAAACTATAAGCTCTATTCCAGAATCCAGAGCCTCAACTAGGGCATCTGCTGCAAATGTAGGCGGGACGAAGATAAGAGAACAATCAGCTCCTGTTTCTCTTACTGCTTCCTCTACAGTGTTAAAAACTGGTATATCTTCTACCTTTTGCCCCCCCTTCCCTGGTGTCACACCTGCAACAAGCCTTGTGCCATAAGCTTTACATTGGATGGCATGAAAGGAACCTTCCTTTCCAGTTATACCTTGAACAACTACCTTTGTGCCTTTGTTTACAAGTATTGCCATGTTAGACCTCCGCTGGCTTGTTTGCTAACTCCACAGCTTTCCTCGCACCATCCCACATATCTACTGCGTTTATGAAGTTAAGCCCGGATTCTGCAAGTGTTCTCCTTCCTTCATCTACGTTCGTCCCCTCCATTCTCACAACAACTGGGACTTTTATATCTACCATTTTTGCAGCTTCCAAAAGACCATGGGCAAGCCTATCGCACCTTAGTATTCCACCAAATATGTTTATGAAAACTGCTTCTACGTCCTTGTCTGCCATAAGTATTCTAAAAGCATTGGCTATTTGTTCTACGTTAGCCCCACCACCTACGTCCAAAAAGTTAGAAGGACTTCCTCCAGCCAGCTTTATTATGTCCATGGTAGTCATGGCAAGGCCTGCACCGTTCACCATACAGCCTATATTTCCATCGAGCTTTATGTAGTTTAGGTTGTACTTCTTTGCCTCCACTTCAAGCTGGTCTATTTGACTTAGGTCTTCCATCTCTTCAATGTCTCTATGTCTTGTAAGAGCGTTGTCATCTACCTCCACTTTTGCATCAAGGAGCACAAGCTTGTCTTCTTTATCAAGCACCAGAGGGTTTACCTCAACGAGGGAGGAATCAAGCTCTATATAAGCCTTGTAAAGAGCAAGAGCCACTTTTGTAAACTCGTTTACCGGAAGTCCAAGCTTGAAGGCTATTTTTCTGGCCTGGTAGGGCATGAGTCCAAGGGCTGGGTCTACGTGCATCATCAGAATAGCCTCTGGTTTGTCTTTTGCCAGCTCCTCTATCTCCATACCACCTTCTGCTGAGGCTATTACAACAGGTTTTGAGAGAGATCTGTCAAGTGTTATGGAAAAGTAGTACTCCCTTTTTATCGGTGTTGCTTTCTCTATCCATACTCTGTTTACTGGTTTTCCATCTGGGCATTGGAAGGTCCTTAGGGTTTTTCCTATCATGTCTTTAACAACCTGTTGTGTCTCCTCCATGCTTTTTACAAGCTTTACCCCTCCTGCTTTTCCTCTTCCTCCACAGTGAACCTGAGCCTTTAAAACAAGAGGGAAAAAGTCTAATTCTTCGGCAGCTCTTATGGCTTCTTCTACAGAGAAGGCGACTCTTCCCTCTGGAACTGGAAGACCATATCTCTTTAGAATTTCCTTTGCTTGATGCTCATGAAGTTTCATACCAGCCTCCAGCAAAAAAGGATTTCCATAATTATAGCATGGAATTAGCGCACTTGAATTATGGGGCTTTTGAGTCCAGTCTCCTCTCCTGGTTTTAACAACCTATGTACATTCTTAATCCTGCTAACAGTAGTATCCCTCCCATATATGAAGCTTTGTTCCTCCACTAGGATCTTATAGGCTTTGTTTAAAAGAAGGGCTCTCTCCTTTGATGGATATAAAAGCACTGTTATATCATTCCTGAGTTTCTTAAACATGTCCTTTTTGGGAGTCCCATCTAGGTTGTAGAACTTTTGAATGACTTCCTGGTTCTCTCTAAATTCATCTCCAGCCTTGTTGTTGAGAAGGTAAAAGGTATATTCGCCATATGTTTCAAAGCCTTTGTATCTGACAGTAAGGTCATTGATGTCTTTTAGATCCTTTTGAGTCCAATGTAGCCATCCTTCTTTTCCCTCTATCTTCCTAACAAAGGAAAAACTACTATCAGTGGTTGCGCCTAAGCTACTGTGGCATCCCATGCAAAACTGTAGTTCCTCGTTGGTCTGAGGGCGTAAGCTTCCTTTTTTATCCTCTATAAAGCCTGTGTATACCCATCCTGTTCCGTTTTCAAACCCAATCTTGTAATTCCCTATGAAAGATTCTGGAAGATGCTCCCCTGTCAAAAACTGCTCTCTACCTTTTTGGTTTGCAAAATGGAAGAGAAAGTTATAATCAGCCCACCAAAGCTTTTTGGCATACCTTACCTCCTTCATTCTGTTCGCCAACTTCATGTTGCCAGTAGTATCGTTCCAATCTATGTACCTTACTGTGTGTAAAAACTCAGTACCCACTGGGAAAAGTCCTGGTGCTGATTGAAGCTTCCCTTCCCTTTGAAACCTTCCAGCCATGCCTACAAACATTATATTTGGCTTAAATCTCACTAAAGTTGTTATGGATAGATTTCCATTACCGTCGAGGTCTACACCTATAAGCCTCTCATTTATGGTTTCTGTATTTATGTCCCTTTGCTTTATAAAAGCTTCCACCAAAGCGAGATTGGCCTTGTAAACTTCTTTATTAAAACTTCCCTTTTCATCCTGCCTGAAAGACTCCGGAAGTCTTATAAGCACATCGTCAGTGGAACCGTTAGTTGGGAAAAAAGTACCAAGAAAAGGATAGTATCTGAAGGCTCTCCATCCTGTGTACTCTCCCGTCTTTGGGTTTCTATCAAAACCATCCTCATCAAAGTTAAAATAACAGTCAGGTATATATCCTGGCCAGTTCTTGGGAAGAACTCTTTTGAGGATAATCTCCCTGTCCTCTCCTAGATAGTTGGACTGGCGCACATAGGCTAAAATCTCCTCATCGCTTATAGCTTTTATTCTTTCAGTCTTGTCTATGAAAAGATTCTTCCAAGGATTTTCATTTCTTTCGTCAGGGAAGGAGTAGGCCAGTTGTAAGGATGAATCATTCAAATAGTTGGGTTCTTTCCCGTTGGTATGACAAGCATAGCATGGGTTGAACTTGCCTTCTGTCTTGGTCCAGCATTGGGGGGGGATGTAGGCTATATCGTTCTTTATTGACTCGTAACTTATACCGTTTTCTTTCTCAAGCTTTGCTATAAACTCAGAAAGGTTAACCGAGTAGGAGGATTCCTCACCACCTCCTCCGCAGTCATATACAAAGAGAAGAAAGAAAATAGCTGTCAAAGCAAACCTGCGCATTTCTAAATCCTTTAAAAGTCAGGTAGACCAAAGATATATCCCGTTATGCCCTTGTACTTTTCTTCTTTGAGACTTTCAGTGTCCTGGTAGCTCGAACCGGAAAAGACTTTTTTACCCTCTGCGTTGTACCTGCTTTCACCATAGGGATGCTGAGCATGGAAAGCTATGTATTTTCTTCCATTTATGCTTATGTTTGCAGCAGCTCCAGTGACCTCAGCGCCTGGAGGCACAATACCAATCCTTGTTAGCTTTTTGGTCTTGGTATTATATGCCCAAAGCATATTATTGTAATGAAATCCACTGTCCTCAGCTATAAGGAGTATGTTTTTGCCTATGTAAAGGATATTGTCCGGGTTTGATATACTGTCTATAGCACAGGCATTCTTGTCAGAGTCAGGGTCTCCTGGTTTTAATGGTTTTCCAACAAGTATAGCTTCTAGTTTCCTCACAACATAAGAACTGTTTATTGGATTGTCTTTGTTGTCCTTTGCCTTTCCAAAGTTACCCTCGTATATGGCTCCGCATTTATTATCTTTAATCCTTATATCGTCCTGAGTATCGGTAGTTCCCTTACCCTTTGTCATAGATTTTTCTACCCTACTCATGACAAAGTACACTACCTTTTTATCCCAATCATAGCTTACACCCTCGCCCTTTGAAAACTCAGATGTTGCACCAAGTAAAACTCCATACTGTCTTGGATGTAAAAAGGCTGCAGCCTTTCTGACCTCATCAGTACTTTTAAACTTTGGGGAGATCGCAGAACTGTTACTACCATCCCTAAGCCTTAAACACATGGCGCGACCACCCATTGTACCGGCGGAATCATAGGTGTACATCTTTGTGTAACCAGCAGTGCAGTTGTTTGGGTCTGCTATATCAAAGATATCACTCATCGTTATCCCTCTGTCTACCAACTCATTTATCTCTTTGTCGGAACCGTGGCCAAGCTTTACCCAGTTTATCTCAAAGCTTCCACCATCTGTATCATCAGAAGAAATTTGCTTTACATTTGCCATGTACAGGGTTCCAGAGGATAGGTCATTTTCTTTATCAGCCACAAACATAAACATGCCAGTCCATGCACCATCATCAAGCATGTAAACTGTTTTTCTGTCTGGCATCACAACGGCCACCTCTGGAGTGAACTTGCCCATAGCAAACCGCTTTATACCACCTACGATGTTAGGATTTCCATTTTTGTCTACACCTATTTCAACTATATGTCCATAATAGTAAGGATTGAACTGTTCTGGCCTTATTTTGAGATAGTCTGTTATAAGTGGTTTTACTAATTCAGCGCACCACCACCCATAGTCTTCAGTGGGTGCAAAGTTTGGTGGTATATATTTTCCAGTTAAATTGCCCTGGGAGTCTTTTTCGCAATAGTTGATATGCATAGGAATGAAGTCTTTTGAAGCTGGATCAAAGTGGTATGCAGAAAGGTAGTAGTCTTCTTCTGCGCTCAAGAAAGTATCCCATGGTGATTTTTGCCCAGAGCAGTTTATAAAGGTTCCTCCTACGCTTGAGAAGTCAATGTTTCTATACCTGGAGGGTGAAAGAGTTCCATCGGATTTTACATTCAAGTCTACAAGGTAGACAGCACCTGGTGAGGATTCAAAGTGTTGCATCCAGTAATATTTACCACTTCTTTCAAAAAAAGCGGTAGCGTCTTGTTGATTGCTAAAGAGTCTGGAGCCATCTGGGAACAGAATGGGTTTGCCATCTTTATCAAGAAGTTGGCCTGCAGCATTACCGTACGCGTCTTTATCTCCAGTCTTGAAAAGCACCTTGTAGCTAAGGAGCGCTTTCTCCTGCGTACCGTCGCTATAGGTTATGATTACATATGGGGATGTCTTTACCTCTGGATCATCGTAAGGAGCGTAAGGAAGTTCTGCAAAATCTATATGCTGGAACTCCCTTGTAGTTGTACCACTGCTACTGCCACAGGAAACAAAAGTTAAATAAACAGCTGATAACAATCCTAACCACAGTTTGCTCATATTTCAACCTCCTATGAATCTTTATTCGCTTAGAAATTTATCCTACATATGTTAAAGTTTAGTTAATTTGTTTTAAAGATTGTTTAAAGGTTCTGATGCTATAATATATACTCTAAGGCGGTGTAGCTCAGCTGGTTAGAGCGGAGATCTCATAAGTCTCAGGTCGGAGGTTCGAGTCCTCCCACCGCCACTATTCAACGCTTACCTTCTTTTGTATTCTGTACATGTCTACAATCTCATCAACTGTGTTAGCATCTTCTGCCCTTTTGTCAGACCTTACAAACTCCACAGCCCTTGGAAACCTGAGGGCATAACCAGACGTATGTATTGGAGATACGGTTATTTCATCCGCGTTCACGGTTATAACAAACTTGGGTTCTACCCATACATCTGGCTCTATGAGCGATTCAACCCTTGCATGCCTATGAGAAAGTTTTATATCTTCCAGCATGTCTTTTAGTTTTATCCATTCCTCCTCTGTGAAGCCAGAACCAACCTTGCTCACAGTTTTGAAAGAATCGTTCTGTGGGTCATAAAGAGCTGTAAGCAGTGCACCTATACCAAGCTTAGCTCTTGCACCTTTACCGTAGAAATATCCTACTATTACAACATCTATAGTATCGGCAAGCGCTCCTTTGTAACTTCTCTTTAACTTAATCCAGTTAAAGTTTCTTGAACCTGCCGTATAAGGAGCATCAAGCCTCTTTGCCATCAGCCCTTCTAATCCTCTGGCTATAACATTCTCAAAGAATTTTTCTATTTCTTTTGGGTCATCCGTTATAAACATCTCAGAAAGAAGAATGAGTGGGTTCGCTTTTATAACCTTCTCAAGTTTTCCCCTTCTCTTAAGGAAGGGTTTTGATGTATAGTCTTCCCCATCTACGTAAAGAAGGTCGAAGGAAAATAGCTTTAGAGGATACTCTTTAACATATTCAGGTACCTCGTACTTTCTCTTTCTCTGTATGGTAATTTGAAAGGGATAAAACTCTCCAGTCTCTTCGTTATAAGTTATAGCCTCACCCTCGAGAACTACCTCGTTAGCCTTCACATGGCGCATGGCTTCTTTAACATCGGGGAACATCTCCGTCATCCTCTCCAGGTTCCTTGAGTATATTTCTATCTCTTTTCCCTTTTTATGTATCTGAAGTCTAAAGCCATCGTACTTCGCCTCTATGGCACATCTGCCAAGCCTCTTTATTATCTCATCGACGGATGCAACCCTCTCTGCCAACGCCATTCTTATGGGATAACCAACCTTTATCTTGAAGCTTTTAACTCCTTCCATACCCTGCTC
>JBKBPE010000066.1:0-7185 GCA_046293375.1 Aquificaceae bacterium
GGGTTTGGGCACTTCAATTAAATAACGTTTTATCTGAACTATGTGGGATGTAAAGGTAGGTTAACCTTGCGTCCAGGCTGTCCTTTGGCTCGTTTTATCTGAACTATGTGGGATGTAAAGAGCTTTGAGTATATGGTATAAAAGCATGCCCTTATGTCTAGTTTTATCTGAACTATGTGGGATGTAAAGGTAACTTCACGATAGCCCATACTTAGGTAGTAACAAGGTTTTATCTGAACTATGTGGGATGTAAAGATAGGTGGAAGGCGGAAATGGGAACAAAGCTTGATATGTTTTATCTGAACTATGTGGGATGTAAAGCTGGTTAACCAAGGAAAAACTCTACATTCACGAAAAGCGTTTTATCTGAACTATGTGGGATGTAAAGTGGTAGGCTAAGGGATGGGCTTAGAGTAAATGAAGGCGTTTTATCTGAACTATGTGGGATGTAAAGCTCGGCAACTCAGGGAACAGACTTTAGCCCTCAATAAGTTTTATCTGAACTATGTGGGATGTAAAGCGTAGGGACTTATGTGGTTAGAGGCAACATACAATCGTTTTATCTGAACTATGTGGGATGTAAAGTGGGTATCTCAGGGATTGGGCACTTCAAGTAAATAACGTTTTATCTGAACTATGTGGGATGTAAAGATGGTAAACTGCAGGGTACCCAAGAAGTCTTAGCCTTAGTTTTATCTGAACTATGTGGGATGTAAAGAATTGCTAAAGCTGTTAACTTTGGGCTTATGTATGGGTTTTATCTGAACTATGTGGGATGTAAAGTCTCAGATGCTTATAATACTGGTTTTGTCCCTGCCATGTTTTATCTGAACTATGTGGGATGTAAAGATGAGTATCAGAGGCTAACAGTATGTAAGACTGCTCAGTTTTATCTGAACTATGTGGGATGTAAAGATGCTATACAGGCTTGGTTTACGGTAAGAGACTTCATGTTTTATCTGAACTATGTGGGATGTAAAGGCGGGTTAAATTATGTCTGTGAGGATAAGGATTTTCCTTTTGCTTTTTATTCTGGATGCTGGTATATCCTCCCCCTCAAGAAGTTTTTTGAGTATTTGCCTCTTTTCTTGCCCCTTCACAAAGAAGGCTATCCTTTGAAAAGAGCTTATTGTTCTTTCTGTTAGGCTTAGTCTCAAAAGTCCATCGGGCGATTTGCTTATGCAAACATAAGGTGTTATCTCTTTACACTCTGTTTTTGGAAACAGGGAAGCTGTGTGACCATCCTTTCCAAGCCCAAGTAAGACAAAATCAAGACCGTTGACCTTTTCTATCTTCTGGGAGTAAAGGAGAGCTGCCTTCTCAGCAGGCAAAGAAGTATCAAAGCAATGAATGTTTTTTATAAACCTTCTTACGTTAAAGCAATTACTTCTCTCATCCCCATAGGGTACGTATCTCTCATCGGTGAGAAAAACCTTAACCTTATCCCATTTTACGCTTAGCTCTGACAATATTTTGTAAGCTTCAAGGGGTGTTCTCCCACCAGCAAGGGCTAAGCTAAAACACCCCCTTCTTGCTATAAAAAGCTCGGATAACTTCTTTATAAAGTGCGCCAAGAGTCTATCTACATTTTTACTCACAAAAAGCTTATAAAATCCATGCCTTTCCATCTTGTTCCATTAAGCTTTTAGCTTCTTGGGGTCCGTAGCTTCCCTGTTCATAAGTGTAGAGTAGGCCATCTTTTTCTGTTATAGGCTGGACAACTTCCCACATGGACTCTATCTCGTCCCCCCTTATAAAAAGTGTGCGGTCAGACTTTACTATGTCCAAAAGAAGGGTTTCATAAGCTTCTGGGAGCTTACCCTTTGTGTAGCTCTCTATATCATACTCCATGACTGTTTCCATAGGACAGGATATATAGCTACCTGATGGTGGCCTGAGCTCAAAATTTATTATTATCTTGTTCTTTGGTGCTGCTTGGAATATGACCTTGTTTTGTTTGGGTGTGCAGTCAAGCATCCTTGAAAAAACTCTTGGAACTTCTCTAAAAACAACAGCGATCTGGCTTAGCTTCTTGTGAAGCTTCTTTCCAGTGATAAGGTAAAAGGGTACATCCTGCCACCTTGGATTGTCCACATAGAATTTAGCAGCGACAAAGGTCTCTGTCCTTGAATCTTTTTTTACTCCCCCTTCCGTTAAGTACCCCTCATACTGCCCCTTTACTACGTTTTTTTCTATTTCCTTTCCCTCCAACCTTCTTATGGACCTCAAAAGCTTTACCTTTTCATCCCTTATTGACTCTGCGTCTGTACAGCATGGGAGCTCCATGGATAAGAAGGAAAGCATCTGAAGCATATGGTTCTGTAGCATATCCCTTATGGCTCCTACTCTATCGTAATACTCTCCTCTTCCTTCTATGCCCACGTCCTCTATGGCTGCTATCTGTACATGGTCAACAAAGTTTTTATTCCATAACCCTTCGAATATAGTATTTGAGAGCCTAAGCGAGAGAATGTTTTGAACTGTATACTTTCCGAGAAAGTGGTCTATTCGGTAGATCTCATCCTCTATAAAGTATCTGTATAGAAGCTCGTTGAGCCTTTTTGCAGACTGAAGGTCAAAACCGAAGGGCTTTTCTATGACTACCTTCCTTGGGTTTGTAAAGTTTCTAAGAAGGGGTCCCAAGCGTTTTATTGTTTCCTCAAAGAGAAAGGGAGATATGGAAAGATAAAAGATGAGCTCGTGTCCTTTAAGATTGTTCAAAAGGTTGCCAAGGTAGTTGTAAGAAGAATTCTTTGTAACGTCAAAGGAGAGAAAGCTGTTCATCTTTTCTTCCCCAAAACTTTCTGTTAGCCTCTCCCAATCTTTATCCTTTTTTCTTGCAAGAGAATAAACTCTATGCAAATTTTCAAGCTCTCCTGACTTGTACAGGCTATGCAATGCTGGAAGAATTTTCTTTTTTGCTAAATCTCCAGTTCCACCTATAATAAAAAGTGAGATCTTTTTATTCATCCTTTCTTTTTATTTCATGCCTTCCAAATTCGTATCTTAAAGCTGCAAGGAGCTTATCTCTGAATGAGTCTTTTTGTCTTGACCTGAATCTCATAAAGAGAGCTTCTGCGATGGTCGAAGCTGGAACAGACTTATGTATGGCTTCTAAGAGTGTCCACCTCCCTTCTCCCGTGTCCATAACATAAGGTTCGATCTTCTCAAGACCTCCGAAATCTTCAAAGACCATCTCAGTAAGTTCCAGAAGCCAAGACCTTATAACGCTTCCCATGTTATAAATCCTTGCCACTTCTTTGAGATCATAATTAAACTCACTCTCTTTCAAGAGCTCAAAGCCCTCGCCTATGGCTTCCATAAGAGCGTACTCTATGCCGTTGTGAACCATCTTAGCAAAATGTCCAGCCCCAGAAGATCCAAGGTACGCATAGCCTTCACCTTTGTAAGATAAGTCCCTAAATATTTTTTTGCAAAGCTCAAAGGCCTTCCTATCCCCCCCTATCATAAGACAGTAGCCCTCCTCTTCACCGTAAACGCCTCCGCTTACACCTACATCCATAAAGTAAACTCCTACCTCTTTTAACCTTTCATGCCTTCTCTGAGAATCCTTATAGTATGAGTTACCACCGTCTATAACTACATCACCCTCAGAAAGATAGGATTCTAAGGAAGTTAGAACTTCATCCACAGCCTGGTGCGGAACCATAATGAATACTATCTTCCTCTCTTTTTCAAAGAGTTTGGATATTTCAGATGGACTCTGTAGAACCAAAAAACCTTCCTTCATCTCTTCCCTTGCCTCTGGGTTTATGTCATACACAGCCAATTTGTAGCCTCTTGTCTTTAGCCTTCTTGATATGCCACGTCCCATCCTCCCAAGTCCAAAGATGATTAGTTTATCATCAACCATGCTGAGTATTATAGCTCATTGGGTCTTATCTGTACCCAAAAAGCAAGTCCAAAACTACAGGTTCTATACGAAACTCCCAGTTTTTAAAACTCTCTTCTTTGTTTGTCACTATCAGGTAACCTTCTTTCTCTAAGTAAAAGATTATCTTGGCAAAGCTCCCCTTTTAGGTTGTAGTAAAGATGGTCAAAATCACGCACTTAATACTTCCTTAACTACATCAGAATCCACAAAAGGATACCTCTTTCCTTTTATCTCTTGATATGTTTCGTGGCCTTTTCCAGCTACTACTACTATATCTCCATACTTGGCCATATCAATGGCCAACTTTATGGCCTTTCTTCTGTCCTCTTCCACATAGACTTTACTCTTGTCCTCTATACCTTTGTAGACTTCCCCTATTATTTCAGATGGTTCTTCGTCCCTTGGATTATCGGATGTGAGGACTATAAGGTGTGACCATCTCTCCGCCGCTTTACCCATGAGAGGTCTTTTGCTTCTATCTCTGTTTCCGCCAGCACCAAACACAGATATAACTCTACCCTTTGCCATTTTTCTTATTGTTCTGATAAGGTTTTCAAGGGCATCGGGTGTGTGAGCGTAATCAACCACGACCGTTATACCCCTTCCTTTGTGGACTTGGAACCTGCCAGGGACATAAATACCTTTGAGACCATCCTGGATAGCACTTTGGTCCATACCACTTAAAAATCCATAGAGTATGCCGGCCGAGAGGTTATAAGCTTGGAACTCTCCAACAAGGTTCGAATAAAAACTGTATCTTCTCCCTCTAAACTCTACGCTTATCTGAGAACCTTCAATATCGGTATCGAAGCTAAGGATGGAAAGATCTGCTTTCTTCCCGTAAGTTAGGGCTTTTTCTCCTAACAGCTCTTTTATCCTTTTCCCATAAGCATTGTCTATGTTTATTAAAGCATGTTGGTAATCATACTCTGTAAAAAGCTTTAGTTTAGCTCTAAAGTACTCTTCCATGCTACCATGATAGTCCAGATGGTCTTGGGTTAGGTTGGTAAAAACAGTCATAAAAAACTTAGTTCCCCAAACTCTGTACTGGTCAAGGGCGTGGGAGGATACTTCTGCAGATACTACATTGGCTCCGTCCTTTAGCATCTCCATAAAGGTTCTGTGCCATGTTATCGAGTCCGGCGTTGTCCTCCCTTCCCCATAGATTTTATCACCTAGCCTGTAGTAGATGGTTCCCATCAAGCCTGGCCTTGTGCCAGCAGCTCTGGATATGGATTCTATTATGTGTGTGGTTGTTGTTTTGCCGTTAGTTCCAGTAATACCTATAACCTTTAACTTCTCCGACGGGTTTCCAAAGAACTTATTTGCAACCTCTCCCAAAGCTTTTCTTGTATCTTCAACCTTTACACATTTACTATCCCAAGCTTTTTCACACCTTTCTGCAAGGACAAGGGAAGCACCCCTCTCCAATGCCTCCGATACAAAATTGTGTCCATCGTACTGCCTGCCTTTAATAGCTACAAAAAGGTACCCTTCTTTTACTTCCTTTGAGTTTAGGGCTATACCCTTGATGTTCTTTAAAACTTCTTCAATCTGCATCACTTCTCTATTATTGTTTCCTCTACTTTCATACCAAAGTGTCTTCCTACCTCTTCTATGTAACCGAGGACTTGGTCTCCATCCTTTAGGTCAACTACAGACACAGGCGTACCATCCTCTTTTGTAAGCCTGATGGTTTCTGCATTCTGAAGGATTGCGCTCACTTTTTTATTTTCGTACCTACCCTCAACCAAAAGCATGGGTCTTCTTTCTACCTTTGCCCTACCTACGTTCACTATCCTTCCTCTTCCTTTAAGGTCATAAACCATAACCTCATCCCCAGCGTTTAGTTCACAAAGGTATTTGGTTTTATTTCCTGGAACTCTCACATACATATGAACAGCACCAGCATTTACTCTAAAGGGTCTTGATGCAACGTAAGGGTTTTCCTCTGTCTCTGCATGTACAAGAAACATACCGCCCGATGAGTTTCCTACAAGCATACCCTCACCCCGTACCATAAGGGAGCTCGTGTCTACACACACCCTATCCCCAAGACCCAATGGAAGTATACGAGTGATCTTTACAGGTACCAAGCTCAAACTTTCCTGGGACTCCTCAAGCACCTTTCCCACCTTCTTTATAGTGTTCATGTTGTCCGTTTTGAGCACAATTCCCTTCACGCCTTTTTCAAGTATTGTTAATGCTATCTTGGCTTCCTGCTCATCTTTAACAACAGTATAAAGCTCTTCTCTCTGAGCTACTAAATTTTCAAGAGGTATCACAGTCCAATCTGTGGTCTCCACTATCACCTTTACGTTAGGTGGATATTTTGCAGCCCTTTGCTCATCCTCTTTGTCTTTTATGAGAACGTAGACCACGTCCGTACCAAGCCTTAGGTCCCCATCCTCCGAAACTACCTTAACCCTTCCAAGCCTTTTCACCTCGTCTACCTTGGAGACATCATTCAAAAGGATAATCGATGCGCCTGATTCCAAGGCAGTGGTTACAAGTTCTTTTTTGTAAGTTTCAGCCCAATACCAGAACTCTTTCATCTGAAGTATTATCCTACAGAGAGTATGAAAAAGTCAATCCCTTCATGAGGTTGTGTCAAAAACCCATACTAAAATACTATACGATGAGCAAAACAGCTATATCCGCCAAGCTCATCTTTCTTAACTCAGTTGTTTAACTCATAAAATATAAGGATAGAGATTTATAGGGACAATTCATGAATTACCTCTATCTACAGGGGCGTAGTTTGTGAAAATCACAGACTATTTTTGAAATACCCTGAATTCTGATAAAATATCTACCTATGATTAGAGTTGGGATAAACGGCTTTGGCAGAATAGGAAGGTCTTTTTTTAGAGCTTGTTATAGGAACGAAAACATAAAAATTGTAGCCATAAATGACCTTACAGATACCACTACCTTGGCCCACCTTCTCAAGTACGATTCAATACATGGAAGGTTTGATGGTAAGGTGGAAGCCACAGAGGGTAAACTACAAGTGGATGGTGAAAAGGTAGCTGTGTTCTCTGTAAAGGACCCATCGGAGATCCCATGGAACTCTGTGGGTGTGGATGTTGTTTTAGAATCGACTGGTGTTTTTACAAACAGAGAAAAAGCTCAGCTGCATCTAAAAGACTCTGTTAAGAAAGTTATAATCTCAGCTCCAGCAAAGGAACCAGACATAACCATAGTTCTAGGTGTCAACGAGCAAATGTACGACCCAGAGAAGCACCATATTATCTCCAATGCATCCTGTACCACAAACTGCCTTGCAC
>JBKBPE010000067.1:0-7091 GCA_046293375.1 Aquificaceae bacterium
CTGGGACTTAACATCTTTTTAACCAAATCCTAACAGTATCTTAACAGAAAAACCCTACAATCTTTCTAAGAAAAACTAAGGAGGTGAAAGATGAGAAAGCTTGTCCTATCAAGTGCCATATTAGGGTCTTTGTTCTTACCTGTACAAGCTGCCACTATAAGGATGGACGAAGATACTTTCTCCAGCCTTGACCTAACCCTAAGGATAACTGGGCAACATCTTGGAAAAGCAAGGAATGACGTAAAAGACTATACGGACTTTGCCATCAGGAGAGCAACCATAAACATGGCAGGTCAGGTCAACAAGATGGTAAAGTTTGAGTTTGAAGGTGACTTTTCTCCAAATACTACAGCAAGGGGAAGCCATCAGGCCAATTCTGCATCCCTAAACGATGGTGTTATAAGTCTTGAACTCGCTGATGAGTTTAAGGTAAGGGCTGGTAAGTACAGGGTACCCTTTGCAAGGGGTAATCTCACATCATCTAGAAACTACATAATACCCACAGGTATAAGGTGGGGGGCTGGTGATGGTCGGTCAGGATACAAAGCACCATCTTGGAATCCTTTCGCTCCAGCAACCCTAGCAGGTGATAGAGATGCTGGCATATCCTTATGGGGAAATATGGCAGATGGTCTACTCCAGTATAGGTTGGGTGTGTTTGATGGTAAGTACGATCATGCCGCTGGCAACCTGGGCGCTAAGGATAATATAGCTTACGGTATAAGGCTTGAGCTAAATCCAACCATGCTTGGCTATAAGGCAGAAAAGGCTTGGGGTAAGGCAGACAGCTACCTTGGAAAGCAGAACGTTCTTAACATAGGCGTAGCCTATTGGGCGCAAAAGTGGGATGACAATGCAGGCAATTCTGGTACTGCAAAAGCATGGGCAACTGATGTTATATGGGAGCAAAAGTTTGGTGATATTGTCCCAAACTTTCAGTTTGGATACATTGGACAAACAAGCCTTCCAATTACGCTTGGTAACAATGCAAAACCTAAGACAAACGCTTACTACGCAATGGGACAGCTTCTCTATGATCAGGTAGTAGGGGTAGGCAAACCTGCTCTTGCTTTGAGATATGAGTATTCAGAGTATAAGAATTTCAAAGACCTATCTGCAAAAGGCAAAGTGAACAGAACCAGCATATTCTTCAATTACTATCTGAAAGGCTGGAACGCATTAGTAAGTCTTGGTGCTGACATGGTAAGTCCAAATGGCACCCTAAAAGATTACAATACTGACAGTAGCAATCCAACAGTTAGAGGCAAAAACTTTACAGATTGGACCTTAGCTCTTCAAACCATATTCTGATAAAGGCTCTTTCTCTTGTTCTTACCCACACCTTAGGTGTGGGTTTTTTATTAGATTCAAAAACCCTTCCACTAACACTTTTTACGCTCAATATTGCTGTACCCATTCTCACCCGAAGTGTATAAATTATAAACCATGAAATACATATTGCCCCTATTTTTCTTTTGTGGAATACTGTATGCTCAGGAAGTGGGAATGGGGTTCACGGCAGTTATTGCAAAGGAAGACCTTTACACAGTGTACAAGCTTTTGGATTATCTGTCAAAAAAGACGGGGATTGCTCTAAGGCCTGTCTTCGCCAAGTCCTACGATGAAATGGATTTTTTCCTTAACACAAGTCATGCTGACATAGCTTACATATGCGGAGCGCCCTTCGTAGAAGGTGCCAAGAGGTTTGGCTATAGAGTGCTAGTTGTTCCTGCTACAGAGGAAGGTCCTGTATATTACTCCTACGTTGTAGTAAGAAAGGAGAAGAAATACAGTTCCATCTTTGAATTGAAGGATAAGCCTTACGCCTTTTCTGACCCTAAATCCAACTCTGGTTCTGTTGTTCCTACCTACGTGTTAGCGAAAAAGGGCTACAAACCCTCAGATTTCTTTAGGCCTCTTATATATACGTATTCACATGCCGAGTCTATAATGGCTGTTTACAGAGGCTTCGTTGAAGGTGCAAGCGTAGATAGCTTAGTGTACCATCAAGTATCAAAGGCCAAACCCCATATAACCAAAGAGCTGAAGGTCATACAGAAGTTTGGACCAGTCCCCACAACTCCCTTTGTATACAGGGAGGGTCTAAGCGAATATGTGGTAAGTAAAGTAAGGGATGCTATGTTGAATATGGATAAGGATGGGGAAGGAAGGGCTATCCTTCAACGTATGGGGATTGAAAGGTTTACAGTTGTGAACTCAAACTTTTACAAACCCATAGCCAACATGATATCTTACATAAGCAGGTATGAGACTACTGTTAGATAGACTCCTCAGGCTTAGCATAGGAACCAAGCTTTCTCTATCCTTTGTCTCTATAGTGCTCTTGACCTCCATACCTATATCTGTGCTCATGATCTTATGGTTGGAAGATACGCTAAGGGAGTATATTGGGGACACGATAAAGAAGGAGATAGCATCAAGGGAAAACGACATAAGGAACGCCATGCTCAATGGTGATTATTGGACTGTCTTTAAGCAGGTAGATGCCCTTGCAAGGCTTAAGGGGATAAAGGATGTGGCTGTTATAAACAACGTAGGCTTTATAATAGCCCACTCTGACCCACTGGCTCATTCTATAGGTTCATATTTATCAAACTACATGGGGCTTGAAAGGATCCCCATTGAGAGCTACAACCAAATTATGGGCTATATAGTCTTCCGCATAGACAACAAAGCTATAGAAAGCGCCATATTTCCCTTGAAGCTCATATCTGTAGGTTTTACCTCTCTCTTCCTGTTCTTTGGTGTATCTATGGGCTTCTTTGTATCCATGAGGATATCCTCAAGGCTAAGGAAGACCCTTAGGATGATGGACCGTTTTGAAAAGGGAGAGCTGGATCGTGTTGAGTTCGCAGAGAAAGATGAAATAAACACTTTTGCAGATTATATGTACAAAAGTCTCCTAAGAATAAACACTATGATTAACAACTCTCTTTTTGAAAGAGACTTTTACCAGAACCTTGTAAACACACTCCAGGATATTTTGCTAATACTCGGCACAGACAGGAAGATATACTACACCAACGGAGTTATCAACAGATTGGGTTTTACTTACAACGACCTGCTCTTTAGGTCTGTGTTTGTGCTCATTGAAGATGAGAAGGACAGAAAGAGGCTTAGGATGAGGCTACAATCAGGGGAAGCTTTTACCGAAGGGATAAAGCTCAGGGCACGCAATGGAAAGCCTTATGCCGTAATAAGCTTTACGCCAGTTGAAGACGCCTTTATCGTTTCCATTAAGGATATAACAGAGTTCAAAAAGATGGAAGCACTATACATGTTGGGTGAACTGAGCGCCGGGTTAGCCCATGAGTTGAAGAACGCTCTTCTTCCCGTAAAACTTCTTTCCGATGTTTCTAATTGGGATGAGGAGGATGTTAAAGTTGTAAGGTCTGCAATAAACAGGATAGATCATACAATTAATGCTGTGCTGAGCTTTGCCAATACAGGTAAACATTCTGAGGAGTTAGTTTTCTCTAAGGAGTTAGTAGATTCATGGTTGTACCTTTATGAACCGTTGATAAAGAGTAAGGGGATCAGGCTAAACATTCGTATAGAGAATTTTGGCTTTTTTGTTAATAAACATGCATTCCAAGTGGTTTTTAGCAACCTACTTAAGAATGCCTTGGAAGCTGTGGAAGAGAGTAGGGGGCGTGTTGATATCCTTCTGAGAAGGTCCAACGGTAGGGTTGTTCTAACGGTAGAGGATAATGGACCTGGCATACCTTCCGAGTATAAGGAGAAGGTGTTTGAACCCTTCTTTTCCACGAAGGGAAACAAGGGTACAGGGCTTGGGCTCTCCTTAGCTTTAAAATATACCTATGAGATGGGTGGTTATCTGCAAATGGAGACGCAGGATGGTAAGGGTACAAGGTTTACAGTAGAGGTGCCGTTGAAGGATGAGAAAAAGGGTCTTATTAGTGGATGATGACCTTGCAGCTCTCTATTCCATGAAGAAAATCCTCACCCAAAGAGACTTTACTGTCTATGCTCTGAGTTCGCCCAATGGGATTGAAGACTACTTGGGCATTTCCGATGTTTTAGTTATGGACATAAGGCTTGAAGGAGTGTCGGGCGTTGATGTAATTCAAAAGGTCAGAAATAAGGGAGTCAACATACCCATTGTGTTCGTAACTGCCTATACAGATCTTGATAACATAGTTCGGGCTTCAAAGTTAGGTGCAGTGGAGATACTTAAAAAACCATTCGACGCAGAGGATATCATAAAGGCTATAAACTTAGCTACGGGTGAAAGTGAAAGTGTTGTGAGATGGTATGAAGAGGAGTACAAAGTAGTAGGTGTCTCCAGTGCCATGTTTGAGGTGTTTAAGAAGGTAGGAATGGCAAGCAACAACGACTTGAACGTGTTTATAACCGGTGAAACAGGAGTTGGTAAAGACCTTATTGCTAAACTGATACATTCAAATTCAAACCGTAAAGATGGACCTTTCGTTGTGGTTAACTGTCCTTCCATACCTTGGGACCTGTTTGAAGTAGAGCTCTTTGGATGCGTAAAGGGTGCCTTTACAGGAGCAACAATGGACAGAAAAGGAAAAGCGGAATTAGCTAATGGCGGCACACTCTTTTTGAATGAGATAGGAGACTTGCCTTACAAGCTTCAAGCTAAACTTCTTAGCTTTGTAGAAAGAAGGTCTTTCTATCCCGTCGGGGGTACAAAGGAAGCTACTATTGATGTAAGGTTGATCTTCGCCACAAACAGAAATCTAAATGAACTTATCGCTGAAGGTAAGTTCAGAGAGGACCTCTTTCACAGAATAAACCAGATGGAGATACACATCCCCCCACTTAGGGAAAGGAAGGAGGATATAGCTCCTCTCATAAATTATTTTATAAACATAGCAAACAAAGAGTTAGGGCTTAATATCTTAGGGATATCAAAGGATGCTCTTGAATCAGCCCTTAGGTATCCATGGTATGGGAACGTTAGAGAACTGAAAAACGTTGTGTACAAAGCTGCTATAAACGTAAAGGTTGGCATTATAGAGCATCTGCCCTTGGAAGAAGGGAAGACTAAGAGGCTTTCTTTTTCTCTATCAGAGATGCTTGACCTTTACATATCCTCGAAAAAAGAGGAAGAGTTGCCTACTGCACTTGAAGAACTTGAGACAGCCTTTATCAAAAAGCTCTTAGAAAGATATGGCGGAAATAAAAGTAAAGTAGCACAGCTCCTTGGCATATCGAGAAACACCCTGAGCGCTAAGTTAAAAGAGGAATAAAAAAAGCCCCCTCCCTTTGGGGGGCAACCCTTGCGGCAGTTGCGGCTTAAAATTCCATCTGAAGCCTTGCAAAGAGCTCGTTTACAGATTTCTTTGTACCAGCATTATACACAGCTCTTCCTGCATCCCCAAGGCTTGCAACAGCACCACCAAACTCAAGGTTCATATGCTTGCCAAGGTTTGCAGTAAAGGTAACTCCACCCTCTGTACCAAGGCTTTTACCATTTCCGGCCATATCCTTGTTGGACCTAAAGGTTCCTACAACACCTTGCACAGAAAAGCCCTTAGTTATGGGGAAGTCCACTTTTGCCTGCACTGTTGTAAGACCATGTCCTTTGTTTCCTGGCTCAAGCCCAAAGTCGTTCACGTCAGATGGTCCATGGGGTGTGAAGATGTAAGTGTAAGCCCAGTAGCCATCTGTGCCAAGAAGCCCGTGAACCGTTTGGAAGCCTTTTCCGTCATTTTTACCAGATGAGTAAATGCCAAGAAGGCTTACGTTTGCAGGACCAAGGGGAGCCGAACCCTCAAGCCTTACAAGGAAGCCGTTTGTGGAAGTATTGGCTATCTTACCAGTGTTTGCAAGCACAACTCCATGGAGGGTCAAGGGTTCAAACTTTACAGTAGCATGAGGTCCTATCCATGTTTGGTTAAGGGTGAAAAAGTCAGCTGAGGTGCAATTCTCACCTTGAGCGCATATCTTTCCATAAGTTCCGTAATAGTGAATACCCGTATTGATTGTACCAAGCTGGGTGTTTAGGTCTAAGACCAAGAAGTGTTGGTCTTTATCTTTTACTGCAGTATTCCTATAAAAGGCGCCTTCCACAAGCCTTACGTAGGCAGCTCTGTAGTCAAGACTTCCTACCTTTCCAGCGTAAGCTATACCGCCTACGTTAAGGTCCCAGTCTGCGGAGAAGAGCATTTGGTCCACTTGGTCGTTTGCTGGAAGGATACCAGCCAAAACAGTGCCAGGACCTACTGGGAAGTAAAGATAGCCATACCTTATGCCCCTTGCTTGGAGTCTGTTAAAGGCGTTTACAGCATAGGTAGCTCTTGGGTCGCTTGCTGCTGGAGATGAGCCACCCCATCCGCCCCTGTACTCAACTTGGAAGAATCCACCAACACCGCTTTCAGTTTTGACGTCAAAGTTCAGCCTAAGCCTTTGCCTGAAGAAGTCATACTGGTTGTTGGATTGGATGTTGGAGTTATTGTACATGACCCTATACTGGATGCCAAAGTCAATGTCGGCATCTCTTAGCTTGATGGCGTAACTTGGTGCCGCAAGAACTGCAGATAGCAAAAAGGCTCCCACAACCTTCTTCATGCTTTCACCTCCGTAAGTTTTTCTTCAGTCTCTTTCTATGCAAAGAACATGCCATTCATGAGAATAAGGTCTATCAAGGGTTTAAATGTGGAGGGAAGGAGAAGAACTGCTCATATTATGAGCATAGAGTTCAAATTCTGAACACTGCTCAATTTTTTATTACTTAATGCTCAAAAAATGAGCAATATCGAAAGGCACCCCTTTAAGCATCTTTGATTTTTGAGGTTTTTCAATTAGTATTCTATTGGCACGATTTTTGCAAAAGTGTAGAAATGAATAAATTTAGGAGGTGACATTAATGAGTAAACCAGTTCAGGAAAAGCAAGCCTCTCGGAGAGGTTTTTTAAAGGCTCTTGCAGTTGGGGCTGCCGCCACTTGTAGCGGAGCAGTCT
Source organism: Aquificaceae bacterium (assembly GCA_046293375.1). GTDB lineage: Bacteria > Aquificota > Aquificia > Aquificales > Aquificaceae > Hydrogenobacter. The sequence goes on from JBKBPE010000067.1 coordinate 6,972, forward strand.
TTGAAAATGCAAGGGCGGAAAGAACCTTTCCCGAGCAGAAGGGAAAGCATCGCTTTGTTTTCGTGGTAGATGTTAGAAAGTGTATAGGTTGTGATGCTTGCGTGGCAGCCTGCAAGGCTG
>JBKBPE010000068.1:0-6924 GCA_046293375.1 Aquificaceae bacterium
TCCTCTTTAGAGAGCAGTTTTTCACAGAAAGGTTCTACCATAGGGTAATGGCTTGGGGATATGTGAAAGTATCAAAGACACTCTATCATGTTAACGAAAGAAAGGTTATAGATGGCCTTGTGAACGCCACTTACTACATTGCCAACTTAGTTGGTAGCTCTATAAAGCCGTTGCAGGACGGAAGGGTTAATCATTACGCTTTTGCCATGTACATAGGTTTGGGTCTTATTCTTTTCCTCATACTTACCTTAGGGAGGTGATCCATGGAGAAACTTCTAAACTTTTCTATCTTTCTACCCCTTATATCATCGGTGATAGTCCTTCTTGTGAGACGAGAAAAATTCTCCCGTATCTTTTCTCTCCTTTCTTCAGGAGTCGTTTTTGCTTTGATGCTCTATCTTTTTATAAACTTTGATTGGGACAAGACAGGTTTTCAGTACGTAAGTGGATACACTTGGATACCATCGTTAGGAATATCCTATCATGTAGGCGTTGACGGTATGGCAGTATCCTTGCTGCTTATGACAGCCTTGATGTTTTTTATCTCCTTTGTATGGTCATGGAAGATAGAAGACAGACCAAACCTTTATCATGCTTTGTTTTTAATGCTTGAAACGGCATGCCTTGGTGTCTTTTCTGCCCTTGACTTCTTTCTTTTTTACCTTTTTTGGGAAGGCATGCTCATACCTATGTACTTTATCATAGGCCTCTGGGGTCACGAAAGAAAGGTCTACGCTGCTAACAAGTTTTTCGTTTATACCTTCTTTGGTAGTCTTTTTCTGCTTCTGGGCCTTGCATCTGTTGTGGTGTATGCTTACATAACCTCTGGTCAGCTGTCCTTTGATTATACGTTTCATAAGAACATTTCTTACCCAATGTGGTTACAACTGCTTGCTTTTGCTCTTTTTGGTATAGGATTTGCAGTAAAAGTCCCCATGTGGCCACTTCATACCTGGCTTCCGGATGCTCATGTAGAAGCTCCAACGGCTGGGTCCGTTATACTTGCTGCAGTACTCTTAAAGATGGGCACGTACGGTTTTGTCCGATACTCTCTTCCGTTGTTTCCAGAAGCAAGCAAGTACTATATACCGATAATATTCACTTTGAGCATAGTAGCTATAGTTTACACAGCCATGATGGCCATAGCACAAACTCACATAAAAAGGCTTATAGCTTACTCTTCTGTCAGTCATATGGGATTGGTGACGCTTGGGACTTTTTCTTTTGACATGAACGCTTTGAATGGTTCCATATACATGATGATAGCTCACGGTCTTTCATCTGCCGCACTCTTTATGTCGGCTGGATTCCTCTACGATAGGATACATACTTACAATATGGATGAGCTTGGAGGCCTTGCCAGATATTTGCCTGGTCTCTCAGTGCTCTTTATGCTAAGTGGGCTTGCTGGGATAGGTTTTCCAGGTCTTGCTGGCTTTGTGGCTGAATTTCTCATCCTTTTGGGTACGTTTAAGAGTTACTCCATATGGGCCATCATAGCCGGAGTTGGAATGATCCTGAGTGCTGCTTACTTCCTCTACATGTATAAGAAGGTCATGTTTGAAGAAGAAACCATACAACAGCAAAGGGTTGAAAAGTGGAAGCATCTGAGAGATATTGAACTGCACCATGCTATCTCCTTCTTGTTGGTTATAGCTTCCGCTTTTATCCTTGGGCTCTATCCATTACCCTTTGTTAGGATAGTTCAACAAACTTCAAGATACATACTGGGAGGCTAAAAGTGAACTGGAACGCTATCTTGCCAGAAATAGTCCTTTCGGTAGGTATACTTATCATCTTTTTAACTGACCTGTTCTTTGACAAAAGATATTATAAATTCAATATGTTTCTCTCCGGCTTTGTTCCCCTTTTTGCCTTCCTTTCCTTACCCCTTGTGAACTTACCTGCAAAGGCTTTTTTTGACGTTTTCCATATAGAAAACACAAATCTAATAGGTAAGGGCGTTCTCTATCTTATCACCAGCCTATCCATACTTTCCTCCTACGACTACTTTAGAAGGAAGAATTCTGAGTACGGAGAGCTTGGCTATTTGATGCTTGTGTCTTCATTAGGACTTTCCTTGCTTATGTCCTCTGACAACTTGGGCCTTCTGTTTATATCCCTTGAACTTTCTTCCGTCACCTTGTACATCCTTATAGGACTCTTCAGAAGAGACTACCTTTCTAAAGAGGCTTCTTATAAATACTTGGTTATAGGAACTGTCGGAACTTCCATGTTGGCTTTTGGCAGTGTCTTTTATTATGCATCGACTGGCGGTTTATTTCTAAGAACATACAATGAAGACAATTCCCTCTTTCTTTTGGGCCTTCTTCTTATACTTTCTGCCCTTGCCCTCAAGGTCTCCTCTGTACCCTTTCATTTTTGGACGCCAGATGCTTATGAAGGCGCACCAACACCAATAACTGCATACTTATCTACAGCCCCTAAGCTTGCCCTCTACTTCTTATTGGTAAATATGGCATCCTACTTCTCTCATATGAAAGCATGGTTTGTTCTGATTGGATTCTTTGCCATACTTTCTATGTTCTACGCCAGTTTTGTTGCCTATGCTCAGAAGTCTGTAAAAAGACTCTTGGCTTACTCTTCTATAGCTCATGCGGGTTATTTCCTCCTTGGACTTGTGTCCATCGATAAAACTCTATCTTCAGCTTTGCTCTTTTATGTTTCTGTTTATACCTTTGCAGCACTAGGTTCCTTTGTAATACTTGCCGTTTTTGAAAAGAGGGATGGCTTCTCCCACGCATTATCCGACTACAAGGGTATTGGAAGGCACGATACTCTGTTGGCTTCTTTTCTTTCACTCCTCTTTTTTGCTATGATAGGCATACCTCCTATGGCCCTGTTTGTTGGAAAGCTTGGAATATTTATGGGTCTTTTAAAGTTGGACTTGATGCTTCTCGCTGTCCTTTTCCTAATATTCAGCCTGGTGTCAGCTGGATACTACCTTAGAGTGGTTGTCTATATGTTCATGGAAAGTGGCGAGAATAAATGGCATAAATTGCATCTCTCCTTTGGAGAGGCCTTCACTATACTGGTATGCATTTTAGCCGTTTTTATCCTTGGCCTCTTCCCGAACTTGCTTTACGACCTCATAACCAAGGGCCTATGATTGTTAAGATACTACCTGTTGGACCTCTCTCAGTTAACTGTTCCATCCTTATTGACGAAGAGACCTAAGAATCCATAGTCGTTGACCCTGGAGCTGATGCAGAGTTTATAAAGATGGAGGTTGGTAATTCCAAGCTCAAAGCCATAGTTTGCACTCACGGACACATAGACCATGTTGGACAGGTAAGAACCTTAAAAAGTATGTACGATACACCTTTCTATATGCATAGGTTGGACATCCCTCTGATGAAGGACCCCATATGGCCAGGCTTTGAAAGGCAGATAAAAGCTAACTTACCCTGTTCAGAGCCAGACCTTTTCTTAGAGGAGGGGGAAGAGTTGACGGTTGGTAGGACAAGGATCTCTGTTCTTCATACACCAGGACACACACAGGGTCATTGCTGTTTATACTCTCAAGAGGAGAAGTTACTGATAGCTGGAGACCTTCTCTTTAGGGGAAGCGTAGGCAGATGGGACCTTCCAGGTGGAAGCCTTGAGGACCTTAGAAACTCACTACGCAGGGTTTTTGGAGAACTTCCCGATGATACCTTGGTTGTTTGTGGGCATTATCAGGAGACAAGCATAGGATACGAGAAAAGGTTCAATCCTTACCTGAGGGATATCTTATGAGGGTTGGTGTTATAGATGTCGGTTCTTACTCATGCAGGCTGGTTGTAGCTGATGTAAACAAAGATAAGCTAAACATAGTGTATGAAGAGGGAAATATAACAGCTTTGGGGAGTGGTATAAACAGCTCTGGAGTAATAAGCCAAGAGAGAATGGAGGAGACCATAAAAGTTATGAGAGCCTATGCGGAAAAGGCCAGAACTGTGGGAGCATCTTCTGTCAGGGTTATAGGGACAGAAGCTTTAAGAAAGGCAAGGAATGCTAATGATTTTGTGCAAAGGGTTAAAGCAGAAACGAACATGGAGTTAGAGATAGTATCTCCCGAGAAGGAGGGAAGGTATGCTTTCTTTGCGGTAGCATACTCTTTAAAGCCAAGTGGTAGGTTCTGCATAATAGACCAAGGTGGTGGCTCTACAGAGTTTGTCTGTGGGACAGACTTCAACATAGAAAGATTAAACTCTTTGCCTTTTGGCATAGTAAACCTTACAGAGGGTTTTATACATCATGACCCACCCACTTTGTACGAGTTGGAATCTTTGAAAGACTTCTTGGATGAGCAGATATCAAAAGTAGTAAGCCCATGTGAACACCTCCTAGGACTTGGTGGTACTATAACCACTCTTGCAGCTCTGCAATATAACGTGTACCCCTATAAGTCAGAGAAAGTTCATGGTAAGACTTTAACCATAGACCAGGTAGAGTATTGGCTTGAGACTTTAATTAGCATGAAAGAAGAAAAAAGAATAAGCATCTTTCCACATATAGAGACAAAAAGGGCCAAGGTAATAATTCCAGGAATAGTTATATTCTACAGGAGCATGGTAATCTTTAAAAAAAGGGAGATAACGGTTAGCGACTGGGGACTCAAAGAGGGGGTGCTTGTGGAGTATACGATGTGAATTAGAACTTCAAAAGCATAGCCCCCCACGTTAAACCCCCACCCATGGCTGTCAGAAGGACCAGATCTCCCTTTTTGAGTCTTCCCTCTTTGTAAGCTTCATACATGGCTATGGGGATAGAGGCGGCGCTTGTATTCCCATACTTGTGTATGTTAGAATAAGCCTTTTCTTTTGGTAGTCCAAGCCTTTCTACAAGGGCGTCCATTATTCTTATATTAGCCTGATGCGGTATCATAAGGGACAGGTCATCAACACTAATTCCAGACTTCTCTATGACATAGCGGCAAGCTTCCTCCATATTTCTGACAGCCAGCTTAAAAAGTTCTTTGCCCTTCATATTTACGTACCCACACTTGGGAGCATACAGAATATCCCATGCGTTTCCATCGGACATCATCTTGGAAGCCAATATCTCTCCATCTGAGTTAGAGAGTACTACAGCACCAGCACCGTCCCCAAAGAGCACACAAGTGCTCCTATCCTTCCAATCTATTATCTCGGAGAGTTTTTCTGCACCTATAAGGAGCACGTTGTTTGCTTTCCCAGACCTTATGAAGGCATCTGCCAACTCAAGACCATACAAAAATCCACTGCACGCTGCTGATATATCAAAGGCAAAAGCTTTGGATGCCCCAAGCTTGTGCTGGATAAGGCATGCAGTGGAGGGAAACTTAAGCTGGGGTGTCAGAGTTGAGAGTATTATCATATCTATACTCTCCGGGTCTATACCAGTTGAGCTTATAGCTTCTTAGCTGGCTTCATATGCCATAAGGCTTACATCCTCTTCTGCTATCCTCCTCTCCTTTATTCCTGTTCTTGTAGTTATCCACTCGTCAGAGGTATCCACCATCTTCTCTAAATCTGAATTTGTCAATACCTTCTTAGGTAGATAGCATCCTATGCCTAATAAAGTTGTTCCCATTGAGCTTTCACTCCTTCTGAAGCAAGATTCCTTAGATTTTCAGAGAGTCTATCGTTAAAATGATGCACGTAAAACTCGTTAGTCACTTTAATGGCGTTCTTTATAGCTTTGGCGTTTGCCCTTCCATGAGTTATTATCACGGGTTTTTTTGCTCCGAGCAGGGGAATCCCTCCATATTCTGCAAAGTCCGCCTTCTTTTTGAAATTATTCAAGGCTGGCATCATAAAAAATATACCTATCTTAGCAAGGAGACTTTTTTGCACCTCCTCCTTAATCATATGCAATACAGCCATTCCAAGGCTCTCGCTTGCCTTCAAAATCACATTACCTACAAAGCCATCGCAGACTATAACATCAAAGGTTCCTGCGTATATGTCCCTTCCTTCTGCATTACCCAAAAAGTTTAGCTTACTCGATTTTAAAAGCTGATAAGCTTCCTTTACAAGCTCGTTCCCCTTTCCCTCCTCTTCACCTATGCTCAGTATACCAACTCTTGGTTTTTCTATAGAAAGTATTTCTTTGGCATAGGTGTGGCCTATTATAGCAAACTGTAAAAGGTGCTTGGGTTTACAGTCTATGTTTGCACCTACATCTATAAGAACTGTCTTGCCTTTTGGATTCGGTAAAGCTACACCAATGGCAGGCCTCTCCACTTCTTGAATAGACCCAACTATGAACTTTCCAACTGTCAGGACAGCACCCGTGTTACCAGCGGAGACTAACCCATCAGCCTTGCCATCCTTAAGGAGCTTTCCAGCGATATAGAGGGATGACATCTTCTTCTTCAGTACGTTTGAAGGGGGTTCGTGCATGCCAACTACATCCTCCGCATGCACCACAGTTATAGTTTCGCCACTTTTTATCCCCTCTTTGCTTAGTATATATTCTATTCTTTTTTCATCTCCTACAAGGTAAAGACTTATTCCAAACTCTCTGTGGGCCAATATGCAACCCTTGACTATCTCCTCTGGGGCATAATCACCCCCCATACAATCAACAGCTATTTTTGGTGTATACATTAACCTGTCTTAAGGATCTCTCTGCCCTTGTAATACCCACAGTATGGACATACCCTGTGGGGAAGAATAAGCTCATTGCAGTTGGGACAGGATGCTAAGGATGAGGCCTTTAACTTGAGGTAGAAGTTCTGTGCTCTTCTTTGGTCCCTTCTCCATCTTGATGTTTTTCTCTTTGGAACAGCCATAATCCATTCCTCCTGAACTTATCTTTGATTTATCTATTATATCACTTAATCAGAAACATTATGGTGAATTTTCTGTCCAACTTAATAATTTTCTCCCTCAACTTTGATACTTTCCTTTCTATCCTTGTCTCAATTTCAGCCTT
>JBKBPE010000069.1:0-6874 GCA_046293375.1 Aquificaceae bacterium
GTTTGTAGGTCCTTTTGGTGCTCTAAGACTTCAATAGGGTCATCTGTGTAGTTTACTGGGAGATGGGTGGAGTTTGTGTAGTAAGGCTCTTTCTCGCCAGCCGTGATTATATCAGGAAACTTACCCTTGTCTATCTTGGCAAGTCTGTAGGAAGTTCCCTCTGCAGGCGTTGCTTCAAGATTGTAAAGGTGTCCTGTCTTCTCCTGAAATTCAGACAACTTTTCTCTCATAAACTTAAGAACTTTTACAGCAAAGGCTTTACCTTCTGGCTCTGCTATAGAAACACCAAGAAGGTTCAGGCATGCTTCGTTCATACCAACAAGCCCTATAGTTGAGAAAAAAGTGTCGAAGGAGTTAAGATACTCCCTCGAGTAGGGCATGAGCCCCTTCTTTAGGTTTCTTTCTATAACCTTTCTTTTTATTTCAAGGCTATCCCTTGCTATGTCCATAAGGTTTTCAAGCCTTTCGAAAAACTCTCCCTCACTTTTTGAAAGGTACGCTATTCTCGGCATATTTATAGTAACAACACCTATGGAGCCAGTCTTATCTGCACTTCCAAAAAGACCGCCCATTCTGCTTCTTAGCTGCCTTAAGTCCAACTGGAGCCTACAGCACATGCTCCTTATGTCTTCTGGCCTCAAAGAACTTGATACAAAGTTCTGGAAGTAAGGAATTCCGTACTTGGCAGTTATCTGCCAAAGAAGTCTGGCGTTATCAGAAAAAAAGTCAAAATCATGTGTTATATTGTATGTTGGTATCGGGAAGGAGAATATACGTCCATCATGGTCTCCTTCCATCACTATTTCCATGAAGGCCTTGTTTACCATATCCATCTCTTTTTGAAAGTCCCCATAGTATCCTATGTCTTCCCTCTCTGTCCCACCCACTATAACTGGTCTTCTTTTCATATCCTCTGGCACTGTCCAGTCAAAGGTGAAGTTTATAAAGGGTGCTTGAGAACCCCATCTTGAAGGTACATTCAGAGAAAAAACAAGCTGTTGAATGAGCTGTTTTAACTCATCGTATGAAAGCTTGTCTACTCTTACAAAGGGGGCTAGATAAGTATCAACGGAGTTAAGAGCCTGAGCTCCTGCAAACTCCATCTGGGCAACACCCAGAAAGTTGACCATTTGACCAAGGAGGGAGGAAAGATGCTTTGCGGGTCCGGCTGTAACCTTTCCTTTTCCTCCTCTAAAGCCTTTTCTCAGAAGGTCCTCCATAGACCAACCAGCGCAGTACCCAACTATACCATGGGAAAGGTCATGTATGTGAATGTCTCCATCTCTGTGAGCGCTTGCTATGTGCTCTGGATAGACATGGGTGAGCGCGTAATAAGCTATGACCGTTCCTGCCGTGTGAAGCATCAGACCAGAAAAGGAATAGCTGGCGTTTGCATTCTCTTGAACTCTCCAATCTTGTTGATATATATAGTCTTGAACCACTTTCTCAGCATCAACTATAGCCTTTGATATATCCCTTAGCTCCTCCCTCTTCTTCCTGTACAGTATGTATGCCTTTGCTACCTTAGCAAAGCCATGAAGTATAAGCGTCTCCTCAACTATGTCCTGGACTTCTTCCACATGGATCTTGTTCTTTCTAAACCTTGAAACCTCTCCTATAACATTGTCGCATAGGTCTTGTAATGTATGGTCGTCCATGATTTGGTTTACAGCTCTAAAGGCCTTGTATATGGCCCTTTCGATCCTCTTCCCATCAAACTCCTGAACAGACCCATCCCTTTTTATAATTTTGGGAAGCTCTCCAGCAATACGCCTGCCAAGTTCCGTAGCATCTCCTATGTTAAACATGTCTTCCTCCTTCTTAATTTGATGATTTAAATATCATATAAGTTCTTTCATACATTTCAAGCTCCCAAAGGTGCATCAGGAAGGGCTTGGCCAGGAAATCCCTAACTTACGAAAATGCAAGGACTTTTTAGTTTAAAATTATCTGTATGCTGAAGGTTCTTTCTCCCGCAAAGGTTAACCTGGGTCTTTGGATCTTAAGAAAGAGGCCAGACGGTTATCATGATATCTTTACTGTATATCATGCTGTATCCCTTTTTGATGAGATAACAATAAAGGAAGGGCCCTTGAGCGTTCAAACAAGCACCAACATACCGCAAGAAGAAAACATCGTCTATAAAGCGTTAAAGATCATGGAAAGGCTACTTGACAGAGACTTAGAGTTTAGCGTGTACATAAAAAAGAACATACCTCAGGGTGCTGGATTGGGTGGTGGTTCTTCCAACTGTGCAACAGTGCTAAAAGCCGTAAACAGCTTACTAGGGGAACCCTTAACTCTTGACGAGCTAAAGGATATAGCAAGGATGGTATCTTCAGACGCTCCCTTTTTCTTCCACTGTGGTACTGCAGTAGGGAGGGAGAAGGGCGACCTGATAGAAAAGATAGAAGACCTATCGCTTAAGCTCACCATAATCTACCCCAACATCAACGTACCCACATCAAAGGTATATGGCATGGTAAATGAAACCTCTTTGACATACGACCTTGAAGATGATAAAATAGTAAGCAGCTTAATAGAAGGGAACTTTAAAGTTTTGGAGAATAAGTTGGGTGATATAGCTATGTCTACATTTCCCCAGATAGGTGAAGTTTACAGGTTTTTAAAGAGCTTAGGCTACAGTCCTCTGGTGAGCGGAAGTGGGTCATGCGTATTTTATATAGGTGAGTCTTCTAAAGAAGTTCAAGAAGGTGCAAGGTTACGTGGATGGAAGGTCTATCGGGTGGAAAGCTATAATGGGGTGTAGCTCAACTGGCAGAGCACCGGACTTTGGATCCGGGGGTTCCTGGTTCGAGTCCAGGCACCCCAGCTTAAGATGAGGTAAGGAGATGGTTGGTAGTATAAAACTTTTAAGGGGAAACAGTAATCCAACCCTGGTTAAAGAGGTGGCTGAACATCTTGGTATAACTATATCTGATATGGTAGTTTCTCGCTTCAGCGATGGAGAGATAAGGGTACAGATAAACGAATCTATGAGAGGTGAGGATGTGTACATAATACAATCCCTCTGCCCACCGGTCAATGAAAATATAATGGAGCTTCTGCTTATACTAGATGCTTTAAAGAGAGCTTCGGCAGGAAGGATAACGGCAGTCATTCCTTACTATGCTTACGCAAGACAGGACAGGAAGGACAAACCAAGGGTCCCTATAAGTGCCAGGCTTCTTGCAGACCTTATAACAGTGGCAGGAACGCAGAGGGTTGTTGTTATTGACCTTCATTCTCCACAGATACAGGGGTTTTTCAACATACCCGTTGATAATCTCTATGCTCTCAATGCGCTGTATGATCACCTTAAGGGTAAAGCTGGTGAAGAAACTGTAGTGGTCTCACCAGATGCTGGTGGTGTGGAAAGAGCAAGGCTCTTAGCTAATAAACTGGGATGCGGCATAGCCATAATATACAAGAGAAGACCAGAGCCCAACGTAGCAGAAACACTGGATATAGTTGGTAAAGTAGAAGGCAAAAGGGCTATAATAGTTGATGATATGATAGACACAGCTGGTACCATAGTAGCAGCAACAAACCTACTTGTATCAAAGGGTGCTACAAGTGTATCTGTAGTAGCAACGCATGCTTTGCTTTCTGGGCCTGCTGTTGATAGGATAAACGCACTACCTTTGGAGGAGGTTGTAGTAACAAACACTATACCAACTGTGGGAAAACAGTGCAACAGGCTAAGGGTTGTCTCCGTTGCGCCCTTGATAGCTGAGTCTATAAAGAGGATACACGAAGGAGAGTCTGTAAGCTCACTTTTTGTATAGAGGAGGTTTCTATGAAAAAGGTATCCATCAGACTAATTCCCAGAAAGATCGGGAAGAAGAGCGAGATTAAAGCTAAGAGGAGAGAAGGTTACGTGCCGGTTGAAGTGTACGGCAAAGATGTGGAGAACTTACACGCATACATGAACGTTAAGGATATCTTGAGCCTGCCCCATGGAGAGGTGTTTTTTATTGAAGCAGAGATAGACGGAGAGAAAAAACTGTGTCTTCTAAGAGATATACAGATGGGTTGGTTGGGAGACAATCCTATGCACATTGACCTTTACGATGTATCTCACACAAAGGAGATAGAAGTAGAGGTACCTGTAGAGTTTTTTGGTACACCGGTAGGTGTTGGGCTCGGTGGCACTTTTGAAATAATGATGCATACACTTACCATTAGGGCAAGTACCGAAAGCATACCAGACAAGATAACCGTTGATGTGAGTGGAATGGGACTTGGTGATGTCCTGCACGTAAGAGATATCAAACTCCCAGAAGGTTGCACCATAATGGATTCTCCAGAGGAAGTAGTTGCTGTGGTGCTTGAACCAGAGGTTGAAGAGACCCCAGCGGAAGAAACAGCTACTTAATGATAAAACTCCTTGTAGGACTTGGTAATCCAGGCAAAAAGTATGAGAAGACACGCCACAATGTGGGCTTTATGGTTGTCGATGAAATACTAAGAAAGTACAAAGTTAAGGACCATCAAGAAGCCTGCCTTTCGCATGTATACAGGGCAAAGGTGTCAAATAGGGAAGTTATCCTTGCAAAACCTCAAACTTACATGAACAACTCTGGCCTTGCTGTGGTAAACCTGTTAGAAGAATATAACCTGGAACCAGAGGAAATACTCATAGTTTACGATGACATTGATATGCCCTTAGGTAAAATGAGGTTAAGGCTGAGCGGTAGCAGTGGTGGGCACAATGGGCTTGAATCTATAATCAGGGAGATAAAGACGGAGAACTTTCCAAGGCTGAAGGTTGGCATAGGGAGGCCAAAGGATAGAAACAGGGTTGTTGATTATGTGCTGTCTCCCTTTGAGAGGGAAGAGGAAGGCCTTCTTCACCGTGTGATAGACAGAGCTGGGGAGTGTTTGGTAAGATGCGTGGAGTTTTCTCCAAAAGAATCTATGAACTTTTGCAACGCCCCCTTCATTTAAAATAAAATTCCTTTATTTTGCTTGCTATCTTCTCTCCCGTGAAACCAAAGTGTTCCATGAGAACATCTCCAGGCGCTGACATTCCAAAGTCCTCAAGCCCAATGGCAAGACCTTCTAAACCCACGTATTTGTACCAGCATAGGCTCCTTCCAGCTTCTACAGCAACCCTTCTTCTGATGCTCTTGGGCAGAAGATGATTTCTGTATTCCTCTTCCTGGAGCTCAAAAATCTCAAAAGATGCCATGTTAATAACCCTAACCCTTAAGCCTTCACTCTGAAGTATTTCCTTAGCTTTTAATGCAGGATGAACTTCTGAGCCGCTTGCCATAATTATTATGTCTGGGTCTCCATCGCATTCGGAGATTATGTAAGCGCCCCTTCTTATACCTTCGGCTGATGGGTGTTTGCTTCTGTCTATTACGGGTAGCTTTTGCCTTGTGAAGATGAGCGCTACTGGACCATCCTTCCTTTGAACCGCTATGTCCCAAGCTACTGCTACTTCATTGGCATCTGCAGGTCTTATAACCCACAAGTTGGGTATCAGCCTTAGAGAGCTGAGCTGTTCCACTGGTTGGTGTGTAGGACCATCCTCCCCAAGCCCTATGGAATCGTGTGTAAAGACGTACACAACCTGAAGCTTAGACATGGCCGCCAGTCTTATAGAAGGTCTCATGTAGTCAGAGAAGACAAGGAATGTGCCACCGTAAGGCAGAATACCGCCATGGTAGGCCATACCGTTGAGTATGCTACCCATACCATGTTCTCTGACACCGTAATGAACGTTTCTACCTTTTGGGTTCTCAGCCAGAAAGTCTCCTAATCCATTCAGATAGGTGTTGTTAGATTCAGAAAGGTCTCCAGAACCTCCTACTATAACGGGAATATGCTTTGCAATGGAGTTTAAAACCTTTCCGCTCGCTTGACGGGTTGCCATTGGGTCAGTGAAGAAGGGAATGCTTTCTTTATACTCTTCGCCCCAACCCTTTTTGAAGGCTCTTATGAGCTCCTCTGCAAGCTCCGGATACTTCCCCCTGTATGCTTCAAACAGCTTATTCCACTCATCTTCTAATCTTTTCCCCTTTTCAATCTTCTCCTTTTGGTACTCGTAAACTTCTTCTGGTACGTAAAAATCCCCCTCTGGCCATCCAAAACTTCTTTTTGTTTCAAGGACCGCATCCCTACCAAGGGGTGCACCGTGGACGCTTGGGTCATCCTGCTTTGGACTTTTGTAGCCTATATGGGTTCTTACAGATATGAAGGATGGTCTTTCTTTTTGCTCCATAGCTCTCCTTATTTCCCTTTCTATCTCCTCTAAGTTGTATCCATCCTCCACATGCCAAACATGCCAATCGAATGCTTCAAACCTTTTGAGAACATCCTCAGACCAAGTAAGCGACACAGAACCATCTATGGAGATTCTGTTGTTATCCCAAATTACTATAAGCTTGTTAAGCTTGAAGTGTCCAGCAAGCTGTCCCACCTCACAGGATACGCCTTCCATGAGGTCACCATCGCTTACCAATGCAAAAGTGTAGTGGTCTATTACGTTAAAGCCATCCCTATTAAAATGGTCTGATAGATACTTCTCCGCAATAGCCATGCCTACTGCATTTCCTATTCCTTGCCCGAGAGGCCCAGTAGTAGCCTCAACACCTGGGGTCAGATAGCTCTCTGGATGTCCCGGTGTTTTACTAAAGAGCTGTCTGAAGCTTTTTAGGTCTTGCAGGCTGATGTCGTACCCCATCACAAAAAGAAGAGAGTAAAGCATAGCGCTACCATGTCCAGCAGAAAGCACAAACCTATCCCTGTTTATCCAATTTGGGTTTTTTGGGTTGAACCTTAGAAATCTGTCGAAGATAAGATAAGCTATGTGGGAAGCTCCAAGCGGCAGGCCTGGATGTCCGGACTTGGCTTTCTCTACCTG
>JBKBPE010000070.1:0-938 GCA_046293375.1 Aquificaceae bacterium
CTCTGGTGTTTTTCCTATCTTCTCTCTCTGTTTTATTCCTTTATCTTTTTCTAAAGTTTTCTTGGACGGGAAAGGCTATAAGGGCTGTTTCCATGGATTCTGTGGGAGCACAGCTCTGCGGAATAGATCCCAAAAGGGTGTATGCTCTCAGCACAGGGTTAGCTACTGGTTTAGCTCTTTTTTCTGGGAGTTTTTACGCCATGCTTCAGGGTTTTACCCCCTTTGACTCTGAAGGACTAACTATAAAGGCATTCCTTGTATGTGTTATAAGCGGTCTTGGGAGTGTGAGCGGACTTATCTTTGGAAGCTTTCTTCTCTCAATTCTTGAGGTCTTCTCTGGCTTTTACATGGGTGAAGAGTGGAAAAATGTATTGTCCCTCCTTCTCCTTATCCTTTTTCTAGCTGTAAGACCAAGGGGACTTTTTGGAATAAAATACCATGAGAAAGCGTAAGCTAATTCTTCTAACGGGTCTATGTCTTTTTCTCTTTCTCCCAAACCTTCTCAACCCATACTGGCTTCGTGTGCTTATCTCAAGCCTTTTTCTCTCCTGCCTTTCTTACTCCCATAACCTGCTTTTTTATTTTCTTGGCTATCCAGCCTTTGGTGGGATAGCTTTTTTTGGTTTTGGTGCCTATATCTTCTCAATGCTTTATGCAAACCTTTCTTATCCTTTTTTCTTATCCCTGTTTTTGGGAGGGCTTTCTTCTCTCCTCCTTTCTCTTTCTGTCTCCCCAATAGTCATGAGACTAAAAAGCCACTACTTTGCCATAGCGACCTTGGCGCTACAACTTTCTTTTATGGAACTTGCAGAAAACCTTGACATAACAGGGGGCACAAAGGGGATAGTCTTTAAGCTAACCCAGCAGTCTAACCTTATATCTTTCTATACCTTTCTTGCTATACTTTTAATCCTTTTGACTTTCACTGTACTTCTTGA
>JBKBPE010000070.1:948-6624 GCA_046293375.1 Aquificaceae bacterium
TTGAGATGTCGAACCTTGGCTTAACGATGAAAGCCATAAAGGAGGATGAAACAGCGTCTCTGAGCATAGGAGTAAATGCTACAGTGTACAGATCCTTTGCCTTTATGGGTATGGCCTTTTTCCTTGGACTGCTCGGAGGAGTTTTTTCCTTTTGGAATGCTTACGTGGACGCTCCAACCCTCTTTAACCCCATGCTATCTGTAAAAACCTTCCTTGTGTTAACCCTCTCCATGTCTGCCCCTGTTTTTGGCCCCCTCTTTTGGTCGTGGGTGTTTGAAATGGTCTTCGAGCTTCTTTGGAGTAAATTTTTATTGCTCCATGGCGTACTCCTAGGATTGGCTATAGTTGTCTTTGTACTGCTCTTCCCAAGAGGACTTGTATGGAAAAGGTGCTGGAAGTTATAAACTTGAGAAAATCCTATGGTGGAAATCAAGTTCTGGAAAGCGTAAACCTCAGCGTAAAGAGTGGAGAAGCGGTTGGAATCATAGGTCCAAACGGCTCTGGCAAAACCACTCTGATAAACATAATATCCGGTATAACAAAGCAGAACTCTGGAACTATACGCTTTAAAAACGTTGACGTAAGCGATGAACCACCCCACAGGAGGGCAAAGCTGGGCATAGGAAGAACCTTTCAGACTCCCAGACCCTTTCCAGGACTCACCGTGTGGGAAAATATCCAAATAGCATGCGCTCATTCAGGAAGAGAGTCTAACCCAAAAGACATTTTAAAGAGGATAGGACTCTATGAGTTGAGGGACAGAAGGGGAGGAGAACTCTCTTTGGCCCAGAGAAAAAGACTTGAGATGGCAAGGGCAATGGCATTAAAACCAAGTCTTCTTTTGCTTGATGAAGTTTTTGCTGGTCTGAACCCTGCATCTATAAAAGAGATGTGGAACATGCTAAGAGGTTTGAAAGAGGATGGAGTTAGCATCCTTATGGTGGAACATGTATTAAAAGCTATGTTCGGTTTGGTAGACAGGATTGTAGCTCTTCACGAGGGTAAAGTCATATACGATGGGTCCATTGAGGGTATGTTAGAGAATGAGGAAGTAAGGAGGGCATACCTTGGAGAAAGGCATCCCACTTCTTAAGGTTGACGGGTTAAGCGTTGGGTACGGTGATATTACCGTTCTTAACAAGATAAACATAACAGTCCACAAAGAAGAATCTGTTGTTATATTTGGTTCCAATGGCTCTGGAAAGAGCACTCTTTTAAAAACAATAGCTGGCGTTATAAGCCCGTGGAATGGAAGCATAAGATTCAACGATAAGGATATTTCAAGGATGAGCTCTTACGAGAAGCTAAAGCTTGGTATATCTTTGGCAAGCGATGCGAAAAACCTCTTCTTGGACATGAGCGTGGAAGAAAACTTGACACTGGGAGCTTACATAAAGAGGAGTGGGTTAAAAGAAAGACTGAGACAAGTTTATGAGTTCTTCCCAGAGCTTGAGAGGATAAGGAAAAAATTGGCTGGTGAGCTTTCTGGTGGCTTTCAAAGGATGCTGTCCATAGGAAGGGCCTTAATGTCCAAGCCATCCCTGCTTATGATAGATGAGCTTTCTTTGGGTCTTTCACCAAAGGTTGTAGACAGAGTGGGAGAAGTTCTAAAAGAAGTGAGCGCCAAAGAAGGCGTCTCCTCACTGGTAGTGGAACAGGAGATATACCTTGCAAGTATGCTATGCCAGAGAGGTTATGTGTTAGATTTAGGAACCATTGTGGCAGAGGGGGATGTTAAGGGTCTGCTCGCTGAAGATGTAGTGAGAAGGGTTTACATGGGTTTATGGTAATTTTCTCTTAACTTTTATCATATTTCATATTATTATAACTTTAACATGAACGAAAAGGAGGTAAAATTATGCGAGTAAGAAGCCTATTTTTAACAGCAATTTCAGGCTTGTTGTTGGCTATGCCGATAGCTTCTTGGTCTCAACACCATCATGACCATGACCACGAACACATGCAAGAGGCTCAGGATAACATCCAGTTGGTGGTCAATCTCACAAAGGATAAGGCTCCTTCTGCGGTTATGGCTATGAGGTTTGCAAGTATTTCACTTGGAAGAGGGAATCCAACGGTGATATGGCTCAATTCGGAGGGTGTAAGGCTTGCGGACGCAAAGGCAAAGCCAACAGAGGCAAAGAAGATGTTGGAAGAGTTTATAGCAAAGGGTGGCAAGGTTTATGTTTGCCCCCACTGTGCCAAGATGTTTGGTGTAAAGGAGCTTATAAAAGGGGCGGAGTTTGGAAATCCAGATATTATCTTTGGTCTTTTGTCTGAAGATAGAGTAAGAATAATCTCTTGGTAAGGAGGTACGCACATGAGAAAAGCACTGCTTTTAGGAGCAATTTTTAGCCTGCCGGCCTTTTCTCAAGAACTCCTTTTAAAGGAGGTGGAGCTAAAGGCAAAGAGGGAAACATTTAAAGAAAGCTTGGAAATAAGGGAAGTTAGAGAGTCCTTTGCAAAGGATGTGGGAGAAGCCCTAACAAAGATTGAGGGCCTTTGGAAGATAAGGAAGGGTGGAATAGCCAACGATATAGTGCTGAGAGGCTTTTACAGAGACAACATAAACGTGCTCATCGACGGAGAGAGGATATACGGAGCATGTCCCAATAGGATGGACCCACCAGCCTTTCATGTGGACTTTTCGGAGGTTGAGAAGATAGAGATTATAAAAGGACCCTTTGATGTGAAGCATCAAGGCTCTATGGCTGGGCTTGTCAACATCATTACAAAAAAACCAGAAAAGGGATTTCACCTAAAGCTAAACGCAAATTTAGGGTCTTTTAACTTCATAAACCTCTCCCCTGTTGTTTCTTACGCAGACGATAAGTTTTACGGGCTTGCTGGATACTCTTATAAATACTCAAAACCTTACAAAGATGGAGATGGTAAAAAGTTTACGGAGATAACAGATCCAAGTGGACAGTTCCTTTACAAACCCCAGTTCCAAAACAAAGGAGCCTTCAAAATAAACACCTATTGGACAAAGTTTGGACTGAACCCTGTAGAAAACCACAGCTTAGAACTCTCCTATACAAGGCAAGAGGCTAAGGACGTACTCTATCCTTACCTCAAAATGGATGCCATATATGACAACACAGACAGATTCAACTTCACTTACAAGGTGGATAACATATCAAGCCTTTTAAAATCTCTGAATCTCCAACTTTACTACACAAAGGTAGACCACTGGATGGATGACAGGTACAGGACAAGCTCAGGCATGATGCCATGGTCTATGGCTACGGATGCAAACACCAAAACCTACGGTGGGCGGGTGGAAACAGGAAGGGATGATTTCACCTTAGGCTTAGAAGCCTATAGGAGAAACTGGGATGCAACGAACTACATGCGGATGATGGGCAACCTCCAACGTCAGTTTGTAATACCAGATGTAGATACTACAAGCCTTGGAATTTATGGAGAGTATAGAAGAATGCTATCTGAGAGAACGAGGCTGGTTGCTGGCATCAGGTTAGACACTACAGAAACAAAGGCCGACTCATCAAAAGCAAACAAAGACCTGTACTATGCTTACAAGAACACAAGAAGTACATCAAAGACAGACACGTACCCTTCTGGAAACGTCCAACTCTTCTATGAGCCAGTAAAAGGACTGGAATTCTTTACAGGTCTTGGCCATTCAGTAAGAGTTCCAGATCCGCAGGAGAGGTACTTTGCCTTAAAACGTATGGGTAGTGATTGGGTAGGAAACCCAAACCTAAAACCCTCAAAGAACACAGAGATAGACATCGGTACCAAGTACTCGACAAAGAGAGTGTTAACAAAGGCTACCGTTTTTTACAGCTACGTACAGGATTATATAACGGTCCACAATCAAAACAAGGTGGAGGATGTGATGGGTGTTATGAATAACAATGCACGTTCCTATGAGAATGTAAACGCACAGTTCTTTGGGGGAGAGTTAGACTCGAGATTTTCTCTGACAGACAGCCTTTTCTTCTTTGGGGGATTATCGTACCTTCATGCCAAGAAGGATACAAAGCCAGAAAAAAACATAACAAGCTCAAAGGTTGCAGAGATTCCACCTCTCAGAACCAGGCTTGCCCTCAGATACGATAAGGGTATGTACTTTGGAGAGATAGAGACGATCCTTTCTGCAACCCAGGACAGGGTGGACAAGGACCTCAAAGAGCAAAAGACCCCTGGATACGGCATAGTGAACCTAAAGGTAGGTGGAAGCTACAAAGGGTTTAACTTAACGGCTGGCATAGATAATCTGCTTGATAAGAAGTACTACGATTACCTATCCTACCAGAGAGACCCTTTCAGAAGTGGGGTAAGGATACCAGAACCTGGGAGGACTTTTTATGTTAACGCTTCTTATATGTTCTAATACTGATCCAATCCCTTTCTCAGCTGCTTTTCTAAAAAGCTAAGCATATATTTAAATTTCCTATCCTCCCTTGCCCTTTCTTCTACTCTTTTTATAGAGTAAATAGCCCATGTGTGGTCTCTCCTTCCAAACTGTCTGCTTATCTCTGTGTAGGATATACCAAGAACAGCTTTGCATAAGTACATGGCTATCTGTTTTGCGCTTATTATCCTTCTTTCTTTTGTATCTCTACTTAGGTGGTCTGGCTTCAATCCAAAGTGTTTGGCAACAAATTCTACAACAAACTGCACGTTCTTCTCTGTTCTATCTTTCCCTAAGGGTTTTATACCAGTTATCTTTAATGCTTTTATGGCCCCCTCTATCTCTCTAACGTTGTGGCCTGTTGAGTCAAATATATAGTCCATTGTAACTTTGTCTACAGGTAGGCCATAGAGTATGAGCTTCTGTCTTATTATAGACAGCTTTGTCTCGTCGTCCAAGCCTATCTCTAACACTAAGCCACCCTCAAACCTACTTATCAACCTGTCAGATACGTCTCTTAGGTCATTGGGATGCCTGTCGCTCACCAACGCTATTTGCTTATCCATCAAATACATAGACTCAAAAAGTCTAAAGAGCTCTACTTGAGTTCTCTCTTTGCCAGTCAAAAACTGAACATCATCAAGAAGTATAAGGTCAACTCCCATATATTTTTCTCTGAACTTTCCTATGTTCCCTTTCCTAAGGTACTCTACCATCTCATCGGAGAAGTCGTTTATTGAAGAGTATATGACCTTATATCCCTTATTCCTTGCCATGTTTCCTAAGGCATGTAACAGATGCGTTTTCCCCAAGCCCACATTACCGTATAAGAAGAGGGGGTTAAAGGCTGTTCCAGGTTTTTCTGCAACCTCTAAACAGACTTTATAGGCAAGCTCGTTTGCCTTTCCTACTACAAAGTTCTCAAAGGTGAATCTCTCAACGAGGTTTGAATAATAACTTTCCTGCAGGCCATAGTTTTTTGCTTCATCCGCACTTTTAACCTCTATCTTCTTCACATAGTTCTTAAGCCTGTTGTTTATATACTCTATTGCCCACATTTTGTATGTCTCTGTAGGTGCTACGAGAACAACCCTATCTGTACCCTCTTCTATTCTAAACTGACGGAAAAGACCGACAGCAAAATGGTCAAGTCTTTCAATAAACATCAAGAAATCTTGCCTCTCCTGTCTTTCCATACTTTTCCTCTTTTTGTTTACTTTTATCTTAAAGCACAAAGGTACCCATTACCCAAAAAAATTGTGTAGGGTAGCTTGGTATTTAAATGCTATACTCCT
>JBKBPE010000070.1:6634-6867 GCA_046293375.1 Aquificaceae bacterium
GACAAAAACTCAAAGCCGCCAGCCTGCTGTATATAACCTTTTTCCACCAAAAGATCCTTCTCCATCTTTATGAGATACTCCGGCATCACAAGCTTTGGACATACCAAGGAGCAGTTTTTACAATGCGTGCACTCCTTTATGTTAAGCTCTTTTAGCCTCAGGGCTGGTTCTTCAGTATCTTTGTTTCTTTTGTCTTTCAGAAGCTTGTAAGCTCTTGCAAAGGTCATGGGGCC
>JBKBPE010000071.1:0-6861 GCA_046293375.1 Aquificaceae bacterium
GTTGACAGTCTGAAGTACTACCACTTTAGGGTCTTTGATTCTGTGATTGTATCCAGGACTGGGTATACTGGTGAGGATGGGTTTGAAGTTTATGCAAAGTTAGAAGATGGTATAGAGATCTTTAGAAAGATCATCGAAGAGGCCAAACCATGCGGTCTTGCATCCAGAGACATACTGCGTATAGAGGCTGGGCTTGCTCTTTATGGGCACGAAATATCGGAGGACATAACACCAGTTGAGGCCAGCTTAGATAGGTTTATAAGCTTTGAGAAGAACTTTTTAGGAAAGGAGGCTATCCTTACCAAAGAGGTTAGAAGGAAGCTCTTTGGTCTTGAACTTTTAGAGAGGGGGATCCCAAGGGAAGGGTACAGGATATACCTATCAGGAAATGAGATAGGATATGTGAGCAGTGGAACATACTCGTACACTCTTGAAAAGGGAATAGCTCTTTGCTTTGTGGATATAAACCTTAGAAAAGAAAACCTTGAAGTTGAAATTGAAGTAAGAGGGAAAAGACTAAAGGCTCTTTTAAGAAGTTACCCCTTTTTACGTAAGCTATAGGAGTTATATGCTATAATCTTTAACTGAATTTCTTTGGAGGTTTTGTGTGGAAAACATAGTTGTTACTCCTATGACCTTTGAGCCCGTTTATAAGCAAGGTGCCGAGATAGTAGAAAGAAAGGGGATTGGACATCCAGACACTATATGTGATAACCTTGCCGAAAGTCTTTCTAGGGAACTTTGTAAATGGTATCTGGACGAATTTGGCGCTGTAATGCATCATAACGTAGATAAGGCTCTTTTGGTTGGTGGCAAGGCTAACACTTACTTCGGTGGTGGGGAGATTGTAGACCCTATAGAGATATACTTGGTTGGAAGGGCTATATTGGAGAAAGATGGAAAGGTTTTGGATGCGGAGGACATGGTCCTTCATACAGTGAAAAGTTGGATAAGGGAGCACATAAGGCATCTTGACCCAGAAAAGCATGTGAAAGTGTACGCAAGAATAAAGCCTGGTAGTAAGGATCTGATAGACCTCTTTAAAAGGTTTCAGAAGAGGGGTGAAGTTCCCCTTTCAAACGATACTTCCTTCGGTGTAGGGTTTGCTCCTCTTGACGGTTTGGAGAGGGCCGTCTTTGAGACTGAAAAGTTTCTAAATTCAAAAGCTCTCAAAGATGAGCATCCAGAGGTTGGAGAGGATGTAAAAGTTATGGGTGTCAGGGTTGGAGAGAACATAAGGCTAACCATAGCCGCAGCTTTTCTGAGTTTTTATATAAAGGATACAAAAGATTACTTTGAGAGGAAGGAGGTCATTGCAAGGAAGGTGAAAACATACATAGAGGAGCTCCTTGGCAGAAGGATAGATATAAACATAAACACTGCTGATTCTGATGAATCTGTTTACATAACTGTAACAGGAACTTCTGCAGAACAGGGTGACGATGGGCAGGTAGGAAGGGGGAATCGCGTGAATGGGCTTATAACTCCGTACAGGCCCATGAGTCTTGAAGCTGCAGCTGGTAAGAATCCCATATCTCATATAGGAAAGATATACAACACGGTAGCCAACAAGATAGCTAACAGAGTAGTTAAAGAAGTGGACCATGTAGAAGAGGTTTACTGCTACATAGTATCTCAGATAGGGAAACCCATAAACGAACCTCAGGTGCTGGATGTGAAGATAAGAACACACAAAAGCTTAAAGGACCTTCAGGAGAATGTGAAGAAAATAGCTAAGGAAGAGTTAGAGAGAATGTTAGAAGTTTGGAAGGGGTTTGTAGAAGGGGTTTATCCAGTAGCTTGATGGAGGTTGTACCATGGAGTATTTGGGAATTTTAGTATTCTTTTTGATAGCTCTCGGAGTAGCCTTTGCCTTTGCCTTTTTGAACGACCTTTTGGGTCCAAAGACCAAAGAGAACATGGAAGGTTATCCTTACGAATGCGGTGTCCCCATCTATGATAAGGAGGCAAGGGGCACATTCAAGCAAGGTTATTATATTCTTGGACTTCTGCTTATACTATTTGACATAGAGGCTGCTTATCTTTTCCCATGGGCTGTGGTTTTCAAAGAGATAGGTATATATGGACTCGTTGAAGCCATCCTTTTTATCTTCATATTATCTCTGGGTCTTCTTTACGCATGGAGAAAGGAAGCTTTGAGATGGCAGATGTGATTAACTTCATAGGTTGCAAAGGTTGGGAACTTATAATTAAATAAGGAGGTATCAGATGGCCACTTTTAACTCCAACGGTTTTGTAATTACAAGTGTAGATGAGCTATTAAGATGGGGGAGGAGAAACGCCCTGTGGCCTGTGACCATAGGTCTCGCCTGCTGTGCCATAGAAATGATGCATGCTGCAGCATCGAGGTTTGACCTTGACAGACTGGGTGTCATATTCAGAGCATCCCCCAGACAGGCTGATCTTCTTTTAGTTGCCGGTACTGTGGTGAACAAGGTTGCTCCCATGCTCAAGCTCATATGGGAACAGATGCCAGATCCTAAGTGGTGTATAACCATGGGAGGGTGTGCATCGGCAGGCGGTCCCTTCCCAACTTATTCTACACTGCAAGGTATGGACAGAATCATACCCGTGGATGTTTATATACCAGGATGCCCACCCCATCCACAAGGACTCATCTACGGTATACTTCAGCTTCAAAAGAAAATAAAGGAGAGAGGTATAAACAAGTATGACAGAGCCTTTGAAGAGTTCAAAAAAGACGTAGAAAAACAAGGCATTCCAGTAGAGGTATGAAATATGCCATGGATGAACACAGCAGCCAGAGATAGGATAAGGCTTGAGTTCAAGGATGTAAAGGTCTATGTAGATGACAGAAGCGTCAGGGCTGAGATAAAAAAGGATAGGCTCCTCGACTTTCTGAAACATCTAAAGGATAGAGAAGGTTATAAACACTTTATAGATTTCACATGTATAGACCTTCCAGACCATCCAGAGAGATTCCAAGGCGTGTACATACTTTACAATCCAGAGGAGAGGGAAAAGCTTATAGTAAAGACCTGGGCAAAAGATAACAAGCTCCCTTCCCTTGAAAAACTATGGCTATGTGCCAAATGGGCTGAGAGGGAAGCTTATGACATGTTCGGTGTTGAGTTTGACGGGCACGAAAACCTCAGAAGGATGTTCATGTGGGAAGGTTATCCATACTTCCCTCTGAGAAAAGATTTTCCGCTTGGGGGGGTTCCGGACATACCCTTACCCTCTCTGACTGAGGTTATGGAAGGAAGGACACAGCCACCAAGTCACGACTATAGCATAATGCACACTCGGGTAGCAACCCTGGAGGACTTAGAAAGAACAGAGAAGGCAAGGCTCAAAAAGAAAGCTCAGCTTGTTCTAAACTGGGGGCCACTTCACCCTGGGACCCATGGAACTATATGGTTTCTCTTTGACCTTGAAGGGGAGAAGGTTGTCCAATCAGACATTATCCTTGGACAGCTCCACAGAGGTATGGAAAAGATAGCTGAAAACCTCTACTACTTTCAGTTCCTTCCTTATACGGACAGAATGGATTACATATCTGCCATATGTAATGAGCTATCCTATGTTACTGCTGTTGAGAGGCTTCTTGGTGTTGAAGTGCCAGAAAAGGCCAAGTACATAAGAACAATGTTTGCAGAATTGCAGAGGATAAACTCCCACCTTCTCTGGCTTGGGACTGGAGCCCTTGACCTTGGAGCCCTTACCGTATTCCTCTATGCCTTTAGAGAAAGGGAGAAGATAATGGACCTAATAGAGGGGAATGCTGGCTACAGGCTAACCACTGCTTTCCTGAGGATAGGGGGAGTTCATTATGACCTTGCAGAGGGCACACTTGATGTAGTGAAGGCTTTCGTAAAGGACTTTCCAAACAGACTAAAAGAGTATCACCAGCTTCTCACAAGGAACCGCATATGGCTAAGAAGGACCAAGGATATGGGCGTTATAACAAGAGAGGACATTCATAACTATGGACTTTCTGGGCCTGTAGCAAGAGGTTCTGGCGTTGCTTATGATATAAGAAAGGTAGAGCCGTATGCAGCTTACGATGAAGTTGAGTTTGACGTACCAGTGGGTGAAGTAGGGGATGTTTACGACAGATATCTTGTTAGGATGGAGGAGATGGTTCAAAGCTTGAGGATCGTTGAACAATGCGTGGAGAAGCTTAAGAAAATTCCCAAAAGTGCACCTTACATAAACAAGGAACATCCAGCTGTGATACCACCAAAAGAGGATATTTTTATGGACCTGGAGGATATGGTAAAGTCCTTTAGAGTGGTAGTTCATGGGGAGAAGGCACCAGTTGGAGAGATATACTCCTCAGGAGAGAATCCAAGGGGGGAGCTCGGCTTCTACATATACTCAAGGGGTGATTCAAGACCTTACAGGCTTAGGATAAGGTCTGGAGCCTTTTATAATCTATCCATATTCCCAAAGCTCATACAGAACGGCTCCATTGCTGATGCTATAGCTCTTTTGGGTAGCATAGACCCTGTGGTGGGAGAGACAGACAGATAGAATGGAAATTTCTCTCACGGTGGAATATATTCAATTATCATGCTTGAAAACTACAGTAAACTGAAGGACTACACAGGCCCCGTAGACCTTAAGTATATGTCTTATGAAGATTTAGAAGAGCTTGCACAGGATGTAAGGGATTACATAATAGAAGTGACAGCTAAGAATGGTGGACATGTGGGTCCAAGCCTTGGCGTTGTGGAACTTACCATAGCTCTTCTCAGATGTTTTGAGCCACCAAAGGATGTGATCGTCTGGGACATTGGACACCAAGCCTATCCATGGAAGATACTCACTGATAGGAAGGGGAAGTTTCCAACGCTTAGAGAGCATGGGGGCATATCGGGTTTTTTGAGAAGGGAAGAGAGCCTTTTTGATGCCTTTGGTGCTGGGCATAGCTCCACCTCTATATCAGCTGCCCTGGGTTTTAGAAAAGCTATGGACCTTCTTGATCATGATGGCTATGTAGTAGCTGTAATAGGCGACGGTGCTATGACAGCAGGTATAGCCTTTGAAGCTCTAAATAACGTAGGACATATAAGACCAAACAGGTTTATAGTTATGCTAAACGATAATGAAATGTCTATATCACCAAACGTGGGAGCCATATCCACCTACCTCAGCAGGATAATAAGCGGTAAATTTATCCAAGATACAAGGCAAAAAGTAAAGCATGCATTAGAACGTATGAGGCCAGCTCTAAGGATAGCTAAGCTTACAGAAGAATTTCTCAAGGGACTCATATCCCCAGGTATAATATTTGAAGAGCTTGGCTTTAACTACATAGGTCCGGTGGACGGCCACAACATAGCATCCCTCGAAAAAACCTTAAACAATCTAAAACACATAGAGGGGCCTGTTCTTTTGCATGTGTATACAAAGAAGGGAAAAGGCTACAAACCTGCAGAGAATGACCCAGTCACATGGCACGGTGTAGCTCCTTACAAAAGAGAATCTGGAGAGTTCATAAAGAAACCATCCATACCTACTTGGACATCTGTTTTTGGCAAAGCTATGGTAGAACTTGCCCGTCATGATAGTAGGGTTGTTTGTATAACACCTGCCATGAGGGAAGGTTCTGGACTTGTGGAATTTAGCAAAGAGTTTCCAGAAAGATTTTTTGATGTGGGAATAGCGGAGCAGCACGCATGTACCTTTGCGGGTGGTATGGCGGCTCAGGGATTAAAGCCTGTGGTTGCTTATTACTCCACTTTCTTGCAAAGAGCTTACGACCAGGTTATACACGATGTAGCCCTCCAAAATCTTCATGTAGTTTTTGCCATAGATAGGGGTGGGCTTGTTGGTGAAGACGGACCAACCCATCATGGAGTCTTTGACCTTTCCTATCTTAGATGCATCCCCAACATGGTTGTTTCTGCACCAAAGGATGAGCAGGAGCTAAGAGACCTTCTTTATACAGCCATAAATTGGAATGGACCCTTTGCCATAAGATATCCAAGGGGTTCAGCTTACGGTGTCCCCATAGAAGCGTTTAAGAAAGTACCCGTGGGAAGCTGGGAAGAGCTAAAAGATGGAGAGGATGCAGTTATACTTGCCGTCGGTTACACAGTTTACCAAGCTCTTGAGGCTTCCCAAATGCTCGAGAGAGAGGGCATAAAGGTGGGTGTTGTGAATTCAAGGTTTATAAAGCCTATGGATGAAACAATGCTTTTTGACTTGCTGAGACGTTATGATACATTTATAACGTTGGAGGATAACACTATTGTGGGTGGATTTGGTTCTGGGGT
This sequence comes from Aquificaceae bacterium, assembly GCA_046293375.1. Classification (GTDB taxonomy): domain Bacteria; phylum Aquificota; class Aquificia; order Aquificales; family Aquificaceae; genus Hydrogenobacter. The sequence continues at coordinate 6,267 of JBKBPE010000071.1, forward strand.
GCTGGAGTTTCTCTCAAAGGTGGGTGTAAGCAAAAGAGTATACACCATTGGTATACCAGATATGTTCATAGAGCATGGGAACCAAAACCTACTTAGGAGCATGGCAGGTTTAGATGCAGAACACATATGGGAGAAGGTAAGGGATGTACTCGTAAGCAAGCTTTAGCTCCTATGATATCTTTTGATATAGAGCCACCACACGATGAGTTAGCGGAGAGGGCAGTTCTTGGTGCCATGCTTGTGGACCCAGAGAGCATTCCAACTGTACTTGAGTATCTTCGTGAGGAAGACTTTTATGTAGAAAAACACAGGGTACTCTTCTCCTTGATATACAAGCTATGGGAAGATAAAGGAAAAGATTGGGATGATATAGTCCTTAGGGAGTACATGGCCAAGTATGGACTCAAAGATAAAATAGATATGGATTTTGTTTACGCTCTTACTGAAGAGAGAGCAGTTGGGGCGTTGCTTAACGAGGCTGTGAGTACTGTAAAGGAAAAATCTGGGCTTAGAAATCTTATGGACCTTTCCTTGAAAACTATAAAAAGCATAAAGGATGAACCGGATTTTAATAACATATTAGATTTCCTTTCAC
>JBKBPE010000072.1:0-6789 GCA_046293375.1 Aquificaceae bacterium
GAAAGATGGGTAGAGTACGACGGTGGCAGGCGATACGTTTTTTATCTTAAAAAAGGCGTAAGGTGGAGCGATGGAAAACCCTTTACCGCTGATGATGTTGTTTTCACGTACAGAGAGCTTTACTTAAATAAGGATATACCAAACTCCACTGCAGATATGCTGAGAGGTTTATTGAGGACAGAAGAGGAGATGAACAGTTTTGTAAAAAAAGTGGATGACCGCACTGTAGAATTTAAGCTTCCGTCTTCTTTTGCCCCATTCCTTAACGCTCTCTCGACCCCAATTTTGCCAAGACACAGGCTATATAAGTACGTCAGGGAAGGAAACTTCCCAACTGCTTGGAATGTGAACACGGACCCAAAGGAGATAGTAGGAACTGGGCCTTATACTATAGAGAGGTATATAAAAGGCCAGTTTGTAGAGTTCAAAGCCAACCCCTATTACTACGAAAAGGACCAGGAAGGAAGACAGTTGCCTTACATAAAACGCCTTGTGGGAATGATAGTTCAAGACCCAGATACAGCACTTTTAAAGTTTTCTACAAAAAGCGTTGACTTCATAGGTGTAAGACCGCAGGACCTTATGTTTCTTTCAAGGATAAGGTCTATACAGATCTATGACCTTGGACCCACACCCTCTACCACTTTTTTAGTGTTTAATCAAAATCCAAGAGCAAAGATACCATCTTACAAGGTAAAATGGTTTCAAAACAGGACTTTCAGAGTAGCCATATCCCACGCAATAGACAGAGAAGGCATATGCTATTTAGTCTACAACGGCTTGGCGGAACCTCTTTACACGCCCATAACTCCAGCCAACAGACCCTACTACGACCAACAGTACTATCCTAAATATGATTACAACTTGAAGAAAGCTAAAGAATTGCTTGAAAGTTTAGGCTTTAGAGACAGGGACAATGATGGTATACTGGAAGACAAAGAAGGACACAAGCTTGAGATAGTCCTTTTGACCAATGCAGGCAATAAAGAAAGGGAGACCGTTGGGAACATAATAAAAGAAGACTTAGAGAAGATAGGTGTGCATGTTATATTTAGGCCTATAGATTTTAACACGCTTGTATCAAAGGTTTCCTCCCCACCTTACGAGTGGGAAGCAGTACTCCTTGGACTTACTGGCTCTATGGACCCCCACTTTGGGAGGAACGTATGGCACTCCTCTGGAACACTTCACATATGGAATCCAATGCAAAAGAAACCATCCACTAATTGGGAGGAAGAGGTTGACAGATCTTTTGATGATGGGGCAAGAGAGAGGGATTTCAGTAAGAGGGTTTTGCTTTATAAGGAAGCTTTCCGAATTATAACATACGAGCAGCCAATGATATTCATAACTACGCCTAAGAGTATGTTATCCGCTTATCCCAAATTTGAAAACTTCTTCCCTACTGTTTGGGGGTGGTACAAGGGCGAGATGACCTACGCTAAGTGATCAGCTCCCTCAATCTTTCGTTGAGTATCTTGGAAGCCTCCTCCCTTATTATAGAGTTTATGTCTATCAGAGAAAGCTGTCTTGATATCTCTTCCTTTATAGTTTTTTCAACAGTTTGGAGGATGGGCATACTCTTTAAACTTCCTAAAAGAGCATCCTCAATTAGCTTTTGAGATAAAGCTTCCTTTATGCTATCTGTCACCTTTTTCTCCATGAGGGATTTAAGCTCAAAACTGAACTCTTCTACAGGTAGCCTTTGTTCAGTTGGAATTTCCTTAGTTTCTTGAACAGTTAACTCAAACTCAGGAGGTGGCTCCTCTTTGACCTCTTTCTCTTCCTTTTCCTTTAAAAGTTCACCTAAGAGCTCCAAGACTTCCCCTGATGCTTCCTCTGCCTTATACTCCGCAACTGGCTCAAAAGTGGGGGTTTCTATAATTGGAGCTTCGGACAGTGGTGGTTTCTTAGAGAGTTCTTTAATCTTCTCTACGGCTCTTGCTAGCTCAGCCTCTCTTGAAAAAGAGTACTTGTTTCTTAAAGGTATTTTGTCTACATCTATAGCAAACAGGTCATCCAGAAGGACTACGTAAGGTTTTTCGGAAATCTCTTCCTTAGTGGCCATATCTGAGAGTGCCTTTTGGGCAATCATCCCAGATATAGTGTCATATATGATGACGGAAGCATCCTTTGCTTTTTCCATTGCCTCTTTGGCATTCTTGGCTATGGTCAGATCGTACTCGTCACCAAGTGCCATCTTTATCTTATCGATAAGGTTGTTATCAAAAGAAACTAAAAGGACTTTTATCCCTTTAGTCATAGAAGGAGGCCTCTCCTCCTGGTAAGTAGTTTCAAACTGAAAGCTCTCCAGAGGAGGTAGTTCCTCAGCAACATTGGACCCTTCTGTAATGGCCTGTTTTATCTTATGGACAGCTTCGTCCCTCATGAGTTTTATCTTCTTTTCAACTTTTATGTTTGCCATATCTACAGGAAAGAGTTCATCAACTAGGATTATATACTTAGCATCCTTAAACTTTTTTTGATACATGTTGTTTATGTCCTCTTCTGATATACTGCCTGATATGGCATCGTAGATCACTATGTCAATGTGAGGTGGTACTGTGTTAATAGCCTCCTCTCCATTTTTTACATCTACAACTTCATACTCTTTTAGTGCTTCCTTTATCCTCTTTACTAAAGTCTTGTCAAAAGAGACAAGCAGTGCCTTCATTTTTTACCTCCATACTTTTTAAGTATAATATCAAGTGTATTTTTTGCTCTTTCCACGCTTTCGGGTAGTACCTTTGATGTGGCCAACATGACTCTTAGAGCTTTTAAATTATTGAGGATAACCTCATCTACCGATTTTTTATCTTGCTTATCTCCACTGAGCATATACAAAAGGAAGATTCCTACAGCAAAGATAACGACTCCAGATATCATTATGCCTGATGAGAGCGGTTCCTCAAGAAGAAAATAGATGTAACTTCCAAGTGTAGGTTCTTTTGTGTATATGTAGACTTCGTTACCTTTACTATCTTTGTACAAACTTGAAGAGTAAAGAGTTGGGTCCATGGGTTTAAAAGCGTTTTCCGTTGCTATGACCTTACCATCCTCTGTTTTTAATACTATTAGAGTATCTTCAGAGTAGGAAAGATAATGAGAAGGAGATTTGCTCTGTATATCCACTATGAACTTAGCTACGTTTTTGTTTATTCTGACCTGTCTTTTATTTACATAAATATCAAAGGATGTATGTAACCCAACAAGTAGCAAGAACAAACCAAGTAGAGAGAATGTAAGCCCAAGGATCTTTTTCATGCTCAAGCTCCTACTGTTAACCTCTCCACTATTAGAGATGGGGAACCTACGTTGGCATAAAAGGCTAGGTCCTCCCCTACACAGATAACGTTCTTAAACACATCCCACACGTTACCGCTTATGGTAATACCCCTCACACTCTTTTTCTCCTTTCCTCCTTTGTAAATTATACCAGAGGCGCCGAGAGAAAAATCACCAGATACTGGGTCTGACGTATGTAAGCCCATAAGGTCTAACACAAGAAACACTTCATCGTAAACTTTTATCATATCTTCAACTTTCATACTACCCTTCTCTACGTACAGATTAGTTATCCCAGAAGTGGGTATGTTCTTGTAACTACTTCTTACAGAGTTTCCTGTTTGATCCTCTCTGAGTTTTTTAGAAGTATAAAGGCTATGAAGAAAACCACGGAACACACCATTTTCTATGATCATATTTTTCCTTGCTTTTGCCCCCTCAGCGTCGTAAGGATAGCTCATAAAACCACCTTCCAGCGTCGCGTTGTCTATTAAGCAAACCATCTTAGAGGCTATAGGTTCCCCCACCTTATCTTTCAAAGGCGTTTTGTTTCCTACAAGGGAATCTCCTAAGAAAGCAGGGCTAAAGGCTTCAAGTAGCATGGCAAAGGCTTCACGAAAGAAGATCACAGGCATGGTCTTTGTCTCGTAAGGTGTAGGGTTCAAAAGGGAAGTTGCTTTAAAGACCGTATCTTTAACCATACCATGAATGTCTAAGCTCTTAAACCTCCTTGCTCCCCTAAACCCATAAGATATGGAAGAGTCATCTCCATATTCTGCCAGTATGGACATAGAAGAGGTATAGTAAATGGACCTATGTGAATACTCAAGTCCGCAAGAATTATAACAGTACACATCAACTACTCTTTGCTCCAAGCTTGTTTTTCTAACCCCCCTTATTCTGTTATCCATACTCTTTGCTAGCTTCTCTAAGTATACCAAAAGCTCCACCCTGTCTTCAACAGACATGTTTATATCTTCTTTGTCTTCCACTCTGTTAAGATGAGCATTGCAATTGAAGCAAAATCCTTCATCTTCTGGCATGAGGTTGCATATTTCTATAGCTCTTGTTACACACTCTCTTAAAGCTTGTCTTCTTATATCAGAGGTGTAGGCAAAGCCTATCCTACTGCCTTTTAGAACTCTGATACCAACTCCCATCTCCTTAGACCTGGATACGTTTTCCAGTTTCTCGTCAGACGTTTCTACAAGCGTTCTCTCTACAGATTCTACGTATATCTCGTACTCAAACTCTCCCTCTATGTATTTAGAAATTGTATATTTTATGTCTTCCACAAGGCTAATTTTAACATATACTATTTATAAGCATGAAGCAAAGGGTAAAGATAGGGGTTCTGACTGTATCTGACAGAGCAAGCAGAGGAGAATATGAGGACATAAGCGGTAAGTACATAATAGAGTACATAAAGGATGTTTTAACATCCCCTTCTGAAATAGTCTACAGGGTAGTTCCAGACGAGCTGGATATCATAGAGGGTGCTCTGATAAATATGTCTGATGTTGAGGAATGCTGTCTTATACTCACAACGGGCGGAACAGGCCCAGCCCTAAGGGATGTGACTCCAGAGGCCACCCAAAGCGTGTGTCAAAAGATGCTTCCAGGCTTTGGTGAACTCATGAGAACAGTTTCCTTAGGGCAGGTTCCAACGGCCATACTGTCAAGGCAGACAGCTGGAATAAGAGGGAAAACCCTCATAGTCAACCTTCCTGGCAAACCTCAATCCATAAAACTTTGCTTGGATGCTGTTTTCCCCGCCATACCTTACTGTATTGACCTAATAGGGGGGCCATACATTACAACGGACGAAAGGAAGGTTAAGGCCTTCAGGCCTAAATGAATTATACCATAAACAATGAAGAGCCGGGATGATCTTGGGATAAAGTACTCCTCTTTGAGCTCATGGAAAGTCTTATTAAGATTATTCACTGCACTAAGAACAAGCTCTTTTAATGCGTTGATAAAGGTAGGATGAGTCCTTAAGGTTGGAACTCTTACAAAGCTCTCAGCTCCCATCTTTTTTGCTAAGCCTGCATAAAGATAATCAAGCTCATAAAGGGTTTCTGAGTGTTCACACACAAAAGACACAGGAATAAGGGCTATCTTTTTGACCCCAGACTTTAAAAGGTCTTTCAAAAGTTTATCCGTAAAGGGTTCAAGCCACTTTACTGGGCCTATCTTACTCTGATACCCAAGGGCGTGCTTTACGTTGGGAAAGTATCCCATTATGAGCTTTACTGCCTCTTCTATCTGGCTCTTGTATGGGTCTCCAGACTCTATTATGCTCACGGGTAAGCTGTGAGCTGTAAAGAGGAAGAAGTAATCCTTGGAGCTTTTTAGCTTCTCTTCTATGTTTTCAACCATAGCCTTTATGTAAGTTGGATAGTCATGATAGGAGCTTATTCTTATGATTGGTACTTGAGGGAAATTTTTGAAAACCCTGTAAAACTCCTTGAAGGAGGAACCCGTAGTAGTTCTGCTGTACTGGGGATACATTGGTAGCAAAACAATATTCTGTATATCATCCTCAAAGAGTTTTATAAGAGCCTCCTCAGTTAGGGGGTGCCAGTACCTTAGAGCTATCACCACCTTAAACCCATCTCCCAAGAGGTTTTGGAGCGCTTTTGCCTGTTGTTCCGTTTGCTCTCTTTGGGGAGATTTCCCTCCAATGACCTCATAGTAATGTCTTGTTCTTTTAGCTCTGACCTTGGATATAAGCCAAGCTGCTGGCTTTTGTATAATCTTAGGGATCTGTACTATTTCATGGTCAGAGAAGAGATTGTACAAGAAATGTTTTACACTATCTAAGCTATCGGGACCTCCCATGTTAAGGAGTACGACACCTATTTTTTTCATAGTATTATTTTAAAATGCCCGTTGTAAAAAAGCTAAGATACTACGCAGAGCTTGTAAAGTTTGAACATACCATCTTTGCCCTTCCTTTTGCTTTGGCCTCTTTGGTTATACTTTACGAGTCTTTACCAAGTCCCCTGAAAACCCTTTGGATAGTGGTGGCTTTGGTAAGTGCAAGAACAGCAGGAATGTCTTTAAACAGACTAATAGACCTCCCTTTTGATAGCAAAAACCCAAGGACTAAAGACTGGGTGCATGTTTCTGGCAGAGTATCAAAAAGGGGCATCTTGCTTCTGATAGCTATATCTTCTTTTTTATTTGTTTTATCAACCTACTTTATAAACCTTTATGCCATACTCCTATCGCCAGTTGTCCTTTTTTTGCTCTGGCTTTACCCATACTCTAAAAGGTTCACCTACTTTCCCCATCTTTTCCTCGGTACTGTTTACTTCCTTATACCATTAGGAGTAGACGTGGCTCTAAATGAGAGTATATCTTCTGTAGCTCTTCTCTTGGGTACAGCCATGGCTTTTTGGGTGGCTGGTTTTGATGTTCTTTATTCCCTTCAAGACTATGAGTTTGACAGAAGTATAGGGCTTAAATCTATACCAACAAAGTTCGGTGTAGTAAAAG
>JBKBPE010000073.1:0-6677 GCA_046293375.1 Aquificaceae bacterium
GAGTCCTTGCCACCTTGCTTATAGCAGTCTTTAGAGAGTATTTAAGGGTGGCATCCGCTGCAAGGTTTGGCTATTCTATATATGACTACAAGGTAAGCCTTGATCTGTTGAGCCCACTGCTCTTTTTAGGAACTACTCTGACAGGACTTATATTATACGCCTACGCTTGGTGGACTGCATACCAAGCAGGTAGAACACCAAAGGGACAGGTTTATGAAGCATCTGAAACAGAGCATTATCTTGGAGACCTTTCCGTTTTCGTTGTTATTCTTTGGGCAATCGTATTTATAGGTGCAGGTCTCATCATAATAGTCAAAAACTACGCTTAAGGTTCGCGGCGGGCTTACAGCCCGCCCCTTTATAAAACGTAAAAGCAGGTTAAGAATGTGTTAAACTATATTGGGAATGCAAAAAGTCCTCATCCTAGGAAGTGGCCCCAACAGAATAGGCCAGGGTATAGAGTTTGATTATGCATGCGTACATGCCATTTTTTCCATGATGGAGGAGGGAATTCAAACCATAATGGTAAACTGCAACCCAGAGACAGTTTCTACAGACTATGATACGGTAGACAAACTATACATTGAGCCCATAGTACTTGAGAACGTACTAGCGGTCATAAGGAGAGAAAAGCCTGACGGTGTTTTCCTTCAATTTGGAGGACAAACACCACTGAAGCTATCCTTAGAACTCCAGAGGTTGGGGGTTAGAATCTTAGGGACGCAGCCCGAGAGCATAGACATGGCAGAGGACAGGGAGCTCTTCAGGGACTTGATGAACAGATTGGAAATAAAACAACCACCTAGCTTAGCAGTAAGGTCCAGGGAAGAGGCCATGAAAGCAGCAAAGGAAGTAGGCTATCCTATCCTTGTGAGACCTTCCTATGTATTGGGAGGTAGGGCTATGAAGATCATCTACGATGAGGAAGATCTTCTTAAGTACCTGGATCAGGCGGTGAGCGTAAGCCATGAGAGGCCCATACTTGTAGATAAATATCTCCAAGACAGCATAGAGGTTGACGTGGATGCCATAGGAGATGGAGAGGAGTATCTCATAGGTGCAGTAATGGAGCACATAGAGGAGGCTGGAGTGCATTCGGGAGACAGCGCAGCATCTATTCCACCTTACACGCTCAAAGAGGAGGTTGTAAATATCATAAAAGAGCAGTCAAAGAAGATAGCAACAGCTTTATCTGTGAGGGGTCTTATAAACCTTCAGTTTGCTGTCCAAGATGGAGAGGTTTACGTTCTTGAAGTAAACCCAAGGGCGTCTAGGACCGTTCCCTTTGTAAGTAAAGCTATTGGCTATCCTCTTGCCAAACTTGCTGCTAAGATAGGCGTAGAAAAGAAGCTTAAAGATCTGGTCCCAGAGGTGTTTATTAGGTTAGAAAAGGGACAGGCACATACTGCCAGCGACTTCCTTCCCAAGGACAAAAGACTCTTTGCCGTGAAGGAGGTAGCCTTTCCTTGGAATAGGTTTCCCGAGGTGGACCCAGTTTTAGGACCGGAGATGAAGAGCACTGGGGAGGTTATGAGCATTGATGAAGAGTTTGGACTTGCCTATTACAAAGCTCAGCTTGCAATTGGCAATAGGCTACCCACAGAAGGAATAGTCTTCCTGAGCGTTGCTGACAGGGACAAGCCAAAAATTTTAGACCTTGCTTTAGATTTTATAAACTTAGGCTTTGAGCTCTATGCAACAACTGGAACTTACAGGTTTTTGAAAGAGAGTGGTATAGACATAAGGCACGTTCTAAAAGTTTCAGAAGGGAGACCCCACGTGGTAGACATGATAACCAACGGGGAGATAAACCTGGTGATAAACACACCGACTGGAAAAAGAGCGCGCAGCGATGCTTATTACATAAGAAGGGCAGTTCTGCAACACAACGTACCCTATACAACTACAGTAAGGGGAGGATACGCCATGCTCTCCGCCATAAAGTGCTACCTGGAGCATAAAGGAAAGCTGAAGGTTTACGCTCTTCAGGATACACATAGATGAAGGTGCTTTTGACTGGAGCACCTGGTATAGGTAAAACCACCCTTGTTAAAAAGGTAGCTCAAAAGCTCAAGGGAAAAGTAGTAGGCTTTTGGACGGAGGAAGTCAGAGACAGGGCTACTAGAAAAAGGACAGGTTTTAGAATAAAGGACACGGAAGGTAATTCAGAAGTTTTTTCTAGTAAGTTTTTCACATCTAAATACCTTGTAGGTTCCTATGGAGTGAACCTAGAAAGGTTTGAAAAGGTAGCCCTGCCCATAGTTGAAAAAGCAATGAGAGATAAGGAAAGGATAATTCTCATAGACGAAGTGGGTAAGATGGAGCTCTTCTCTGAGAAGTTTGCCTTGCTTGTAGAAAAGGTTATATCCGACCCAAAGTATAACGCACTTGTTACCATACCTATAAGGGACATTCATCCACTTGTTGCTCAGATAAGAAGACATCCCTCCGCTGTTCTCCTTGAGATTACAAAAGAAAACAGAGATAGCCTTTTGGACGAGATCATTGGCTTGCTAACAGAAGGATAAAGTCTTTTACATCCAGCATAACACCCAAAAAGCACCCAAGAGACAAAAAGGGACCAAAAGGTATAGCAAAGGAGAAGCTTCTGTGTTTTATTACCAAGGGAAGAGTGTAAAAAAGCCCAAGCAAAGACCCAAGAAAGACAGCATAAATTACACCCCAAAAACCACCAGCAGACCCTATAAAAGCCATGAGCTTTACATCCCCAAATCCAAGACCTTCCATCCTTCTAAGCTTTATGTAATAGATGTATATAAGAAAGAAAAACCCACTACCCAAAAGAGCACCCACAATACTATTCAAAAGCCCAAAATTTTCTCTGAAGGGAGAAGACAGAAGTCCGAAGGCAAGTCCACCAAGATTTAAGCTGTCTGGAAGTACAAAAGTGTCCCAGTCTATAAAGGAAAGAATGAGAAGCAAAGAAAAGAAAACAAACATAACAAAAAATTCAAAGCTTAACTTCCACTTTACATAACATAGTACCATTAAAAGTCCAGAGAGGGTCTCCACGAGGATATACCTGATAGGTATACGAGCTGAACAGTTCCTACACCTTCCCCTGAGTAATATGTAGGAGATTATGGGTATATTATCGTACCACCTTATCTTGGAATTGCAAAAAGGGCAATGGGAAGATGGTCTTACTATGGATTCTCCTCTTGGTATTCGGTAAATGAGCACGTTGTAAAAGCTGCCAAGCACTATACCCACTATAAAGAGAATCAGGTAGTTCATAATTTTGAAAACTCTCCCACATTTTTCTCGTACAGAGCTCTTAGATTCTCGCTCCTTTGGGTTATCCAGTTGCTTTTGTAGAGATGAACTGCAAAGTTTATCTCTGGGTTTTTACCCCTGAGGACCCTTATCCCCTTTTCTTCCTCTGGAAGGTTTTTAAGAACCTGCTTATGAAAATCTATATCATCAAAGGACCAAGAGAGAAACCTCCTGCCTTTCTTTTGTCCCAGAAGAGTTTGAAAGCTTCCTTCTGTTTCTCCATAAAGACTAAAGGGGATGCTCACTTTAGCCAACCTACTCATACCATCTGCAAAGGGAGAAAAGACTACTAAGTTTTCAAGTCTGCTTGTTTGACTCTGCACTTCCTCCAGTCTGTAACTCTCAAGAAGGTCCTCTCCGTAAACCACAAGGTTTCTTATCCTTCCTCCACCTGTTGCTTCCCATATGCTTCCTATGTCAGAAAGTTTGTCACCAAAGATTTTGTAAACTCCAAGAAAGTTGGCTCCCCTGTGGATCAGCAAAACTTTAAAGCCCCTATCCTGAGACACTTCCTTTATGAACTTTCCAACCTCTCTGGCATTGGATAATCCTGTAGTATTCACAACTATAACACCATTACCATGAAGCTTTTTGATATCTTCAAGCTCTGCAGATAATGGTCTCAGCTTGGCATCCCTTTCTACCTTTCCTATCTTGTAGACCCTACCTTTTATGTAATAGGAAAGAGCTGGAGCTGTTGAAGTTATATCCTCACCGACAAGCACATAAAAATCTGCATCCTTTATATCGTTAATGTACAAAGGTTCATAATTACCGTATCCGTCAAGAAAAGAAAAGAAATCTACCGTCAACGGAGAAGTTACGAAAGCACCCAGCTTTGTTGCCATTTGCCTTATCTTGTAAAGTATCTCGTTGCTAAGGTAAGAAGAGAGAACAAAGGCAGTGCTATCTCCTCTGTTTTCTAGCATGGAAGATAAGAAGTTTGCCATCTGGACAAGGCTTTCTTCTTTGCCATACACACGAGGCTTTAGAAGTCTGTTGGCGCTTAGAACATCGTAGCCGAAAAATGTCTTAGCACAAATATTTAGATCTTCCGTGGGTTTTGTTCTGTAAACTTTCTCCTTTGACCTCCAGTCTCCAACTCCATATTCTACTTGGACTTCACACCCAACAGGGCAGACATTGCAGACAGTAGCTTCCTTTTTAAGAAGCCAGCTTCTTGTCCAAAACTTAAAAGGTTTAGAAAGGATGGCACCCACAGGGCACACGTGAACACAGAGCCCGCACATCTCGCACATGGATGTGTCCATAGGCCTTACAGTTGGAACTATATTGGCTTGAAAGCCCCTTTCCTCTACATAGAGAGCATGGGCACCGTTTATATCGTCGCATACTCTAGTGCATCTGTAACATACAACGCATCTGTTGGAGTAGTACTCAAGAAAGTTGCTCTCCCAATCCAGAAAATGCCTTTCCTTTTGTAAGGCAGATACAGGAACTACCTGTTTCTGTGGTCCAAAAATGGCTCCGTAGTTTTGTAGATCACACTCTCCAGCCTTATCGCATATGGGACAGTCAAGGGGATGTCTGGTCATAAAAGCCTGTAAGAGATACTTCTGATTATCCCTTACTGAAGGATGCTCGGTAGATATAACCATCCCATCCTCTACCTTTGTGTTGCATGAAGTGATGAGCCTTCCAATTTTCTCATTGTACACTATGCACATCCTGCAGGCACCTATTATCTTGAGCTTGGGGTGATAACAGAAGTAGGGTATGCTTATGCCGTTCTCCAGAGCAACTTGAAGGATGGTTTTGTCCTTTTCTGCCTCTATCTCTTTGCCATCTATAAAAATCTTTACCTTCTCCATGGTTTAGAAATTATAAAGCAGATCAGCTTGTTTGAGCCTGGGTGATTTAAATCATATTGAAATTTAGTCTTATTTTATTAAAATATTGAAACCAAATATCAATTTAGGAGGTGTAAAATGAGAAAAGTCCTTCTTCTTACAGCCTTGTTTTCCAGCGTGGCTCTTGCACAAACAGCGGATGAGAAAATCCAAAAGCTCGAAGAGCAGATAAGGATGCTGCAAGATGAAGTACAAAAGCTCAAAGAGGAACAAAAGAAAGCCGAAGAGACAAAACAAGAGACAGAAGCCCTAAAAGAGGAGATAAGGAAGCTAAGGCTTGACATTGCCCTGCCACAACTTGAGATTAAATCTTACTCTGGATTGGGACCCGCCGCCTCCAAGGTGCACTTTAACCCAAGGGGTGTGTCCATAGGTGGCTACGGTGAAGTGCACTTTATCCATAACCAGGATAAAAAACCAAAAAATACTGTAGATGCAAAAAGACTTGTTCTTTACTTTGGTTATGCTTTTGATGAAAAGCTAAAGTTCAACTCAGAGATAGAATGGGCCCACGCCTTTGTAGAAGGTGCCCAAAAGAGCGGCGAGGTTGAGGTAGAGTTTGCCTTTCTTGATTACAACTTTAACGAAAGGTTTGGGTTAAGGGGTGGCCTTCTCCTCATCCCCGTGGGTATAATAAACGAGTACCATGAACCTCCAACCTTCCCGAGTGTAGACAGACCCTTTGTTGAGAGAAACATAATACCAACAACCTTTAGAGAGCTTGGTATTGGAATTTATGGTAAGGTGGGAATTGCTGAATACAAAGCTTACATTACAAACGGTCTAAAACCCAACGAAGAGGCTGGAGAAAGCATAGAGAAGGGGGAGCTCTTAAGAGGGTTCAGACAGAGTGGTTTTAAAGCGGCGGCAGACCAAATTGCTTTCACAGGTAGGTTGGACCTTAACTTTCCTTATAACATAAAAGTGGGTGGAAGTACTTTTGTAGGCGGCATTCAGAAGGACGAAGGTAAGAAACTTGGAATTGTTAGCCTTTTTTCCCCCCATCTTTGGTGGCAGTATGGAGGCTGGGATATAAGGGCAGTAGGGGTTTACGGAAACATATCAAAGGCAGACAGAATATCAATTGCTATAAGTGAAGACCCATCATGCACCCAGCTTGGCGACCTCTCTGCTTGTACCACATTCCCCAAGAAGTTTTACGGATTTTACACCCAGGTTGCTTACGATATACTCAGACTTTTCAGTGTAAGCTACCAACAGCTTTACCTTTTCGGTGTATACGAAAACTATAATACCCATTCGAGCATACCCGAAGGCTTTGAAAAACCTTCAGGCTCAAAGGTCCAAATCTATAACATGGGACTATCCTACAAACCTCATCCGTTGGTGGCTTTAAAGACTGACTACGTGAGGTTTGCACCAACTGGGGCCAAAAAGCAAAACGTATACAGAGCTGCCATATCTTGGATGTTCTAAGGAGGTTGCTATGAAAAGAGAATTTTTCATCATGCTTCTGTTTGTTATGTCTTGCGGAGGTGGGGGGGCTTC
>JBKBPE010000074.1:0-6656 GCA_046293375.1 Aquificaceae bacterium
ATCTTCCTTGCCTTACCCACGCTGAAGAAAGGGCCAAAGGCCTTCTCTTGCACATCTTTCCCCCTTGATATTTTAACCGTGGGATAATCTTCTTCAGTTATCACAAGCAGAGGATAACCACTACCATACTTGTGTAGTACGTTGTATTTGGGCTTGTGAAGCTGTATGAGGTCTATCTCTAAGGTGAGGGCTTCAAACTCATTCCTTGTAAGGATCCACTCTACACCATCAGAGCTCTTTATTATGTTCTTTTCCTTGTCATCTTTTTCAGCTTGTCTGAAATGCTGAAAAAGTCTATCTTTTATGCTTTTTGCCTTTCCTACATAAAGTACCCTGTTGTTCTTTTTGAAAAGGTAAACACCCACTTTCTCTGGAGCTCTCTGGAGGACTTCCAATGATACCATCCTTACACGAGTTTAATCTAAACCACTTTTTAAAAAATACAAAGCTCTGTCCATTTCCTTCCTCCTTCTCTTTTCAGTTACTGCTATAAGAAGAGTGTCTTTGTAGCCATACCTTTCTAAAGGTACTCCAAAAAGAAAGCCATGCTCTAAGAGCTCTTTACGTACATAGTTGGCCTTTGGATGCTTGAGGGGAAATTCCCACAAGTGCTTGCCGCTGAAAACATCTTCAAAACCTAACTCTAAGAGCTTACTTTTTAGATAAAGGGCCTTTGATATACTTTGGTAGGCAACCTCTCTTATGCCTTCTTTTCCCAAAAGAACCATGTAAATGGCGTTGGCAATGGCCATCAAGTTTTGATTGGTACAGATGTTTGATGTAGCTTTCTCCCTTCTTATGTGCTGCTCCCTTGTTTGAAGAACTAATGTGAAAGCTCTCCTTCCCTCTATATCTTCACCAACGCCCGATACTCTTCCGGGCATCTTCCTGATATACTCTTCCTTTGTTGCAAAAAAGCCTGCGTAAGGACCGCCAAAGTTTAGGGGTATACCGAGCTGTTGCCCTTCTCCAACAACTATATCCGCGCCAAATTCACCTGGTGGTTTAAGCAGAGCAAGAGCTATTGGGTCTGCCACTACTATAAGAGGAACAAACCTCTCTCTTGCAAGTTTGCCTATCTCTTTAAGGGGTTCAACAAAACCTAAGAAGTTGGGATACTGAACAGCCAAAGCATAAGCGTTATCCATACCATTCTTAAGGACATCCAAGTCAGTATATCCCTCATGGCAAAGTGGAACTGTTAGCATCTCATCTTTATGCCCCATAAGATAAGTGTGTACAACACTCCTATAAAATGGGTGTACACCTTGTGAGAGTATAACCCTTCTTCCACCCCCTCTTATGGACTTTGCCATCAGTATGGCTTCTGCCAGAGCCGATGCACCATCATAAATGCCGGCGCTTGCTACATCCATACCCGTAAGCTGGCAGATGAGCGTTTGGTATTCAAAAAGAGACTGAAGAGTTCCCTGCGAAGCTTCAGCCTGGTAAGGGGTGTAAGATGTTAAAAACTCACCCCTGTTTAGAATCTGCCATACAGCGGATGGTACTATTCTGTCGTAGGCTCCAAAGCCGGCAAAGGTTATCAAGGTCCTGTTCTTTGAGGAGAGATCTCTAAAGGTTTCTCTTATCTCTTCCTCGGATAGTGGTGGGTCAAGCTTTGGAGGTACTAGCAAATCCTTTTCTATATGCGAGAAAAGGTCCTCCAAGGAAGAGAGACCCAAACTTTTTAGTATTTCACTTACTTCTTCATCTGAATGGGGAATGTACATTACTTCTCTCTTTCCTCATAACCAAGCTCTTCTTCTGGTAGAGACTCAATGGACTCCTCATAAGATGGTGTTGTCTCCTCCTCTAAGAGCACCTCTTCTCCTTTCTCGTCTTTTATTATTTCAACAAGAAGCTCTGCATAGTCCTGTGCTGGCATTAGGTCCTCTATTTCTATCGGGTCTGACATCTCTATAATGGCTATCCATCCATCATCGTAAGGAGACTCATTTATAAGGTGAGGCTCATCTACGAGCTGCTCATTGACTTCCACAACGGTTCCAGACAGTGGGGAATAAACTGGAGATATGTTCTTCACAGATTCTATGTTTGCCATGGTATCAGCACTTTCAAAGCTCTGCCCTACGGAGGGTAGGTCTACATAGACTATGTCCCCTAACTCTTTCTGAGCATAATCCGTTATTCCTATCCAAGCCCTGTTGCCCTTAACAAGCACCCACTCATGCTCTTTTGTGTAATACCTGTCTGTCCTAACTGTATACTTGCCTACAGTTATTTCATTCATTTTCCAAACCTCCTAAAACTTCATAATCTATTCCGTAATCTTCCTTTACCAACCTCATAACCTCTAAAAAGTCTTTCTCTTCGCTTAAAAATCTCTCCATGGTTCTGATCACATAATCCAAGTCTATAAGCTTTACCATTGCTATGCCTCTCCAACCCATCTCAGCAACGGACAGGATATTCTTCCTCCTTTGACTTATAAATTTCATTATCCTCTCTTTTGTGGGCATTTCTTTACCGTCAAGGACCAGAACGTCATTACCCCTTAGCTTTCTAAACCCTTTGTATATACCGTAGAAGAGTGTATCTTTGTCATTTCTTATAAAAACAAGGTCGGGAAATTTATCAATGAAGCTTTTCATCTCGGAAGTTATAACAGCATACAAACTGTCCGGTCCTATCAGCTTCTTTAGGAGTTTTATATTCTCCTCAAGCCTACCAACAAAATCTTTGTCCCCAAGCAGTTTTGAATAAAGTACTATCAAAACCCTCATAAGCTGTATAATATTATAAAGCTTTTTACTTCTGTGGAGGTTGAAATGCCCGAAAGGATAAGGATAGCCATAGTTGGTGTGGGCAACTGTGCGAGCTCCCTGATACAAGGTATCTACTACTACAAAAAAAAGCAGAGTACGGATATTAACGGTTTGATGTTTGAGGACGTGGGCGGTTACAAACCTTGGGATGTGGAAGTTGTCGCTGCCTGGGACATTGACGAAAGGAAGGTGGGGAAAGATATCTCAGAGGCAATATTTGCACTGCCTAACTGTACAGCCATTTTTGAATCGGATATCCAAAAGACAGGGGTAAAGGTAAGGATGGGAAGAGTGCTTGATGGGGTAGCCAACCATATGGCTGATTATCCAGCGGACAGGAGCTTTGTGCTCTCCAAAGAAAAGGAGGATGAACTGGAAGATTTAGTAAAGGTCCTAAGAGACACTAAAGCTGATATACTGATCAACTACGTGCCAGTGGGAGCTGAAAACGCTGCAAGGTTTTACGCGGAAGCGTGTATAAAATCTGGCGTCTCTTTTATAAACGGTATGCCAACTTTTATAGTATCAGACCCAGTTTGGGCTGAAAAGTTTGAGAAAGAGGGTATACCTGTGGTAGGTGATGATATAAAATCTCAACTGGGGGCCACCATACTCCACAGAACTCTTGTTCAACTTTTTACAGACAGGGGAATAAAGATAGAAAGGACATACCAGCTTAACTTTGGGGGCAACACTGACTTTCTAAACATGCTGGAAAGAGGCAGACTAAAGACAAAGAAACAATCTAAAACGGAAGCTGTATCCTCCCTTATACCTTATGATTTGAAAGATTACAACATACACATAGGCCCTTCAGACTGGATTCCATGGCTCAAAGATAGAAAGATAGCCTATATTAGGATAGAAGGCAAACAGTTTGGAGATGTACCTATGTCCGTGGAGCTAAAGCTTGATGTGGAAGATTCCCCCAACAGTGCTGGTTCTATGATGGATGCCATAAGATGTTGTAAACTTGCAAGGGATAGGGGCATAGGTGGTCCACTTTACTCTATAAGCGCTTACACGATGAAGCATCCACCAGTGCAGTATCCTGACTGGAAAGCAAGAGCTATGGTAGAAGAGTTTATAAGAGGAGAAAGAGAAAGATAGGATGGACTTGACAAGCTTTATAAGAAATTTCAAAAACCTTGATGGAATGTTGGATCAAATAAAAGAAGACTTAAGACAGAAGAAGGAAGTGATAGAAAAGAACGGAATAACCATAACCTTTAACGGCTTTGGGGAGATTGAGGATATAAAATACTTGCAGGATAGAAACATTTCTGAGGTCAAGGACACGCTTATAGAGCTTCTGAACCTTGCTCAGGACCTTTCAAGAGATATGATGCTGGAAGCTGTAAAGAGAAGGTTTGGAGGTATATTTGGCTTTTGAGGATATTTTCCCAAAACCTTTAAAGGATGCTCTGGAGAACTTGACAAAGATACCAACTTACGGAGAGAGGGGAGCAAGCAAGTTCCTGTATAACCTTCTAAAGCTCGGTCAAGAAGACAGAGCAAACATAGTCAATTCCTTAAGAAATGCAGTAGAGAATATAAAAAAGTGCTCAGAATGCGGACTTTTAACAGACAAGGATATCTGTTACATATGTTCCGATGAGAAGAGGAACAAAAGATTCATATGCGTGGTGGAAGAGTCGCAGGATTCTTTTGCTATTGAGAGGCTCGAGCGTTACACTGGTGTGTACCATGTGCTCGGTGGTAGAATAGCACCCTTAGAGGGTATATCACCCCAAGACCTTAACATCGACAGACTGCTTGAAAGAATAGAAACATACAGGGCAAAGGAAGTTATAGTGGCTACAAACCCCAACTTGGAAGGCGAAGCCACTGCCAACTACCTTATCAAACTCCTAAGGAAGAGGTTTCCATCGCTCAAAGTCACCAGAATCTCTTACGGATTGCAGTTTGGAACCCTTATAGAGCTTGCTGATGAGCTCTCTTTGGAAAGATCCATAGAGAACAGAAGATGATCATCCCCCCTTCTTAGTATCATCTGTCTCACGTCAGGTTTTAGGAGGCCAACTCTGTAAGGCATACCCATCTTTAGACTCTCAGCATGCCCTCTTCCTACCAAAACAACTACTTTTTTGTCTGGATGATGGTTGAGCATTCTTACTACAGCATAAGCCATAACATTATCCCAGGCATTTTGTACGTCAAAGAAGTAAGGTGCATCCGTTTTTGGATGGATCTCTAAGATCCTTTCAAGCCTTTTCTTCTCCTCTTGTGTTAAGTCTATGATTGGGTCTGGAAGGATGGGGTCTTGTACGCTCTTCAAGCCTTCTCTCTTTATCCTCACCAAGAGCTCCGTAGGTAAGTTAAGGGCGTAAAGCTTTATACCTTTCTCCCTTGCGTACCTCCATATAGATGTGTAAAGCGATGGATCATAACCCCATCTCTTTCTGTACTCTGTCTTCTCTAACATATCCTGCTCTGTTATCTTGCAATCTATGTAATCATCAAGGTACCTTTGAAAAGGCTGTTGGAACATCTCCATACCTATGGAAAAACTGTAGCCTGTTTTATAAAGGCACTCAATAACCCTAAGCTGAAACTGATGGTCTTCTATGCTTGTATGCTCCTCGGGCAGATATATTACATCTATATCATCAAAGGCTCTTACATGATTTATGGCTGATATCATAAAAAATATAAGCAAGACTTTAAAAAACATGTTAACATAAATATAATATCGCAACAAGGAGGAGAAAATGGCGAAAAGAGGTAGAAAAAAAGGAGGTCCAAGATACAAAAGGGTAGTGCTTTCACTTCCAAAAAGGCTTTATTATGTACTTAACGGTATAGCCATTGGGGATGAAAGGAAGTTAAACAGACTTATAAAGGGTATACTGGAGGATAAATTGACAGAATCAACGGTTGCTGAGCTTGAGCTATACCTTGGTAGAATTGAAGAAGAAGAAGAGAAAGAAGAGGCAACTGAGAAGGAACAGGCTCAACTGTGATAAGCAGCAGAATAAAAGAACTTTTGCCTTACAAGACAGAAACCACAAAGGCCCATATAAAGCTATCTTCCAACGAAATGCCTATCCTATTTCCAGATTATGTAAAAAGGAAAATATGCGAAGAGATAGCCCAGGTACCAATAAACAGGTATCCGGACCCAAGGGCTGATGAGCTTAAAGAAGTGCTAGCTTACCGCTTTGATGTAAAGGAAGAGAACTTGGTTTTGGGAAATGGTTCCGACGAGCTCATATACTATTTAAGCATAGCCATAGGTGAGCTAAAAAGGGGTGTATACTATCCTATCCCCACTTACAGCATGTATCAGATATCTGCAAAGATTCTGGGAAGAGAAAGCGTAGAAATAAAGGTTGACGACAGAATGGATATAAACCTGGAGGATTCTTTAATGGCTATAGAAACAAAAAAGCCTATTCTTTCCTTTTTCTCTTACCCTAACAACCCTACGGGTAACTGCTTTAGTACAGATAAAATAGCAAAGATTAGGGAGATGGGGCTTTTTACTGTCTTAGACGAAGCATACTATCACTTCTCAAAAAAAACCTTCCTGGAGGATGCACTAAGAAGGGAGGATACTGTAGTTTTGAGAACCCTTTCAAAAATAGGTATGGCTGGGATAAGAGTGGGTGTTTTGATAGCCAAAGATTCTGTAGCTTATGAGATAAACAAGATGAGGCTTCCCTTTAACGTCACTTATCCTTCCCAAGTTATAGCCAAGCTTATGCTTACAGAATTCTATCCCATCATAGAAGAAGCTATAGAGATGGTAATCAGAGAAAGGGATAGGCTCTTTTATGAGCTTTCAAAGGTAGATGGTATAAAACCTTATCCATCAGAGGCAAATTTTATACTCTTTAGCTCCCC
>JBKBPE010000075.1:0-6575 GCA_046293375.1 Aquificaceae bacterium
TTAGGGTTGTTTAAGATAAGGTAGAGAAAGACAACACTTGCCGGGATAAAAAAGCCAGCCGGCCCTTTTACAAGCATCGCAAGGGAAGAAGAAAGGAAAGCTAAAAAAATCAAAAGGGTGTTGCCTCTTTTGTAACCAAGGAGCCAGAGGTAAAGGGAGAGTGTTATAAAGAAGACAAAAGGAACCTCTGGAGAAGCATATCTTGCGTTGGCAAAGAACTGGAAGGATGTAAGAAGTATAAGCATAGAAAAGAGGGACGTTTTGGTGTCCTTCAAAACTTCCTTAGACAGTAAAAAGGTAAGAAGTCCAACTAAAAGACCGAGCAAGGCATGAAAGAACCTCAGACCAAGCTCGTTTATACCAAAGATAGCGTATCCCAAAGAAACTATCCAGTATGTCATGGGTGGCTTTGCAAGCCTTAACTGGCCGTTATAATAAGGGGTCAAAAAATCAAAGCTTTCAAGCATATGCCTTGAAGCGTCTGCGTAGAAAGATTCGTTAGGTATCCAAACTTGTGGAAGGCCAAGGTTTATAAAGTAAAGAAAGGGGATAAATAAAAGTAGGAAATAAAGCATCAGGGAAACATTATAACGTCAACCAGGCCTCCCTTTTTAAGTTCTTTAACCCCTTCGTAAACTATCATATAAGCGTTCATGTCTACGTAGGATGTAAGCATGTGAGATTGAGTTTTTGGAGAATAAGAACAGTAAGCTTTTTCTTCTCTAAAGCTAACCTTTGCCCTCACAAACTCTCTTCTCTCTCCATCCCTTCTGTAGAAATCTTCTTCAAGAATAGCTCTAAACACATTTGGAGCAAAGTCTCTTCTACCCACCATCTTCAAAAGAGCAGGATAAACAAAAAGGTCAAAAGCAATGGTACATGATACAGGATTTCCAGGAAGACCAAAGAAGAGTTTGCTATTCCCATATACACCAAAGAGGACTGGCTTTGCTGGCTTTATCCTTAACCTGTGAAACTTAACATCTACGCCCATATCCTTGACAATATACTGTGTATAATCTTTTCCACCTGCAGAAACACCACCTGTTGTTATAAAAACATCATAGCTGTGCATGCATTCTAAAGCTTTTCTGATCTCCTCTGAATTGTCCTTTACTATACCTATATAGCAAGCCTCGCCCCCGCTTTTCAAAACCTGTGCCAAAAGGATATGACCGTTGGAGCTCCTTATCTGAGACGGTTCTTCAAGTGTATCCCCAATGTCCTTTATCTCATCACCCGTTGAAAGTATACCCACTCTGGGCCTTCTGTAGACCTGGGGTAAAACCTTGTTTACAGAAGCCATCAGGCCAACCTCATAGGGCCTTATCCAAGTTCCAGATTCTATTAACTTCTCACCCTTCTTTACTTCCTCCCCCCTTTTTCTTATATTGCTCCCCCTCTTCAAAGGGTGTTTTACAAAAACAAAACCTTCCTCTGTATGCGTAAGCTCCAAAGGGACCACTACGTCAACTCCGCCAGGTATTGGAGCACCAGTAAATATCAAGGCAGCCTCACCCCTCTTCAGATGATTGTTCTCTTTTGCGCCAGCTGGTATCTCTGTTAGAACTTTTAACTTTATAGGGCTTTCTTCGCTGGCGCTTTTTATATCTTCGTACTTTACTGCATAGCCATCCATGGCGGAGCTATCAAAGGGCGGCTTATCTGTATCTGCAAAAACATCCTCAGCCAAAACTCTGTACAAAGCCATATCCAATGGGACCTTTTCCGTATCAACCCTTTTCGTGTTTTCAAGTACTAGGGAAAGGGCCTCATCATAAGATATTAGGCTCATTGTATACCTCCACGTATGGTTATAAAATATAACATATGCTTATCAAGGAGGTTCGCTTGAGGTTAGGGGTTATTGGTTATGGAAGCATGGGAAGCAGTTTTGCTAAGGGACTGAAGGATTCTGCAGAGGAGATAATAATCTATGAGATAAACGAAGAGAAAAGAATAAAGGCGATGGAAGAAGGTTTTGGCGTTGCAAAAAACATCAAATTCTTGGTGAGTGGTTCAGATTTCATACTTCTTGCTGTAAAGCCAAAGGATGCTAAGGATGTGCTCTATGAGATAAAGGACATGATGGATGGTAAAGTTCTTGTGAGTATAGTGGCCGGCCTTAATGTAGAGGAGATACAAAAGGTTGTAGGTAAAAGGAAGGTCATAAGGACTATGCCCAACATAAATGTGATAGTTCAAAAGGGGACAATGGCGTACGTGTGCTCTCAAGAGGTGGATGAGGAAGAGAGGGAAAAGTTCATAAAAACTTTCTCATCTTGCGGCAGCCTCTACCAGATAGATGAGGCTTTGATGGACAGTTTCACCGCCTTGGTTGGTTCTGGACCGGCCTTTGTGTTCAAGTTTGTATCTGCTCTCATTCTGGCAGGCATAAGAGAGGGTTTTTCTTACGAGCTTGCCAGAGATATGGTGCTAAGCTTACTTCTTGGTAGCTGCGTGACGCTCAAAAACTCAGACAAACACCCAGAGGATTGGATAGTAAGGGTTGCATCTCCAGCAGGTACAACCATAGAAGGGATAAAGGTACTAGAGGAGAGAGGTTTTTCTGGTACTATTATAGAATGTATAAGTGCAGCTACAAAGAGAGCAAAGAAGCTGACCTGATCTTTTCCCTTAAACTTGAAAAGGCAAGGTTGGGTGTAAAGCTGTGGAGGGGGGATGAAGACATTTACGTGTCCAAACAGGTACACTCTAACAGGGTTATACTCTTCGATAAGATGGAAGATGAGGAAGGTGATGCGATAATCACTACCCTTGTAAATACAAAGATAGGCATCAGGACGGCTGACTGTGTACCCTTAGCCATCTTGGGATACAGAACAGTTGCAGTTATACACGCAGGCTGGAGGGGACTAAGGGATGGTATTATAGAAAATACTTTGAAAATGTTTGAAAGGTTTGAACCCTTGAGCCACACTGTTGCCTTTGTTGGACCTTCTGCAAAGGCATGTTGTTACAAAGTAGGGAAGGAATTTGAGAAAAGCTTTCTTTCCTTGCATATAAAAAATGGCTCTCTATTCCTTGACACTCAGGAAGAAGCCATCATAAAGCTAAGAAGAGGAGGCATAAGAAAGTTCCTAAGGCTAAACGTATGTACCATATGCAATCATAAGCTTCCTTCCTACAGAAGGGAGAAAACACAGGATAGGATGGTAACCTTTGCGGAAGTGGTATCATAAAATACCTATGAAAAGTTTGCTTCTTTTCCTTCTGATTTTACCCTTTTCCTTCTTTAGAGCCCATGATCCGTACACTGAGGATGAAAACTTGGGAAGGGGCTATGTGGTTTTTGAGTCCAACGGCATTCCCGAACAAAAGGGAAGCTATATAGAGATCAGGGGTGAGGTTGTAGGTGGGGAATTCCCAGAAATCTATGGGAAGAGGGCTTTACTCAAAATATATGGAGCAGAAAGCTTGGAATTTAGAACAGTTGGGTTAGAGGCAAGCGTAAAGGTAAGGAAAGGGAAGGTTTTTTTATCGGCTTCCTATGGGATGCTAAAGGCCATTTATCCTAAGAAGAAGAGTATAAGGGATGGCTTCATAGAGAAAGCAGAGCAGAGGATACAGGATAAAGAAGTGAGCAGTCTTTTTCTGGCATATATATTCGGTGAGGAACAAGACGTGTTACCCCTTAGAGTTCAATCGTCCTTTGGCCTCACTGGTCTTACTCATCTTCTTGTTGTGTCTGGCTCTCATGTAACCCTAATAGCCTTGATGCTTAACAAAATAGCCCCTCACAGATACGGAATTCTCCTGTCTTTGCTTGGTATAACCTTCTACGTACTTCTCTTTGTTCCCTATGAACCTCCCGTTTTGAGAGCTTATGTTATGCTGTTCTTTGCCTTGCTTGTAAAGCTCTTTTATAGAAGGCCAGATCTCCTTGGTTTGCTCTTTTTGTCTGGTTGTCTTATCCTCTCTGTTTATCCCCATTACGTTAAATCCTACTCCTTTTGGTTGTCATTCTTTGCAACTCTCTATCTTATACTTTCTGTGAGAAACACTGAAGGTATAAAGAGGTTCTTCAACACAAGGTTCAAAGTTAAGGCATGGTATTACCTGTTCCTATCCTTCTGGTCATCGCTCTTTGCCTTCCT
This sequence comes from Aquificaceae bacterium, assembly GCA_046293375.1. Taxonomy (GTDB): domain Bacteria; phylum Aquificota; class Aquificia; order Aquificales; family Aquificaceae; genus Hydrogenobacter. Next base: position 4,119 of record JBKBPE010000075.1, read on the forward strand.
AGGCACAGCCCCCCTTGTAGCTTCCTTCTCTTTGGTAGCTCCAGTCTCTATTATAGCTACACCGGTTGTAGCGGTACTTTTTGTACCATTCACAGCTTACTCCCTTCTGGAAGTTGTCAGCTCTTTTAACCTTCCCACTTTTCCCGTGGAAGCATTGGGCAAGTTGATCATAAAGCTTGTGGATGTCTTTTCCAGCTTGGAGTTTACGCTAAGGTCTTTTATATCTTTTGAAAAGGCTATGTTTGTAGAAACCCTTGGAGCTTTTACTTTGTACTTTTTAAAGGATTGGTGGAAGCTGATAACCTTAGGAATTTTGTCTTTGATGTTATTTTAAAATATCTTTATGCTTGATTTGGAACTCATCAGAAGGTCGCCAGATTTTGTAAAGGAAAGGCTCTCAGCGAGGGGCAAGGACCTTGTTAAGCTTGTGGATGAAGTGTTAAAGGTGGATGTACAAAGAAGAAACATCCTTAAAGAGTTTGAAGACCTAAGAGCCCAAAGAAACAAAAAGAGCAAAGAGATAGGAGCTTTAAGGAAGGAAAAGAAAAATACAACCCTTGCTGAAGAGGAGGTAAGAAGGCTAAAACAGCGCATAGATGAACTTGAAGCGAAGGTTCATTTGATAGAAGGGGAGTTAAAAGACCTTATGCTTCGCATTCCCAACTTACCATCCTTGGATGTTCCTCTTGGTAAGGACGAAAGTGAGAATGTGGAGGTAAGAAAGCATGGAATGCCAAGAGATTTCAAACCAGCACCACACTGGGAGATAGGCGAAAGGCTTGGTTTGCTAGATTTTGAAAGGGGGGCAAAGCTTTCTGGAAGCCGATTTACAGTCCTTTCTGGTATCGGAGCCAAAATGGAAAGGGCACTTATAAACTTTATGCTTGATATGCACTCAGTCAAGGGATACAAGGAAATAATGCCGCCACACCTTGTAAAGCCAGAGGTACTAATAGGGACTGGCCAGCTTCCCAAGTTTGAAGAGGAGCTTTACAGATGTGAAAGGGACGAGCTTTACCTTATACCAACTGCAGAGGTATCCCTCACCAACCTTTTTAGGGATGAATTGCTCAGAGAGGAAGACCTTCCCATATATCTTACATCTTACACACCATGCTACAGAAGAGAAGCTGGAGCTTATGGCAAAGACATAAGGGGCATAATAAGGCAGCACCAATTTAACAAAGTTGAGCTTGTTAAGATTGTAAGGCCTGAAGAATCTCACAATGAACTAGAAAAGCTCGTTCAGGATGCTGAAGACGTTCTAAGGGTCCTTGACCTGCCTTACAGGGTTGTTCTTCTTTGCACAGGTGATATGGGCTTCTCAGCATCCAAGACTTACGACATTGAGGTTTGGTTTCCATCCCAAGGCAGATATAGAGAGGTTTCATCCTGTTCCAACTGTGGGGACTTTCAGGCAAGAAGGATGAACACAAGATACAAAGATAGCACTGGGAAAACAAGATACGTGCATACTCTGAACGGTTCTGGGCTTGCCATAGGGAGGACGCTCGCAGCTATCTTGGAAAACTACCAGATGGAGGATGGTTCTGTTAAAGTGCCAGAGGCTATAAAGAGTTACCTTAAGGTGGATTTTATAAGGTGATGGGCATGGGTATAAACACCATCATTATGAAAACCGTATACAAAAGGAGGGTTCAGTTTTACGAGACGGACGCTCAGGGGATAGTTCATCACTCTAACTATTTTAGATATTTTGAAGAGGCAAGAGGAGAGCTCTTGCGAGCTATAGGGTATCCTTATTCAAAGTTAAGAGAGGACGGCTATGATGTGGTGCTTTTGGAAGCAAGGTGCCAGTTTAAAAGACCTATTTATTATGATGAGGTAGTGTGTATAGAGACTAAACTTACGCATATGGATAGGTTTATCTTTTCCTTTGAGTATATACTGATGGTAGAGAGTCAAATAAGAGCCTTAGGCTCCACAAGGCACTGTATTATAAACAAAGGAAGTGTAGTGTCCATTCCACAGAAGGTAAGAGAGCTCTTTACTAAACTTGATTTATGATTAAACTTATGAAGGTTCTCGTCCATATATGCTGTGCTCCTGACTCTCTTTACTTCCTGAAAAGATTGAGAGAAGATTACCCAAGGTTTGAGATTGTGGGTTTTTTTTATGACCCCAACATACATCCTTACGAGGAGTACAAGCTGAGACTAATAGAAACCAAGAGAACATGCCAAGTTCTTGGTATAGAACTTTACGAAGGGGAGTATGACGTAGAAAGCTGGATGTTAGCGGTCAAGGGCTATGAGGATGAGCCTGAGAGGGGTAAAAGGTGCAAAGTATGCTTTGACTACAGGTTGGAGGAATCTGCAAAATTTGCTAAAAGGATAGGAGCTACGCATCTGACTACCACTTTGCTCATGAGCCCCAAAAAAGACTGGTTTTCTTTAAAAGAAGCTGGAGAGAAAGCAGCAAGGGGAAAGGGTTTAG
>JBKBPE010000076.1:0-6418 GCA_046293375.1 Aquificaceae bacterium
AATAACAAAATAACTTACATAAAAGGTAACGACGTCCATCCTACTAATAGGGGTGTCCTGTGTGCAAAAGGGTCATCAGGCATCATGAAAGAGTATAGTCCAGCAAGGCTTAGGAAGCCTCTTTTAAGGGTAGGGCCAAGAGGTTCTGGGCAGTTCAAGGAGATAGAATGGGAAGAAGCTCTGAAGATAGCTACGGACTGGCTGGAAGAAGCTCGTAAAAAGGGCCCTCATTATGTAGCCTTTTTTACAGGTAGGGACCAAATGCAGGCCATAAACGGTTGGTTTGCTAGTCAGCTGGGAACTTTTAACTGGGCTGCTCATGGGGGGTTCTGTTCTGTCAACATAGCTGCCGCAGGGCTTTATTCCATTGGTGGATCCTTTTGGGAGTTTGGGGAGGCAGATTTTGAGAGCACCAAGTACTTTATGCTGGTAGGAGTTGCAGAAGACCACTCTTCGAACCCGTTTAAGCTTGGAATCCAAGAGATGAAACGTAAAGGTGGTAAGTTTGTAATTGTAAACCCTGTAAGGTGGGGTTACGGTGCTGTGGCTGACGAGTGGATCCCAATAAGGCCAGGTACAGATGGAGCCTTCTTTATGGGTATTATGTACGTCCTTCTTAAGTACAACCTTGTAGACTGGGAGTTTCTAAAGGAGTTTACAAACGCACCGTGGCTTGTAGTGGAAGCATACGGAACATCAAAGGACCGTCTCTTTTACAGGAATGAGGAAGGAAAACCCATGATCTTTGACAGAAGGTCTGGCTCCTTCAGACCGGCTGAAAAAATAGTTCCGGAGGGTTTAGATCCAGCCTTCGTAGGGGAGTTTAAGACACCAGAAGGCTATACGGTAAGACCAGCCTTTGACATTTTTGCAGAGAGGCTGGTAAAGGAGTACTCTCCAGAGAAAGTAGAAAAGATAACCGGTATTCAAGCAAGTACCATAGAAAGAGTGGCCAAGGAGATGGGGAGCATTGCTCTGTTTGAACCCTTAGAGCTCCCCATAGAGTGGACGGACGTTTGGGGAAGAAAGCACAAAAAGACCAAAGGAAGGGCAGTATCTTTCCATATAATGAGAGGCATTGCTTCTCACACTAACGGTTTCCAAACCGCAAGGGCTGTGTTTTTGCTTATGATGATGCTTGGAGTTGTTGATGTTCCTGGTGGCTTTCTCAACAAACCCCCTTACCCCAAGCATATAGAGGACCTACCCAAACCATACAGGATATCTTCCCCATATGACATAAAGTACGGAGAACAATATCCTGGTCCGCATCTTGGTTATGTCCAAAATCCCGATGACCTTCTGGTGGATGAAGAAGGAAATCCCATAAGGATAGATTGGGCATACAGCTGGTGGTTCCCTATGGCAGCTCATGGATGCATACAGAACGTTATACCAGCAGCTTATAAGAAAGACCCTTATGGCATTGAAGTGCTTATGATATACATGGCCAACATGGCTTGGAATTCATCCCAAAATATTCCCTACATAGTCCAAGCACTTACGGCTACTGATGGCAACGGCAATTACATTATACCTAAGGTCATAACCATAGATGCCTTTTACAGTGAGCAAGTGGCGTACTCCGACCTTATCCTCCCCGATGCTACATACTTGGAGCAGTGGTTCTCACTTTCCCTACTTGACAGGCCACCATCCTCCGTTGATGGTCCGGTGGATGCCATAAGGCAGCCTGTGGTGGACCCAGTTTCCAACGGCTACGATGTTAAGCCTTGGGGAGATGTTATGGTGGAGCTAGGCTGGAGGTTAAAGTTGCCAGGCTTTGTTAAAGAAGATAGTTCAAGAAGGTACAAAGACTTCAAGGACTTTTTGATAAACTGGCAACCAAGGCCTGGTGTGGGAGCTTTGGCAGGCTGGAGAGGGGAAAGAGGAGACAAACACTTTGTTGGTGAACCCAATCAAAACCAGCTTGAAATGTACGTAAAAAACAGAGGATTCTTCTACTATAAATTGCCAGATAGCATGAGGTTCTACAGACATGTAAATAAGGATTATCAAGAGTGGGCTGTAAGCGTAGGCTTCTTGAAAAAGGTTGCACCCATTGTTTTTAACTTTTACTTAGAACCATTACAGACTTTCAGGCTTGCTGGCATGGGCCTCTGGGAAGGGAAGAATCAACCACCCAACGACCCTATACTCAGGGATAGGCTTATAAGGTACTTTGATCCACTTCCCTTCTGGTATCCACCCTTTGAGGAGGAAGTATCTGAAAAAGGTTTCCCCATGTATGCCTTCACCCAAAGACCCCAGTGGATGTACCACTCTTGGGATTCTCAAAACGCTTGGCTAAGGCAGATATCATCAAGAAATTACCTCTATATTAATCCAAAGAGAGCAAAAGAGCTTGGGATAAACCATCTTGATTGGGTATGGGTAGAATCAAGGGTTGGTAAAGTCAAATGTCAGGCTTTCCTAACAGAGACAACAGAACCCAACTCTGTATGGACATGGAACGCTATAGGTAAGATGAAGGGAACTTGGGGGCTAAAGCCAAATGCAGATGAAGGAGAAGAAGGGTTCTTACTCAACCATGTGATCCCTCATAGCATAAAGATTGGAAGTAAGGAAATTTACTACGGAGACCCAATAACAGGCCATCTTGCTTGGTTTGATACAAAAGTCAAGGTTTACAAAGCGGAAGACCAGACACCACAGACCTATCCACAGTTTAGAGTAGAGCCTCTTTTCTACATAAAGGAGAGATGGTCAGAGGTCCTACGTTATAGGCCATAAGTGGAGGTAAACTATGGCTCAGTTTGCTTTAGTTATAGACCTGAACACATGCGTTGGATGTCATGCTTGTGCGACAAACTGCAAGGAGTGGAACACTCAGGCCAAATTTGGCCCCCTTTCAGATTTTGACCCTTACGGAGAGAAGCCAAAGGGCGTTTGGTACAACAGAATAATGAGTTATGAGGTAGGAGAGTTTCCAGAAACTCAAGTTTTTCACCTTCCCAAGTCATGCCTTCACTGCCAGGATGCTCCTTGCGTTCCTGTATGCCCTACAGGTGCCAGCTACAAGAGAGAGCAGGATGGTATAGTACTTGTAAACTATGATGACTGCATAGGCTGTAAGCTGTGTTCCTGGTCTTGCCCCTATGGATGTAGGGAGTTTGATGAAGCAGACAAAGTTATGAAAAAGTGTACACTTTGTATAGACAGGATATACGATAATTCACTGCCTCCAGAACACAGAAAGCCTGCATGCGTCTTGACATGCCCTGCCAAAGCAAGGTTCTTTGGTGATATAGAGGACCAAAACAGTGAAGTTTACAGAGTTATAAAGGAAAGAAATGCCTTTGTTCTATTTCCAGATATGGGAACGAACCCTGCCAATCATTACCTTCCAAAGACGGAGATCCAAACCCACATAAACGAGCATATCTTAAAGCCAGACAACCCGCTCTTTCTTGAGGTGGTCAGAAAACATTACAAAGGAGGATAAGGATGCACCCACCCGTGTCGCTCATATGGTTTTTCTTAACTGCTGGTACATCCATTGGCCTTTTCAGCTTTACGTATCTGATGAACCTTCTTTTAACATTACCCAAGCACATGGTTCTGTTTTCTGGAATGACATCCCTTCTGCTCATTGCTCTCGGTGCTGCTGGTGCAAGTTTTCATCTTGGACATAGGCTCAGAGCCTGGAAGGCCATAATAAGGTTTCATACTTCTTGGCTTTCTAGAGAAGCTGTGTTTAGCGGAGCATATGGTTTTTCCTTATTGGTTTATATTGTCCTTTACGTTGCTGATTGGCATGCTTATTTGCAAAATTCCTTTGGGCTCTTAACCCTACTTCTGGGTTGGCTTTCTGCCTTTTCAACAGCTATGATATATGCTTCAAACAGGTTTGTATTAGAGTGGAACACATCTATTACTGTACTTTACTATCTGAACATGTACCTTGTCCTTGGCTCTTCAAGTTTTTTACTTACAACATACCATTACAAACCAGAACTCACCAAAGTTTTTGCCCTTCTAACCTTATTATTTCTTTTTCTTGGGCTCAGCCTTAGGATAGCTTTCAACGTAAGGAACCAACTTATAAAGAGACCAACCATTAATGAAGCTCTCAACCTTCCGCATAACAGGCCCATAAGAGTTTTGGATGTTGGGACCACCACCGACAACTACTGCACTACAGAGTTTTATTACAGAAAGGGAAAGGAGATATTGAGTATAGTCATGCCAACCTTTTATATTCTGAACTTTCTAGCACCTATCCTGCTGTTGCTTTACTCTCTGTTTACCAACCTGGACTATTATTTTCTTTATACCCTTGCTTTTGCTTTTATCATGTTGGGAAGCTTTTTAGAAAGATGGGGCTTCTTTGTTGAGGGAAACCATGTTCAGAACCTCTTCTATGGGCTCTATCCAGAAGAAGGTTATAGACTAAGAAAGGGTTATATGGAAAAGAGAGCTTAGCTTTTTTTCTTGGGTAGAAAGGCAAAAATTAGGAAAGCTCCTTCCTTTTTAGGTTCGGATTCGAGTTCTCCCACGTCTTTTAGCTCTTCAGTTATCCTGTTGACCAGTTTATCCCCAAGCTCGGGATGTATGTGTTCTCTGCCCCTGAACCTTATCCTTACACGTACCTTATTACCCTCTTCCAAAAACTCCTTCATGTACTTCAGTTTTACTTTGAGGTCATGTTCATCTATCCTCAGAGAGAGCTGCATATCTTTAACTTCTATTGCATGCTCCTTTTGCTTCTTTCTGGCTATCTTTTTTCTTTTCCTCTGTTCGTATATGAACTTTCCGTAATCTAAGATCTTGCAAACTGGTGGTCTTGCTTGTGGTGCTATCTCAACAAGGTCAAGCCCCCTTTCTTCAGCAATCCTCAAGGCTTCTTCCAGCGGTAAAATGCCTACTTGCTTACCAGCCTCATCAATTAACCTTACTTCTTTAGACCTGATCTGTCTGTTTACTCTGTGCTCTTGCATCAAAACCTCCGTTCATGATAAGTAAAGGAGACCTAAGGAAAGTAAAAAATTTATGAACAGAACAAAAGTTGATAGGAAAGATACCCTCCTAAATAATACTCTCTTTTTGTCCCCGTATGGTATCTGATCAATGTCCTCAATGCTCTTTTTGTACGTTTTCAGCCAATAGGATATAACTACGTTCACCCCCAACCCAACCATGAGGTACAAAGAGTAAAAGTTCTTACCATCGTATATATGATAGAGCAAAAGCAGCAAAAAAGCAATAGGATAAAACCTCCAAAGGATCTTTCCATAAAATCTACCGGCAAGGTTTTTGTTCTCTCCATACCTTAGCAGTACAGGAGCCACAACAAGGAGAAGGAAGAAGAGAGAACCAGTGTATAGGCTCAAGAATACCTTATTCATGAAGTTTTAGCTTACTCCTTAGAACTCTAAAGAGGAATCCAGACAGAAAGAGTATTGTGATCAGACCAACAAGAGCTAAAAAAAATATGTACTTCATAGCTCTATCGCTGCGTGTCTTGAAGCATGGCACTGTATATTCACTGCTACTGGGAGTGAAGCTATATGGCAAGGATAAAGCTCCACTTTTACGTCTATGGCGGTAACAGTTCCACCAAAGCCCATGGGACCAAGCCCCAGCTTGTTTATGTCTTCTATGAGTTCTTCTTCTATCTTTCTAGCTATTGGGTTCTGATTCCTCTCTCCTAACTTCCTAAGAAGAGCTTTTTTTGCCAAAAGCGCACAGTACTCGAAGTTTCCACCTATCCCAACCCCTACGGTAAGCGGTGGGCATGCGTTAGGTCCAGCAAGCCCTACCGTTTCAAGTATGAATTTCTTTACACCCTCCCATCCATCAGCAGGCTTTAGCATTGCAAGCCTTGAAGTGTTTTCAGAGCCAGCACCTTTTGGAGCAAAGGTTATTTTTAGCCTGTCTCCTGGCACCAGAAGGGTGTGCACTAGGGCAGGAGTGTTATCTCCTGTGTTTTTCCTCTCAAATATGGGGTCCCAAACCATGGATGCCCTCAGGTATCCTTCCGTATATGCCAGGCTGATTCCTTCGTTTATTGCATCCAAAAGATACCCACCTTTTATGTGGACTTCTTGGCCTATTTCCACAAAAACTACAGCAACACCAGTATCCTGGCAGTAGGCCATCTGCTCCTCCCTTGCAGCTTGTGCGTTTTCAATTATCTGTCTTAAAACTTCCCTTCCTAACTGTGATTCCTCTCTCTCTATGGCAAATTGAAAAGCATAAACTACATCCTCTGGTAGTTCATAGTTTGCCTTGATGGCTATATCTTTAACAGCTTTGACTATATCCTTATACAAAACTTCTCGCATTTAGTATCTCCTCTACAGTTTTTAAATTTCTCTTGACAGATTCCACAGACCTTCTCCACATCTCCCTTTCTTCAGAAAGCATTGGTATGTTTACTATCTCCTCTACACCG